>JBGSXG010000042.1:0-5147 GCA_041751485.1 Minisyncoccia bacterium | reverse complement strand
TTGCAAAACAAACTTTGCAGAATATTATGGCTTTTAGATTCTCCAACACCATTTTTGAACCGCTGTGGAATCGAGAGCATATTCAGAAAGTAGAGATAAATTTGTTTGAGACATCAACTGCGGAAAATCGCGGAGCATTCTACGATGCTAATGGTGCTCTTCGTGATGTTGGACAAAACCACTTACTGCAAATGTTGGCCTTGGTTGCTATGGAGCAGCCAAGATCTATGAAGTGCGATGATGTGCGTACTGCCAGAGAAAACATTTTCAAGAGACTAAAGAAAGCAAAACAAAGAGACGTGAGGCGTGCTCAGTATGGTGGTTATTTGGAGTCCGAAGGAGTTGCAAAAAATTCTCAAACAGAAACCTTTTTTTCACTCATTGCATATATAAGAAATAGGCGCTGGAAAGGTGTGCCGTTTCATATTGTTAGTGGAAAGGGTTTGAAAGAAGATAAGGTTGAAATTGTAGTGCATTTCAAAGATGAGACTTCGGGATCTTTTATGCCGGAACAATATAAAAATCAGGAGTGCAATAAGATAACTATTTCAATTCAGCCACAAGAAAAAATTTCAATTTTATTTTGGGTTAAGGTTCCTGGATTTGAGGACAAGATTGAACCAAGAAATTTATCTTTTGATTTTCATGAGGATGGTTCAGAAAAGATCGATGCTTATGAGAAGGTCTTGTTTGACTGTATTTCAGGAGATCAAACTTCTTTTATTAGCACTACGGAGGTTTTGTATACATGGAAGTATATAATGGGAGTCAAAGATGCGATAGAAAAAACACCATTGCACAAGTACAAGATCGGAACAGACCCAGGACAGTTGCAACGAATGATATTTGACCACTGACAATCAATAAATTAGTAGCTCCGATGTTCAGTCGGAGTCCCGACCGAAGCGTCAGGGCCAAGCACTAACAACTAAAAACTAAGCACTAATCAATATGAAAATAGCATACATCGGTTTGGGAAAAATGGGACAGAATATGGTCGAACTGCTTTTGGAGCAGGGAATAGAAGTGGTTGCCTATAACAGAAGTCCTGAGCCAGTAAAATTTGTAACAGAGAAGGGGGCGATTCCGGCTTTTACATATGAAGAAATATTCAAAAATTTAGACACGGAAGAAAGGATTATTTGGTTGATGGTTCCGCACGGTGCCGTTGATAGCGTATTGTCTGACCTTGAACCATTTTTACAGAAAAACGACATTGTTATAGATGCTGGTAATTCAAATTACAAAGAAACATTGCGACGTGGTAAAGAGTTGGCTGTAAAAGGCATTAGATTTATGGATGTGGGCGTTAGCGGTGGTCCGTGGGGCGCTAGGCACGGAGCTTGTTTATTGATTGGTGGAGATAAAGAACTCCATACTCTAATTACCCCCGTTTTCCAAGCCGCCGCGGCTCCAGATTGTTATCAGCACTTAGGTTCACTTGGTGCGGGCCATTTTGCCAAAATGGTTCACAATGGAATTGAGTATGGAATGATGCAGGCCATTGCTGAAGGTATGACAGTCATTAAGGAATCTGATTTTGATTTCGATATTGAACAAGTGGCTCGAATATACAATGCTCGAAGTGTTATTGAATCAAGATTGGTACAGTGGCTTCAAGACGGGTATAAAACATACGGGCCTGAGTTGGAAGAAATTTCTGGTGAGGTTAGTCATTCTGGCGAAGGTCAATGGACAGTTGATGTGGCTAAAGAGCTAGGTATAGAAGTTCCTATCATCGAGGGTTCATTAGAGTTTCGAAAAGCCTCGCGGGGTAATCCAAGTTATACAGGTAAGGTGGTCTCCATGCTTAGAAATATGTTTGGCGGGCATAGTGTAAGTAAAAAGTTCATAAAGTAAAAAGTGTGAAAATCTATAAAACACAAAATACTGAGCGGGTCGCGGGAGAAAATATCTCTAACTGCTTGGAAAAATATAAAAAGAAGAACGTGTTACTCATGATATCTGGAGGCTCAGCTTTAGGGGTGTTAGAACATATCAATACTGATCTGCTTGGTCAGCACATAACACTCTCGGTGGTAGACGAACGATTTAGTATGCATCCTAAGATTAATAATTTCTGTCAGCTGGAGAAAACAAAATTTTTTGATTTTTGTATAGAAAAAGGATGTGCCATTATTGGCACTAAAATCTATAAAACAGAAACCTTGCCCAAGGCTGTTATGGAATTCGAAACGCAGATTCGAAGATGGAAAAAAGAGTTCCCAAAGGGCGTTGTTGTAGCTCTACTTGGTATTGGAGAGGACGGACATACTGCTGGAGTGATGCCATTTTCAGAAAGTAAGCGTCTTTTTGAAGATTTGTTTTTAGATGAAGAATGGGTTGTTAGCTTTGATGCTACTGGCAAGAGTGAACACACTTTGAGATTTACGGTAACTTTGAGTTTTTTAAGAGATTGTGTTGATCAAGCTGTAGTTTTTGTTAAGGGCCAGAACAAAAAGCCAGCTTTAGAAATGCTCTCGGATGATTCTTTGGCCATCCAGCAAGTTCCGGCCAAGATTTTGTGTCAGATGAAGGATGTAACATTGTGTACAGATATCGATCTGGATGATTCAAAGCTGTGTTAAAATTTAATTATATTTCATTAATTACTAAGCACTGAAAATTAAAGACTAATTCCATGGAAGACGCTATAAAATCATTTTCTCAACAATTTACATATGAGCCCGTCGTTCAAAATGGTGAGCATCTTTTTGATTCAGCTAAGCATATTGTCTTGGCTGGAATGGGTGGTTCTCATTTAGCTGCTGGAGTTATTAAGGCCTGCAGACCTGGTATCGAAATATATGTACATCGATCCTACGATATGCCTCCATATGACGAGCATTTTTTAAAGGACAGTCTTTTGATTGCCAGCTCTTACTCTGGCAACACCGAAGAGGTAATTAGCTTCTTAGATGAAGGTTTGGCAAGAGGTTATCATATGGCGGTTATTGCAAAGGGCGGGAAGCTAATAGAAAAAGCGCAAGAATTTAATGTTCCTTATATCCAAATGCCAGACACCGGTATTCAACCCCGAAGTGCTTTGGGGTACTCTACTTTGGCACTGGCTACTATGTTGGGCCAGGCTGATCTTATTACAGAACTGCATGGACTGGCGGACACTCTCGACCCTTTGTCGCTTGAGGAAGAGGGTAAAAGTTTAGCAGAAAACCTAATTGGTAAAGTCCCTGTGGTATATGCTTCTTCAAATAATCTGGCCATTGTTTACAATTGGAAGATAAAGCTCAATGAAACTGCAAAGATTCCAGCTTTTTATAATGTTTTTCCAGAATTGAATCACAATGAAATGACAAGTTTTGACACAATTGAGGCGACGCGCGAACTGGCTTCTAATTTTCGTTTTGTTTTCTTGAAAGATCGGGACGATCATCCTCGTATTCAGGAGCGAATGAATGTGGCTGAGAAGTTGTTTGAGCAGAGGGGTTACGAAGTTTTGTCTTTTGAATTAGAGGGGGTAACTGCTTTGGAAAAAATATTTAGTTCACTCATTTTGGCAGACTGGACTGCTCTACATCTTTCCGGACACTACGGCACAGAGCCTGAGCAGGTCCCGATGATAGAAGAGTTTAAAAGGATGATAGATGAACACGACATTAATACACGAATGAGCTCTAATGACACGAATGAATAAGCGTCTGTCGCTATACAAACTTTCACCCTTTCACCTTTGACTAAATCTATGTACTTATTATTCGACATCGGAGCCACAAAAACACGCATTGCAATCAGTAGTGATCGTAAGCATTTTGACGATCCGGTTATTTTTGATACTCCTCAGGATTACGATAAGGGAATTGTAAAGCTGATTCGTGAAATGCGTACACTAACACCCAAACCAATCAAGGCAATTGCCGGAGGCATTACGGGTACTCTTGATCAGGATAGAACCTCTTTGGTGCGCTCGCCAAATTTGTCTGGTTGGGTTGGCGGGGCTTTAGAGCTTGATTTACATAAAGAATTTAAGTGTCCGGTATTTTTGGAAAATGATGCAAGTATCGTGGGGCTCGGTGAAGCTGTTGCTGGTGCCGGAATAGATGATGATATTGTTGTTTATATTACAGTTAGTACTGGTGTGGGGGGTACCCGTATTGTTACAAAAAAAGTAGATGAGCATGCTTATGGATTTGAACCAGGACATGAGCTTGTAGATTTTGAGCACTCTTTAGAAGAGCTTGTTTCTGGAACAGCACTCGAACAGCGTTTTGGAAAAAAGCCATATGAGATTCCACAAAGTCATCATGTGTGGGATGAGCTGGCAGAAAAGCTTGCATACGGCTTGCATAATGCCATTGTTCATTGGTCTCCAGATGCAATCGTTTTAGGAGGGTCAATGATTGTTGGTGATCCCGCAATTCGAATCTCTGATATTAAACGACATTTAAAACGTATCTCAAAAGTGTACCCAACACTACCTCCAGTGAAAAAAGCCACCCTAGGGGCCGTTGGTGGACTCTACGGAGCTCTACATTATTTGAATAGCCGTCTTGGCTAAGGTAAGATGTGTTTTCTAACTAATAATTTAAGTTTAGATTTTTTATGTTGAAGAAATTTTTAATGAAAAAAATGATGAAGTCTCAGATGAAAGGTGTGCCTGAAGAACAGCAGAAGAAAGCAATGGAGATGATTGATAAAAATCCAGATCTCTTTGCCAATATTGCCAAAGAGGTTCAAGCTGAGATGAAGTCTGGAAAAGATCAGATGACAGCCACCATGACGGTGATGCAGAGACATCAAGATGAGTTAAAAAAACTTATCTAAGTATTCTTGACAAGGCTTCTTAAAAGACTACTCTGACATCAGAGTAGTTTTCATTATATAGGGAGGTGCTTTTATGAATAGATTTCGTAAGCTCAATCCGGCGTACCACTTGCTTATCAGATATGTCAAAAATTTTCGTACACAGTCTAAGATAAGAAAAAACGCTTTACGTACAGAAAAAAGACGGTTTGAAAAAGAGCAAAGGATAGTCGAAGACAAGATTGGAGAAGAACTTCAGCGAGAATGGGACGCTCTGTTGGAAAAACAAGAAGGGGAACGTAATAGACTATCGGAAGCTCAACAAAAAAGACGTAACTCTATTCTTAGACGAGTGGACGACCAGAGGCTTCAAGCAAAAGAGCACG
>JBGSXG010000041.1:0-4788 GCA_041751485.1 Minisyncoccia bacterium | reverse complement strand
AGAATAAACCGTCCGAGTGTTTTATTGTCTGCTGCCATCGATCGCTCTCCTTGGACGATATGGATTTCGGTTGAAGTCTGGTTATCAGCAGCGGTCGAGAATATTTGTGATTTAGAAGCCGGTATAGTTGTATTTTTTTCAATCAGCTTTGTTGCCACACCGCCCATTGTTTCGATTCCTAGAGACAGTGGAATAACATCAAGCAAAAGAACATCTTTAACATCTCCTCCAATGATACCTCCTTGGATAGCGGCACCTAGTGCAACCACTTCATCTGGGTTGATTGACTTGTTTGGCTCTTTTCCAAAATACTCTTTCACCTTTTCCATAATTTTAGGCATTCGAGTCTGTCCTCCAACCAAAACAATCTCGTCAATCTCTTCTTTTTTGAATGGAGAATTTTCTACTGCTCGTTCAGTAATTTTCATAGCCCGATCAATAAACTCCTCTGAAAGCTCTTCAAGTTTTGCTCGAGTTAGTTTAATCAAAAGGTGCTTAGGACCGTTAGCATCAGATGTTATGAATGGAATGTTGATCTCAGTCTCTGAGGCGCTTGAAAGCTCAATTTTGGCCTTCTCAGCTGATTCGTCGAGGCGTTGTAGAGCCAAACGATCTGTTTTAATATTGATCCCAGAGTCTTTCTTAAATTCATCGATAAGATAATTTATAATTTTTTGATCGATATCTTTTCCTCCTAAATGGGAGTCTCCGTCTGTTGATTTAACTTCGACAACATCATCTCCAACTTCCAAGACAGACACATCGAAAGTTCCTCCTCCGAAGTCAAAGACTACAAGTTTTTCATCTTTCTTTTTATTAAATCCATAGGCCAGTGCGGCAGCGGTCGGCTCGTTGATGATTCGTTTTACATCAAGACCTGCAATTTTACCGGCATCTTTAGTCGCCTTTCTCTGGGCATCATTAAAATATGCCGGAACAGTGATTACCGCTTCGGTTACAGTTTCGCCGAGTTTTGCTTCAGCATCTTTTTTTAACTTTTGCAAAATCATAGCAGAGACTTCTTCTGGTCTATGCCATTCTTCTCCCATCTTTACCTCAATACCACCACTTACTGACTTTCGAATCTCGTATGGCACGATATCTTTTTCTTTCTGTACCATTTCTTCTTCAAAGTTGTGTCCGATGAAGCGTTTGATGCCGAAAACGGTATTTTGCGGATTGGTTACTGCTTGTCGCTTAGCTAAAAGTCCCGCAAGGCGTTCTCCTGTTTTTGAAAGGGCCACAATAGATGGGGTTGTTCGTGCCCCTTCTGTGTTTTCAATTATACGAGGCTCTCCTCCTTCAACGATAGCCACAGCTGAGTTTGTTGTTCCTAAATCGATTCCAATTATTTTTGACATAGAGAGTTAAGAAGTTAAAAGTTAATAAAGTTCGTAAAGTTTATAAAGTGAAAATTTAATAATGCCCACTATTCTCCGTTTCCGATTTTTACCTTAGCTGTTCTGATGATTTTTTCATTCAATGTATAACCCTTTTGGACAATCTCGAGTACTATATTATCTTTTCCTGAAACCATTTCAACCGCTTCGTGTCTTTGTGGATCGAATTCCTCACCCATTGGATTTATTTCGGTAATGCCACGAGAAGAAAGAATATTTTTTAATTGCGTGTAAATGTACTCCACTCCAGTTCGCCACTCTTTTGAGATTGCTTCCCATGCGTCTTTGTTTTTGAAAGCCATTTCAAAGCTATCTAATACAGATACGAGCTCAAGAAGAACTTCTTCTGAGGCGTACCTTCGGATGTTCTGTTTCTCAGCTTCATCCTGTTTCCGGAGATTAATTAGGTCTGCCCTAGCCTTCTGCCAGCCTTCTAAGTATTCCTTTTTTTCTTGTTCACAAGCTAGTAGTTTCTTTTTCAATTTCTCAATAGAAGGAGCCTTGAAAGAAGTGCCTTCCTCTGCTTCGTATACAATGTCGTCTGTGTGTTTTTCTTCGTTTTCTTTTTTCATATATCAAAAATATATTGTTATATAACAAAGTGAAGATCAAACCTGCTGTGTCATGCTGGCGATTAACGCTTGCTCCACTGTGGGGACTTGCGAGCTTTCTTGAGTCCTGGTTTTTTACGTTCCACTGAACGAGGATCTCGTTTTAGGAAACCTGCTTTTTTGAGCTTTGTTCTAAGTTCTGGATCAAATATGGTTAGAGCTCTAGCAATACCATGTCGGGCTGCCTCTGCTTGTGCATGAGCTCCACCTCCTTGAATCTTCATAGTTACATCAAAAGAATCTTTTAGCTCTGTTGTGACAAAGGCATCACGTACTGTTTGTGCTAATTCTTCTGTTGGAAAATAGCTTTCGATTGGTCGTTCGTTGATGGTGTAGGACATTTTCTTAGCCCCAGTGTGTAGGCGCACACGAGCCACGGCGGTTTTTCGTCGTCCAACTGCTTCAAAATATGTTGTTGCTGTTTTTGTTGCCATAAAATTGTTTATTCTGAAATTACCAAATTCTTCATCATTCGTGCTCGAAGTCTGTTGTTTGGAAGCATTCCGTACACCGCTTTTTCAAACAGCTTTGTATAACCATGCTTTTCAATAACTTGTTGCATTCTTGGTTCCTTAAGACCGCCCGGGTATCCAGAATATTGTTTGTAAGTCTTTTGAAGACGCTTCTTCTCATCAATGTCTGCTTTTGATACGTTTGAAATGACAACACGAACATCAGCACAAACGTTTGCCTGATAGTCTGGATTGTTCTTGCCCATCAGTAAGACAGCAGCTTCTGTAGCTACTCGTCCAATTTTCTTTTGTGTTGCATCAATTACGTGTTCTTTCATATATACTTTTTATACAAATTCAATCTGAGCCATTTTAGCCGCATCTGTTCGCTTTGTTTCTAGCTTGGTGATTCGCGTGTATCCACCGCTTCGGCTCTTATACTTGGGTGCAATCTCGTCAACAAGCTTTTTTGCTGCTCGAAGACCGATTCTAGAGGTCAACACACGTCTTGAGGCGAGTGTATTAGCTTTAGCTCGACTTACAAGCTTCTCTACTACAGGTCGCAACTCTTTTGCCTTGGCCTCAGTAGTCTGGATACTTTCATGAGTAATCAGTGATGATACTAGTGATTTCATAAGCGCTGTTCTTTGGTTTTTAACCCGACCAAATTTTCTGTTTTTCTTTTTGTGGTTCATATTAATCGACGAAATGAAATACTACCCAAAATACTTCTAAGAGGCAAGTGCCTACTTGAGAGTAACTCCAAAATTACTAATGGCTTTCTTGATCTCTTGAATTCCCTTTTCTCCCAAGCCGTCAATTTCTAACAGGTCAACCTCTTTCTTTCGGATCAAACCACCGACTGTTCGGATGTTGGCATTTGTTAGAGCGTTCTCTGTTCTTGCAGAAAGCTCGAGTGATTCTATACGAGTTTTCAGAAACTCTTTATCCTCCGGCTCGTCGCTATCGTCAGATAGAGATTTTGCCTTTGAAGGTGTTGCTTCTGCAGGAATTTCTTTTTCTTGGAAACCTATAACTGCTTTCAGCTGATGAATCATTATCTCGATTGATTTTTCTAGCGCCTCTTTTGGTGTAAGAGTTCCGTTTGTTTCGATGTGTATCTTAAGTCGGTTAAAATCTGTTCGATCACCAACACGCATATTCTCAACCTCGTAGTTTGCTCGTCGGATTGGTGTGAAAATGGCATCCAGTGCAATAGCTCCGATATCCATCTTATCTTTTTGAAGAATATCCTTTTGCACAAAACCAAGTCCACGTTCAACAGTGATCTCCATCTCAAGAGATGCAGACTTATCTGTTAGTGTTGCGATAGGCAAATCTGGATTAAAGATTTGGACCTGTCCAGGAACGTTTATGTCTCCTGCGGTCACATTCTTTACTCCACTAACTTTCAAAGTCAGTTTCTGTGGTTCATCAGTATCCATATGAAGACTTATCTTCTTAAGGTTCAGTAACAAATTTATGACGTCTTCTTTGACGCCGTCGATAACGGTAAATTCGTGACTAACACCCTCAATCTTCACAGCGGTAACCGCTGCTCCGGGTAGAGAAGACAGGATGATTCTTCGTAGTGAATTTCCTAGTGTGTGGCCGTACCCGGGGTACAGACCGTCGATTTCGAAAGATGCTTTAAAGCCTTCTTCAAATACAACTTTTGGCTTTGAAGGAAGGATGATATCAAGTTCAGGCATAGTGATTACTTCTTATTAAAAATTAGATTTGTAATTATACTAAAAAATTCCAGCGTTGGCAACTGTTTTTAACGACTGTAGAATTCGAGCACAGCCCTTAAATCAAATAATAGCTCCTGAGCCTCCATTTTGGGCATTCCCTCAACTTTGACCTTTCTTGACTTTAAGTCAGATTTTAGCCATGCTGGCGCTGTGTAATTGCCCATCTCCTCTTCTCGGGTGCTAAACATTCCCTTTCCGGTACTTGAATCTTTAACTGTAAGCTCATCTCCCATTGAAACGGTGTGTGAGGGGACAGTAATCTTTTTTCCGTTTACCTTGATATGACCATGAGAAACCATTTGTCGAGCAGCTCGTCGTGTTGGAGCAAGTCCAGCTCGATATACTACATTGTCTAGACGTGTCTCAAGATTTTCAAATAAAACCTGTGCAGTGTTTACACCGTTGTGTGTCAGGGCCTCTTTTACGTAGTTGCTAAATTGTTTGTTGGTTACACCGTATGAGAGACGTGTTTTTTGCTTCTCTTGCATTTGCAAAGCAAAGTCAGTTCGAGGACGCATTGGTCTCTTCCCTTTGTTTTTTCGTTGTTCTGAAGCGGCAAATTTTTGAGTTT
>JBGSXG010000040.1:0-14668 GCA_041751485.1 Minisyncoccia bacterium | reverse complement strand
AGCCCTGTAGAGCTTTTGGATGTTTTTCTTTTCTTTTTTTGTTAGTAGGTTAATGGTCATATTATTCTTGATCAGGCAACGCTAGACCAATAGCAGCGGCATACCGCAGGGAATCTCCACGAGGCATCTCTGGGATAGTTGTATCAAAAGAAAAAACATTATTCCAAACATTAGCTATCTCTACTGGTATAGACAACGCACTGCCAACATAGTCGGTCGTCTTAACCTCCTCAACAATAGAACCGACTAGGTACACGTGGGTAATTACGTAGGCCCCATCTTCTCCCCCATCATGCGTCCTCCAATATGTAAGTATTTTTTTTATTTCCCGCACAAGCGTAGAAAGATTAACAGAGCCGTCCTTTTGCGAGCTTTTGGTCGCCAACTCATCAATAACACGAATATCCGAGGCGGCACCATCGATGGAAACTGTCGAAGAAAAATGTACTGTCTGGCCAGTAACAACATATAGCCCAGCTTTATCCTCCTGAATATTTACCACCAAGACTGTCTTAGTGTTGTCTCTTGGCACTACTGCCTGAGCAACAGCCTGAGACTCAACCTGAAAAGACGTTGGTGTAAGGCCCGCTTGCTGGAAACAATCAACATATTCTTGAGCAACCGTACGAGGCAACACCGAAACCACCACGTCTCTTTTTCCTTCCTTCGGCTGACTAATGATCGAAAAATCAAAAACAACTTCAGTAACACTGAAAGGTACGTTGTCTTGAATCCTAAGTTCAATATTATTAGCAATCTCCTTTATGTCATCACCCAACACGGTTGTTTTAAAAAGATAAGACTTCTCTTCTGGAATAGACACCTCGACTAAATCTAATTTGTGTTTCTTTTTTAATGTAGACAGGGTATCTATAAATTCTTTTTGGGCAGTAACAGAACCACCTTCAATAACATTGTCTGGCAATAGCACTTCTCCATAATCTTCTATCTCAATTTTTCTCTTTTGAGCAAAGCGCACAAACTGAACGGCCCTATCAGACACAGCAACACCGCTGGTGTGCATTGCCAACGACTTAGGTACTGGGAAAAAATCAAAAAGCTTTGATCTCATTCCCTTTATTATATGTCAATGATAGAAACTATCCAACCACACTTCCGGGTTCAACAGATGTTGATGCTTTCAAAAGAGCAAAACTTGTTTCTGTTTTAGCACCCAAGATCATCGCTTGGCTTTCATAACCCATAATCGGTCTTGGCTCCAAGTTCGTCACAAAAGCACACTGAACATCGATGAGCTCTTCTGGTGTTTCAAAATATGGAGCGATGCCGGAAACCACTGTTCGCAGGTCTCTTTCTCCCCCTAAACCATTCTGCTCTGCAGAATTATCGGGCGAACCTTCTTGCTCCGCAGAAGGTTTTAGTCCAAAATCAACACTTAAAAGAAAAAGTTTTTCTGACTTTTCTATCCTTTCAGCTTTTTTTATTTCTCCAATACGTATTTCTACTTTGGAATAATCTTCGTACTTAATCATAGGTTAGTTTTTTGTGCTTAGTGCTTAGTAATGCCAGTGTAGCATGTTGTATTTTATACGCATTTCCGTGTTTAAGTAAACCTAGATACGAATTCTGCACGGATTCATTCTCACTCTGCAACCCTTTCATAACCCCACGCCTTGTCACCGTTCGCAACACTCTATGATCTGGGAAATGCACCCAGCCGAGGAAATCGACACCTGATGCAAGTGTTTTAATAAAAACTTTGTTCGGATGTAGTGTGAGTTTGAGACACTTACCTAGAAACTCTTCGATATGTCGAAGAGTTTCTGTGTGTTGCTTTCTATTCTCTGAAAGAAACACAAAATCATCCGCATATCGAATATAATATTTTTGCTTAAGTGCGTGTTTTACAAACTGGTCAAATTCATTCATATAGATATTAACCAGAAGCTGTGAAGTTAGATTCCCAAGTGGTAGGCCTTTCCCTTGCTGTGTGTGAAAACTTGTAATTACCCTATCCAGAAGCCAGAGAACATCTGTATCAGAAAGGTTCTTCTTTAAAACTGACAATAAAACTTCATGGTCAATACTAGCAAAAAACTTTTTAATGTCGCATTTCAAAACCCAACAGGTGCGAGTATTGTTTTTACTAACCCTGGAGCCAAATGTTCGAAACCTGTTAAGTGCTTTATGTGTTCCCTTACCAACCCTGCACGAAAATGAATCTGCAATAAACCTTCTATCAAACTCTGGATACAATTTTCGATGAATTGCATGGTGCAGTAACCTGTCACGCACAGATGCTTTGTGAATATGTCGTGGTTTTGGATCTGAGATGTTAAATGCTTCGTATAGTCCGTGTTTATATATTTTGTTTTTAAGGTCGTTGTGTAAATCAAAAATATGCTCCATTAAATGTAACTCAAACACCTGCACGTCTTTTCTTTTACGCTTACCTATAACAAACTCCTTCCAGGCTTCAAGCAGATTTTCCAGAGAAATGATGCTATCGTATTTAACATGAATCACAACACACCTAAGTCTGCCCCCCCCCGCAACAATTTTTCAAGCTCAACTATTACCAGTCTTGCAACAACTCAAAACTAGCTACAAACTCTGGTTTGAATACTACAAAACACTCCCAAAAGAACATCGCTATTCTTTAGGTCAAAGGATTGACTCACTTTTTATAGAGACAATAGAAGCTATCGCGAGTGCAGCCTTTCTTTCAAAAGACAAGAAGCTTCCGTATGTTCAGCTTGCCATTAGGAAACTAGACACAATTAATATCCTTTCACTCATCCTTTGGGAAACACAATCGCTCGATAGCAAAAAATATATCGCTTTATCAAAAAAACTTCAGGAAGTAGGCAAAATGCTAGGTGGTTGGCGTGGACAGCTTATAAAACAAAACTCTCCCAATAAATAAATATGGGAGAGAAATAAAAAGATTTGCGACGGAAGCAGACGGATTCTGACGATTCCAGTCGTTGTCGAGCCAGTTGTAGTTCCGGTTCAGCTCGCCGTCGTTCCAATACAGATAGCGGACATACAGGTTGCCGTGCGACGGGTTGCGAAAATGTATGAAGCGTCGCCTAAACCACCACTTATCGAAGTAAATGAACTATCTCCAAGTTGTATCGAATTCGGTATCTTAAATACCATAACACCTCATACCAAGTATTTTATTTTTTGTTAAGCTCAAATAAATTACTCTGTTCTAAGTCTTAACCGAGAACATTCCCAATTTATCATTTTGCTGGATTCGGTGGTGTATAGCCGTAGCCATATACTGATATTCACCTAGTACCGAGATTATTTTATCAAAAGAAAAGCCCCGCACCAACCAGAGATTGGGCGGAACTAAGGTCTAAGTATCTAAGGGCTAGGGCAAAGCTCAAAGTACTAAGTTAACTTGCGACGGAAGCAGACGGACCCTGACGACACCAGCCGCCGTCGAGCCAGCCGCAGCCCCGGCGCAGCCCGCCGCCGCGCCAACACAGACAGCGGACATACAGGTTGCCGTGCGACGGGCTGCGAAAGATGTTTCCCCAGAAGAAGATGTAGAGGGTTTCGCCTTGCTCATTCTTCTTCCAGTGTTCGGGGAACAACTCGGGATGGTCGAACAGGTAGTCGAGAACATTGCTGTTCAAGAGCACCTGCGTGCCATCTTCGAGCTCCTTGCGGAGTTCGTGACCCTGAACACGCTTGTCGCCCATCTGACGTTTCGACAGGTGGAGGACAACTTTCTTGCCGTCGATGTAGAGGTTGTCGTCCGAGCGGAGCTCGATTTCGACGATTCCCTTGCCTTCGTGTTTGACCACTTCGGCATTGTCGAACGGAAGCCGGGGTGTTTTGGCAAGGTCGATGGTGTGCCTAACCACATTCATCTTGACTGCTCCGGAGTTCACAAGACGAATAGCCTCGTTTGGGTCCTCGATGCCGAGCTGAGCACACATGTGCTTCAGGCAGGCATTGAGGGGCCCTGTGTTCAAAACATTATCAATCAGCCGTGTCATGGAAATCTCCTTGGGCTCAATTGCCCGTTAGGAATATTGCCTCTCATCCGAGGCGGGAGCCAGACCAACATGGTCACAGCAGAGAACCCTTCAACAGATTCGACAAGCTCACCGCAAGCAAGCTCAGGGTAGGCACCCCGAAGTGAAGAACTTTCTGCTATGACCAGATGTGTATTTCT
Source organism: Minisyncoccia bacterium (assembly GCA_041751485.1). Taxonomy (GTDB): domain Bacteria; phylum Patescibacteriota; class Minisyncoccia; order Phycocordibacterales; family CAJQIN01; genus CAJQIN01. The sequence continues at coordinate 10,512 of JBGSXG010000040.1, read as the reverse complement.
CGCAAAATGTAAGGTTCTTAAGTCTGTCTTAATTATAACATACTAGAACAGTCTGTCAACAACGCTAGTGCTGAATTCAACCCCCAAGTGCGCCACACCTAACTTTCTCCTAGCTACCTTCAGCTAACTCACATGCTATAGACACTCGATATATCGAGTGTCTAGGCGTCTTCAGTAATCAAAACCTACCTTATTTTTATACACCTTGGATCAGATACCCTGCCCCACATTACCCTCATTGTCCTTTCACGAAATACGATGTACATCGTATTTTAAGATATGTGTTTGCATGAGGTCACCTGTCAATTGTCAATTGTTTTCTGCTTATCTAAATAACTTTGTAAAATTATAGCCGCAGCTGAGGCATCTTGTTTTTTATTGTACCCTTGGATACGCGAGGCCTGCATAGATGTCATAAACTCATTCTCATATACAACTTCTAAACCATCTTTTTCTAGCTTCCCAGCAAAAGCTCTAATATGTTCCATAACAGGATTATCTGTCATATCCAAGCGAGTCGACTCCCCCACAACTATCCTTTGTACACTTTCTTTTTCTGCCAAATCTTTTATAAATTTTCTAACAACAGAAAAATCAATCACATCAACTGGGAAAGCCAGGGTTTGATCTTCATTGCTAATAGCAATGCCTACTTTTTTAGTACCAACATCTATTCCTATAATTTTTGACATGTGTGCTCCCGCCAAGAATCGAACTTGGATCACCGGTTCCGCAAACCAGCATTCTATCCGTTAAACTACGGGAGCAAATCTATAAAATCACCCTGAGTAAAATAAGTATATCAATATTCAATTAACCACCCCTCGCCCCGTACTCAACGCGCCATCATAAGGCGCGGTGTAGTATGGGGTCCGTTAAACTACGGGAGCAAATGAGGACGAAACAAAAGCTTGTTTTTATTTCGTCCGAATGCCGCTCCCGCAAGGCTGCGTCCTATCCGTTGAACGACGAGAGCAATAGAAGCAAAATAGCAAGTTACCCCTTCTTAGTCAAAGCGACTTGCATATTCGTGCCATTCGTCTTCATCATTCGTGTGTGCGTATTCGTGACCTCGCTATTCGTGCACTTCATTCGTAATTGGTGTCGTGTTTTAGAACCCAAGATACTCCATAAAGTGTTCAAAAATAGTTTCGTGCATTTCGCGCTCTTCTAAATGCTCTGCCAAGAGTATGTCGATTTCTTCAGCAGGAGTATCTTCTGCTAAAGGAATGATAATATGCGATGCCAGCAATTTCTTCGACAACAACATCAAAATTCCGCGTTCTTCATTAAGATAATACGCTTCTAGATTGTCGTAAGTATACAAATAGTCATCCACCCTAATGCCTTTGTCCCCCACAACTGCATGTACTTCTCTAGGACCTCGACGATGCGCGACGATTAGAGCCAAGAAACCCAGTCCAACAATAACAGCCAAAAGAATATTGTTAAAAATAATAGAAGTCACAACCACAGCAATAACCATAATACTGGTGGCTACGTACCATTCTGGATTTTTATCTCCAACCCCATGCTCAAAAGCTTTCCATTCGATAGACATGGCAATATTGTAGCATGATATACTGTGCACATATGATAGACCTCTTATCAACAAACTTCTCTATCTTATTTGCGCTTGTTGTAATTTGGACAATCCCATGGAAAGGATTCGCTCTGTGGAAAGCCGCGCGACTTTCTCATAAATGGTGGTTTATCATCCTCTTACTCGTAAACACAGTGGGCATCCTAGAGATTTTTTATATTTTCTTTATTACTAAAAGATATTCTGTGGAGACGGAGGAGATTGTTGAGAAAGAAAAATAAAAACGCCAGAGGGGCGTTTTTTTGATTTAGGAGCGGAGAGAGTGGGGTTCGGCGCCAGCTCACCTCGCTATAATTCTTCTCCTTCGACAAGCTCAGGATCGAATTCTAGCGGGTGGCTCCTGCCCGGGCTCGCCCGTCTCTCCAAGTATTCGAGACATGGCTCCGCCATTCGAATCCCACACAAAAGCGCAGAAATGCGCTTTTTCACGAAGCGGGCATCGTGGGTTAAGTGCCCCACAAGCAAGACCTTGTAAGGGTATTTTAGCATATTCGGACTGACCAAATTGAGGTTCGTGGGTCGGGGTCTCCCTTTCCCAAATTGGCACAATTTGGCACACGCAGGAGCAGTGTTTCAAATGAGTGTTTGCAAGGCACTTTGGGAGTCCTCCGCCAAGCACCATAAGGGTATTCCAGAGATATCGGAACAGCACACTGTGCCAAAACAGTGTGCCAATTTGATTTTGCATATTTTAAGAGGATTACTGGACTAATTTTGATATTCATTTCTTGCCAGGCAATTCCCCCAGACAGGAGGATTCGGGTCCGCTACTCTTTTAGAAGATAAGAAAGTGAAATTGATTCCGCACGATTTTGCACGTTTTTTATCCAGTAGCATTTTCAATACCCACCAATTGGATGTGTTGGCCAGCATACGATTCTGGGTAGCGAAAGTAATGCACACCTTTTTGCATTTTTTCACGAGTAGCATTGTAGGTGGCAAAAGTAATGCACCACGATTCGTCACTTTTTGGGATTTACCATTGTCTCAGGGCAAAAAAGTAATTCCCACTCTTTTGTATGAATTAGCAGCACATACTGTGCCCATTATTAATAACGAAAAACCTATGTCTAAATTGACACCACTGGTATGGCGCACCGAAAAGCGCCGGGTAAATGATCTTCTGCCCTACGAGAAGAATCCGAGAAAGATAACAGATAAGCAGATGGAAGATTTAAAAGAAAGTCTCAAGAAATTCAATCTTGCCGAGCTTCCTGCCATTAACACTGACGGCAAGATCGTCGCTGGGCATCAGCGCATTAAAGCCCTGCAACTCATGGGTCGAGGCGAAGAAGAAATTGAGATTCGTGTTCCCAACAGGAAGTTATCAGCCATAGAATTCAAACAATATTTGCTCACAAGCAATCGCTCTGGCGGATCATGGGATTGGGAAATCCTCGCAAGTGACTTCGATATCGATACTCTGCTCACCGCAGGATTCAATTCGAGTGACCTTACCAACATCTTCGATGACAATCTCGAAGTCACTGACGACAACTTTGATGAGGAAAAGGAACTCGAAAAGATAAAGGAAACCGATATCAAATTCGGCGACTACTTCGCCCTTGGTCGCCACAGATTACTCTGCGGCAATTCTACGGATCAGAACATGATCAAGTTCCTCATGGGTGGGAACCTTGCTGACATGATAAATACTGATCCGCCATACAACATTGGACTCTCATACGACAAAGGTGTCGGCAACAAGGCGAAGTATGGCGGTACTACTGACGACAGTAAGACAGATGACGAGTATCACGCATTCGCAAAGTCACTCCTTCAGAACGCATTGAGCGTGACCAAGCCTGACGCTCACGTCTTCTTCTGGTGCGACGAGCGATACGTTTGGCTCTTTCAGGAACTGTATAAAGAACTCGGTATTGATTCCAAACGATTGTGCCTGTGGGTGAAAGACAATGCTTCCCCGACACCGCAGGTGGCATTCAACAAAGTGACCGAATACTGCGTGTATGGGACGAGAGGAAAACCGTACTTAAGTGACAAGATTAAAAATCTCAACGAAGTCCTGAACAAAGAAACCACGACCGGAAACAGATTGGTTGAAGACATTCTAGACATGCTCAATATCTGGCTCGTAAAGCGCTTGCCGTCCCAAGAATATTCACATCCGACACAAAAGCCTCCGACCTTGCACGAAAAAGCGTTGAGACGTTGTTCAAAACCTGGCGACATAATCCTCGATGTTACTGGCGGATCAGGAAGCATCCTGTCTGCGTGCGAACAGCTGAAACGTATCGCCTACCTTTGCGAGATGGAGCCGATATTCTGCCAGCTCATTATCAACCGCTTTAAGCAACTCTCTCCAAATGAAAAAGTTACCAAACTCAATTAAGCTCGGGGATATTTTTCAGTTGGGCGAACATACGATTGCCTGTGGTGATTCGAGAGACAAGGAGTTCGTCACAAGGGTGGTTGGTAAAAGAAAAATCAAGGCAATCATTTCCGACCCTCCATATGGCGTAGCAGTTGCCGAGAGCAAACAGAATTTCAAAGCTCTGCTTAAAGACAAGAAAATCGAGAATGACCACCTTCAAAGTGATGCGGAATATAAAAAGTTCACGGAGGATTGGCTCGGTGCGGTAACCCCACATCTCGAAAAGAAGAATGCTTTGTACATCTTCAACTCGGACAAGATGATATTCGCCTTGCGAGATGGAATGAAAGGTATTGGATGCAAATTTGCTCAACTGATTGTTTGGGTGAAAACGCAGGCAGTTGTCGGTCGCATGGACTATGCTCCGATGCACGAACTTATCGCATACGGATGGTATGGAACGCATGAATTTTTGAAATCGAAGGACAAGAGCGTCATCGTCCATCCGAAGCCGAACAAGAGTCCGTTTCACCCTACGACAAAGCCTGTACCTCTTATCCGTCATCTCATCCTCAACAGTACTCGTATCGGTGACGCGGTCTACGATGCCTTCCTTGGCTCTGGGACATGCCTCTTAGCATGCGAGCAGACCAAGCGTATCTGTATCGCCATCGAGCTTGATTCCGAGTACGTGCAGACAGCTATCAATCGATGGGAGAAATTAACAAACTTAAAAGCAATAAAATTATGAAAAGAGAATCAACACTGAAAAGGAACAAGACGGAGCAGAAATTTGTCTTGGAACAACTTAGAAAGATGCCGATCGTCCAGATCGCTTGCGAGCGATCGAACATCGGTCGCAGTACCTACTACCGATGGCGCAGAGAGGATGCGAAATTCAAGAAAGCGACTGATGAGGCAATGCAGGATGGCGAGGAAATGATCAACGATCTTTCTGAGAGTCAGCTTATTACCTTGATTAAAGAAAAGAATTTTCCAGCCATTCAGTTGTGGCTTCGTCAGCATCATCCGAAATATCGAAACAAGGTCGAAGTGACTACCAGAACCGAGGAAGACGAGCAGCTTACTCCCGAGGAAGCAAAGCTCGTCCGAAACGCATTAGGAATCGAAGACCATGCATAACCACAGCACCGACATATCACCTGAAAAAATGGATGAGATCGTGCAGAATCGAAGGATACGCCGTGCCATGACAAAAGCATGTCACCATTGGTTCTTCCACATCTACTTCTCGCATTACATCAAATACAAGACAGCTCAATTTCACAGAGAGCTGTTTGAGCTTACGGAAGATACGAGTGCAAAGAAGCTAGTCATCGAAGCGTTTCGAGGATCGGGCAAGACCACGATTATGGGAACCTCATATGCCATCTGGTCTATTCTCGGCATTCAACAAAGAAAATTCGTCCTCATTATCGCAAAGACCGAAAGCCAAGCCAAACAATATTTAGCGAACATCAAACTGGAGTTAGAAAATAACAGACTTCTAAGATTAGACCTTGGACCATTCGAGGAACCGAATGATGAATGGCGAGCAGTCTCTATCGTACTGCCGAAATACGGAGCGAGGATCATGGTCGCCTCGGTAGATGGTTCGATTCGAGGTATCAAGCACGGTGCTCACCGACCAGACCTCATCATCTGCGACGACCTTGAGGATTTGAATCTTGTTAAAACTCAGGAAAGTAGAGACAAGCTATTCGACTGGCTCACAAGCGACATCATGCCCCTTGGAGACATAGATACCCGTCTTATCGTAATCGGTACCAAGCTTCATAACGACTCGGTGATCATGAGGTTGAAGAAAGCGATTCTCGAAGGACGAATGGATGGCATCACAAAGGCGTATCCCTTTCTCAAGGAAGACGGTACCGCCATGTGGTCAGAGAAGTATCCGACCCAAGCTGATATTGATACGCTCAAAAAGTCGGTACCGAGTCCTCAGGCGTGGCAAAGAGAGTACATGCTCCAAATCATTGCTGATGATGATCAAGTTATCAGACCCGAATGGATTCGCTACTACGATTCATTGCCGACCGAGGTGAATCGTTTTACCGCAACCGGCATTGATCCTGCAATTAGCGAAAAAGATAATGCGGATTACACGGCAATGGTTTCAGGAAAGATATATGGCAGGAAGAAAGCTCTGAAGATTTATGTGTTGCCGAATCCAGTGAACGAGCGAATGGATTTCCCGAAGACGATTGAGAAAATTAAATCGCTCTCAAAGACTTTAGGAAATGCACTTGTATGGATCGAGAACGTGGGATACCAGAAATCAATCATCGACCACTTGAAATCCGAGAACTTTCCTGCAAAGGAATATCGCACACAAGGATCAGACAAGAGAGCAAGACTATCGCTCGTCTCTCACCATATTCAGTCTGGCACAGTGTTGTTTCCTCGATACGGCGCAGAGAAATTGATTGAACAGCTTGTAGGCTTCGGCACTGAAAAGCACGATGACCTTTCAGACGCTTTCTGTATACTTGTATCGAGCGTGGTGGATCAGGAATCTAATGTACCGAAGGGATATCATGCGCTCTTTGATGAAAGACTCCTCAATGACAGCTATCAAGAAAGGGTTTCGTATTTTGGAGACAAGAGGTTGGGAGTTGTGTTGGCAGACAAAAACACAACTCACTCAACAATCGTACTTCGAGCCGAGAATGCAGCCGAGGTTTTGTACCATGAGCCGATTCAGGAGGTTACGACAATGGCTATAAAGGTTATCGAGCTTGCCAAGGTGCATGACGTGCCAATTTCGGATGAGAACATCTTCATAGACAAAGCGGATCGAGGGCAGGAACTATGCAATTTATTGAGGCAACTTGCAGTCGGTCATTTCAATCTCAACAAATATGGTAATCGACAGCGCTATGGAATCATGATGAACGAGCAACCGCAATTTGATAGCAATTTGTTTTCGGATAATTGGGCTAGGGCGTACTCGAAACTGGCAGGATGGTTACGGATCGGAAAACTTGTAGGACACCACGTATTCGATGACTTGTTGTATATGGTATACACCGATACGAATGGCAAAAGGAAGATGATTGATCGAGAGACACTTATGGAAGAAGGCATCGATTCGTCCATTCCTGATGCGCTCGCTCTTACCATAGCCAAGGACAAAAGAATCATTCAGAGGCCAGCACAGCAAGAGGATTTTGGGGAAGATGACTTACCGCAGTTTCCGTATATTGGGATATGAGATTAGATTGATATCACAATTAATGATCTCTCATGCCCATATTTTTCAGGATCTTCCAGATTCATCTGGCTAGAGAATTTTGCGATGCGTTCACGCAAGTTATCTGACCAGTTATTGAATAAATTAGTGAAGTCAGAGTTTTTAACGTAATGCTCAAAACCATCAGTAAAGACAATGACCTGATCTCCTTCCTTAAGATCAATCACTCCGCTCTCGATATGATCAGCCATTCTCTCCTCACCATTGATAACTGCGTATGGCGAACATAAACCAGTGGATATAAATTTGAGATTCATATCTTTGTCGAAATGTGCGAAAAAAGCGTCGCATATGGAAGCCCAGTATCCTTTGTTGTCTTTGATGATCACAAATGATCCAGTTGCAGAATAAAAATTAGTGATATTTCCTGAGATGTCACTTTTGCCAACTTTGTTATTGTAATCACTAACTGCTTTGTTTGCCTCTTTAAAAATCTGCGTAATGCTATCCTTGTTGAGGTCTACGTATTTATTTTTCGCACTTTTTTGCACTGCTTCGCAGAATATTTTTGCAACTTCTCCCGCAGGAGATGGATTTGGATATTCTTTCTTATCCTCAATTAACTTCTTGAAGTTTAGTGTAACTCCGTCAGCAACCACAAAAATTGGAGCGGTGTCAGATGCAAGCAGGTAATCTTCTTGAGGATGAACATAATTTTCAGGAAAATGCTCAGTGAGGTTTCTTTTTTCTGCGAATTCTTTTATCGCTTCTTTTGTTGGCTGTTCAATTATAGATAAATATTTCATGTTGCTAATTTTAGCAAAAAGAAACCGCTTCGTGAACTTGCCACGAAGCGGTTGGGTGATTTCTGAATCATTACAGTTTGAGAAGCTGATCTTGCGCACCGACAGATCGAGCCAATTCTTCTGCCTTGCGGCGGAGTTGGCTTCCTGGAATCGGGTCACCTTTCTCGACGAAGTCGGTAAGGTTAGCGCAATGCTTGTAGATGCGAGCGGCCTGCCGAGGATCCTGCTTTTCAGAAACTTCGGCTTCGACAAGAGCGGCTTTGACTTCCGTCTCGACGCCCTGTCGATTGCCCTCATGCCGATAGATTTCGGCAAGCCCGACGCGGAGTAGTCCGCGAGTGTGAGCCTTTTCGGGGTTCTTGGCGAGAGCCGCACGGATGCACTTTTTTGCTTCCTCATACTGGCCTCGACGGCGCAGTACGCTCTGGCGGACATCGCATTGGTCGGCAGACATTCCGTCGTAGCCGATCAATTCAACCATCCGATTCGAGAGAGGAAGCATGCGCCAGTAGCACCACGCAGCGAGCGGTAGCCATGTGAGGCACCACAGCAGGATTCGCAGCGGAGCGAGCCAGATCAGCCATTTCGGCCGAAGGGTCGCTTTGAGCTGGGAGAATCCAGTGCCGACGATGGTGTAGTAGGTACTGGAGAGTGAGGAACACGCTTCAGCTTGCGCCCGCCGGTCGCCCGACTGCATCTTCTGCTTTTCATTCTGTTGTGATTTGAGAAAGAGCTGTAGCTTAGCAAGAAACGAAGTCTTGCTCCAGCTGAGATCATACGTTGAGGTCATTTTTTGTCTCCTTGTTAATGGTTTTTGTTGTGATCGTAACCTATTCATATTATATCATAATAATTGCTATAATGCAAGTAGAGATGCACTCTAGCTTACATTAGAAAATTTGTGTAGTCAGTTACGAACTCGGCGATTTTGAGGGGTCTAGACTTCCTTCGCGATCAGCGTCATCCATTGAGGTGTGAAAGATGAAGACATCGAAGCAATAATAGATGCGAGCAAGCATTTCAAGTACCACGAGCCGAGTGGCACCACGCCCTTTAACCGCATCTCAAAGCTTCCTGAATCCAAGAAACATTTGAAGATGGCAGTCAAGGAGCGCATTCGGCTGCTCGTCGCCACATACATCTCTCTCGCATCCTTCATTGACGACGACCTCGTCGACTTTTTGGAGAGTGACGAGACGAAGAAACGCAAAGGAAAAGTGATATGGATATACAACAAGGTGTTCAAGGACTTCGAGAAATTACGAAAAGAGATACAGAAATTTAACCCCTTCGAGCCATGAAGAAATTCATTAAAAAAATGAAAAGAGCCGTATTTCATGACTTCTCAAGGATATCGAAGCGGTGCACTAGCAAGTTGAATGTACCTCTTTGTAATTGACAATCATCAAATTATATGATATGCTTAAAAGGTAGTACCTTGAGAAATTTCGCCCACTGTGGCTAGGGGTTTCAAGATGTCCCCAATAAACAATACAAGCTTGAGAATGGAGGAAACATGATCCTTAATAAAGGCCTCTGGATTCTCGTCAGCATTGACGGAATCAATGGTGCGCTGAGTCAAACCTTCAACGGCAAGACTTATCTCACCATCGTCGGACCCGAGCGAGAAGTCGGAAATCCATGGAGTGCCTACACTCCATTCGACAAACCGCCCGGCGACGATGACGTCAGTCCGTTCGCCAATGTCTACAGGAAGCTGAAGGCGTTGGTGACAGAGCAAAAGTTAGAGGGTCCGTTCGCACACGAAGATCATCCTGCAGTCTTCCGGCAATTTCTCTGGTTCTCCGGAGAAAGCATGGCGGGACTAATGGAGACACTGACGCAACACGGTATCGAAGCGAGAGTTCGGGAAATCCCGCACAAAGGCGACGACGCAGAAGTTGCGGAAGCGGTCGCGGTTTTCAAGCCGTGGATGGACAACGACACGATCGTCAAGCCGAATCCTAAAATCGAGGAGGAGCGTAAGAGAAAAGACGAAGCGGAGGTATGGAAGAAGCGTCATGCAGAAGCAGAGCGTCAAGACAATCTGCTTCGCAAGTATGTCTATCTGCCATTCCTGGTGTTAGTGGTGATTGGCGCAGGATACTGCGCGTTCACATCTCACTGGTGGATCGCCTTGGCGATCCTACTCCTGCCAGTCTTCATCTACGTCGCTCTCGTCCTATGGTTCGTTCGACGTTCGTAATTCAACACCCCGTCTGTTTGCAAAAGCAGATCGGGGTGTTTTTTCTTACTTACTTTTATTAAACTCTAGGTTTCCCTTTGTTTCCTAGATTTTGTGTGTCTACCTTGCAGACCACTTGCGGTCTACTAAATAGACCAAGAGTGGTCTGAATTTTAGACTAGTCTACCTACTAGACCACTTTATCCACAGGCTATGCCTAATACTAGATTTCTCTTAGTTTCTCTTTCTTTTGTGTGTTAACTTCGTTAACTACTTTCGGTTAATTTTCTTTACCAGTTTTGGTTAACTTTTTTAACCACTTTTAGCGTTATCCACAGGTAAAAGTTACCGACTCGACCCGTCCTGGAC
>JBGSXG010000039.1:0-11701 GCA_041751485.1 Minisyncoccia bacterium | reverse complement strand
TGCTAGGTTCCTTTTTCCAAAGAAGCAGATCAGATTCATAAGAAATCTGATCATTAAGATATGAAAACTCACCAGAATTAAAGGCCTCTTTAAGCTGTCCCAGGGTTTCAATTCGCTCAAAAATAACCTCTACGGCTCTTTGTATTCGACTTCCGTCTATATTACCCGCCTCTTTTCTTATAAGCTCCAAACGCTCCTCAGCAGAGAGTTTCATTAGGTGTTGTTTATTAACCCAGTTTAGTTTTTCTTGGTTGAAAATGGCACCACCTTTTTGGATTTTAGTAATATCAAAGTCTTTAAGGAGCTCATCTAGAGTGTAGATTTCCTTATCTGTTCCAGGGTTCCAGCCCATCAGGGCCATAAAGTTTACAAGGGCTTCTGGAAGATAGCCTTGGGCTTTCATTTCCCGAATAGATACTGCTCCGTTTCTTTTTGAAAGCTTACTTCTGTCTGTTGCTAGCATAAGCGGTAAATGAGCATAAACAGGAGTCGGTGCGCCAATTGCTTCTTGGATTAGCATCTGTCTTGGTGTGTTTGAAATGTGGTCATCTCCACGAATGACGTGAGTAATGCCCATATCAAAATCGTCCGCCACCACTGCTAAGTGAAAAAGTGGTTCGTCTAAACTTTTTGCAATAACAAAATCTTTCAAGTCTGTAGTGTCAAAGGTAATCTCTCCACGAATAAGATCGGTGAAAGTAACTTTCTTATTTGGATTTTTAAAACGAATAACTTCTGACCGACCACCCTCTTTAGTTGGTGTTTCTTTTGAAATGTATGCTGTTCCAGAATCGATCATTTTTTGGAGATACTCTTTGTGCTTCCCTACTCTTTCTGATTGCTTGTGTATTTCGTCAAATTTAAGACCGAGCCATTCAGAACTTTCTAGAATATCTTCAGCGTACTCTTCGCGGTTGCGCTCTTTGTCAGTATCTTCTACGCGCAAGATGAATTGCCCGTCTCTTTGTTTGGCATATAGATAGCTAAAAAGAGCGGTGCGGTAATTACCAAGAGTTAGGTAGCCGGTCGGTGATGGTGCAAAACGTGTTATTACTTTTTCTTGTGATGGCATATTTTTTGTATTACGGGGTATTTATCGTGCGGACTCTTTAAGCTTTCAACTTTTCACTTTACAAGCTTTTATCTTTATGAACTGTCAAATTTACAAACGCTCTACTTATTTTCGTGCGATAGTCCGATTCGGACAATTTCCTGAGCAATCTTTAGGCTAGCATCAGGTCTGCTGAACTTTTTAGCAGACTCTGTCATTGTGGCACGAAGTGTTGGGTTATCAAGCAACCTGCTTACCTCTGAAATAATTATGTGTTGAGTTAAATTCTTTTCTTCAATAACCGAACAGGCACCAGCTCGTGCGTATGAAAAAGAATTTTTTCGTTGATGATCGCCGTTTGAATCAGTTATTGGGATGATGATACTCGGAACGCCCCAGCTTGCGATTTCTGAAATGGCACCGGCACCACCACGCGAGATTACAACACTAGCTGCTCCTGCTGCCATACGAAGAGCTAAGGTGTTCAAGTATGGGAACATTTTGTAACGATCTTTCTTTGGATTGTTTAGAAGTTCTGCATGGGACATCTCTTGCACCTGTTCTACCTTAGCTTGGCCAGCCTGATGAATGATTTGAAAACGTTCAATTAGCTCAGGAAGAGCATCCATAAGATTGTCGTTTATCAACTCTGAACCTTGAGACCCCCCAAGCACCAACACTACTGGTACATTTTCTTCTAGTTTTAGAAATTCATACGCACCATCTGGAACTGGGTGTTGCAATTCTTTTCTTACTGGGTTGCCCACGTAAGCAACCTTTTCAGCATATTTTTGATAGCTCTCTAGAGTTTCTGGAAAGCCAGTTGCAATCCGCACGGCAAACTTCCCTGCCCACTTATTAACCCTGCCTGGTACCGTATCTGATTCGTGAATTACCACTGGAATTCGTAGGATTCTTGAAGCCATAAGTGTTGGAAAAGTGGCAAATCCTCCTTTGGCGAAAATAACATCTGGGTATATTCGAAAAAGTGTTCCAATGGCTACCAAAATACCCCAGAGTGTTTTAAAAAAATCTAGAAAATTTAGTGGAGAAAAATATAGACGTCTTTTCCCGGCAGGAATTTTTTTGAAAGTAATATTGTTATCAAAAAGCAGGCCTTCGTTGTAGGGTTCGTTTGAAAGGTAGAACATTTCTACATCAGCTAGCTTTTCTTTGGCTACGATGTCATTGATGCTTTGAGCAACAGCGATTATTGGATAAAAGTGTCCTCCTGATCCTCCTCCGGTTAATACGATTTTCATAATAGATAATGACAAGAATTAAAAAAATACTAAAAATGAACAAAAATTAATTATGCTTACTACGAATCTGCAAATGAACCAAAGCGCGACAACTCATTATTGCTCGAACCTTACAATGAGGCAATTTGGGAGTTTTAATTTTTGTCATTTACACTTTTTGTCACTTTTGTTCATTTCTTAGCGTGTTTTGAGATGTTCAAAACAATTCCTATCTCCGCTAAGACCATAAACAGGGCCGTTCCTCCGTGTGATACAAACAGAAGTGGTGTCCCGATTAACGGCACTACTGCCAACATTGCCCCAATATTAAGCAATGACTGGAATACAATCAGTATAACAATTCCGAGGGCGAGTAGTCGAGCAAATAAATCTGGTGCTCGGCTGGCAATACGCAAGCCACGTAAGCCCAAAAATACAAAGAGAGAAATTAGAGTTACGCCACCTATTAGTCCGAATTCTTCGGCAAATACGGCAAAGATGGAGTCTCCAATTGGTTCAGGTAGGAAGTTAAACTTCTGGACACTCTGACCAAAGCCTCTGCCGGTTATACCACCTGAACCGATTGCAATAAGTGATTGCTCGATCTGATAGCTGGAATTTAACGAGTCTCTGGATGAATCCAAAAAGGTCATTAGTCTGTCAACTACGTGTGGCCTCTGCCAAGCAATAACAGAGAATATCATGCTAGCAATTAGAACCAAAACAAGTAGATGTCTCCACTGAGCTCCCGCAGTAAACAGCAGGACCATGCCGATGGTAAATAGGATCACAATAACATCGATGTCGTTTTGGAATATGAGCAATGTGCCAATAAGACCCATTAATACTAAAAACGGAGTTATGACAAAAGAAAAAGAATCTAGCTTTTTGTGCGCACTAGTAAGCCAGGCAGAAAAGTAGATTATAAAAGCAAGTTTTAATAACTCTGATGGCTGAAAAGTGGCTACGCCCAAGTCGATCCAGCGCCGTGCTCCTCCGTGTGTCATACCAAGGCCAGGAATAAAAACTAGGAGCGATAATATAAAAGCACTTATCATTATAAAAAAAGCATGTCTTTTCCAGAAAGTGTATGGAATACGCGATGTAATGAAGGCTGCGATTACTCCTCCTAAAAGACCAAAAAGAATCTGGCTTTTGGCAACAGAAGCAAAGGTTGCGCCCTCTTTGGCCAGAAGTCCTAATGAGGCACTAGTGAATATAAAAATACCAAGTACAACAAGAGCCAAAACAGTAAAGAAAAATGGTTTGTCGTAGGTACGTGTCATCGATTTTTATTTTAGCACATAGATTTTGGACACGTGCACGCGCACCAAGGTTTAGTGTTATAAAAAATAAAAATATATCCTAGGTTTAACCTAGGATTTTAAATTATCCAATAAGTGCAATAATCAAACCCAGAAGTGCGCATATCACCGCTACAACCCAATAACGCATTGTTACTTTATAAGAGGGCCAGCCCAGAGCTTCAAAGTGATGATGGATTGGTGTCGAGTGAAAAATCTTTTTACCTCCACAGAACTTTTTAGAAATTTGCTGAATAACCACGGAGCCCGAAGTGACAATAAGTGGCGCACCGATGATTAGAAAAGCAAAAACTCCTACGCCCTCACCCAATGAGTCTGTCATAAAAGCTATAACAGCTAGGGCCATGGTTAGGGCCATCGAACCTGTTTCGGACATATAGAATCGAGCTGGCGGAATGTTAAACCACAGAAAAGCCAAAAGCCCTCCTGTTACTGCTGCTGAAAAAGCTGCTAGGTTAAATTGATCTTGATAAAAAGCAATACCAGCGTAGGCCAAGAATATAATACTGAATACCCCTCCAGCTAGACCATCGATACCGTCTATAACCCCACCAGAATAAATTCCGATAGCAAAAAATACGAATAGAGGAATAATAAGCCAGCCAATAAAGAGGTCACCGTAGAATGGAATACCAATTGTTTGGATATCTAATTTGAAGAAAAACCAAGAGGCAACAGCTAGAGCTACAATCCCAACAATCAAGAGTCTTTTTTTGCTAGAAATTCCTCCATTGCCGTGTTTGATTTCAAAAAGGTCGTCAATCATCCCAACAAGTGCTCCAATTAGTAGTGCAAATACTGGAATCCAGGTCTGATCGCGACTCATAAAGTCTAGTTTGGTTGTAATTTCGTTAGGAAATATTATGGCCATAATCCAAATTAGAGAAATTACAAGAAGAGCTGATAGCCAAATAACAACACCACCAAGTCTTGGGGTACTTACTTCCCTGTCTTTATGCAGTGCGTTGAATACAGCGGTTTCTTTTCCGTCGAAGCCGACTTTGCCAGATCTTTTTTTCCACATCTTGTTGCGGTACAGAAAATCAGTAATGAATGGTGTAATAACAATACCAACTCCGAAAGAAGCAATGGCGGGAATAAGAACTTTTACAATGTCGATTATCATAATGTTTCTGCTGTAGCAGTTGAGTTTTCAAAATATCTAAGAGTGTTACGAGTTAATGCTAACACATCTGAAAAGCGATCTTCAAATGTTGACCCCAGTACTACAATAACAATTGGGTAGTTTATTCCCGGATCTATAACAACTCCCAGATTGCCTCCTGAAATGTCTGTATAGCCCGTTTTTGATCCAATTAGGGCTGGAATACTAGCCATAGCTCGGTTTGTATTGATAGCGGTGTGATTGTTGCCCGATAGTGATGATAGATGTAGGCTTGGGTAAGTTGTTGATTCTAGTAGGTGTGGGTGGGTGGTGATTATGTATGAGAATAATTTAGCGACGTCTTCTGCTGAGCCATAGGCTCCGGCTTCTGTTTCGTTGTAGATATCGAGACCGCTTTCATTTTCAAAATACATATGTTCCAGACCGAGCTTTTTTGCTTTTTCATTCATCATATCAATAAAGCTGACACGACCTGCTCCGCGTTCAGAAGGTAGGCCTTCAGATATAGCACCAACCGCTGAGGCAACGGCCGCTATGCCATCGTTGGAAGATTCTATTAAAGCAAAATCAAGCAGGTCTGCTAAAAGCCACCTCTCTCCTTCTATAAGTGAGCTGTGTCCATATTGTGCAAGAGCCTCGTCGTCTATGGTAATTGTTGTATTGCGCGGAACTCGCTCAAGTGCTGTTACGGCTGTCATTATTTTCGTTAATGAAGCTAGGGGATACGATTCTTCAGAGTTTTTTTCAAAGATGGCTGTATTCCGTCGGACATCCCATACTATTGCGTGCGTAGCAGTAATGTTTGGTGCAGAAAAATTTCCAACGTGTGAAGGCGCCTTTTTCAAATGTGTTTGTGTGGAGCTTAACTTTTCTGTGGAAGTGTAGTGTGAGTAAAATCCGTATATGGCTAAGGAAAAAATAACCACAAGAACTCCTAGGTGCACTCCCCAGTTTTCAGTCAGTAACCTTCTCAGTTGTTGTTTCAGATGTTTTTTCATTTTCGTAGAATGCTTTGATTTCTTGTTGAACGTTGTCGTATTCCGGTAAGTCAGATATTCGTTCAATACCTAGATGTCCCAGCAGATCAATTGTTGGAGAGTATACGAAACTGCGAGCATCTTGGCGACTACTGGTGCGTTCTATTAAGCCCCGGACCATTAAGTTTCTCAATATAAAAGAAGAGTTGACCCCGCGAATATAATCGATATCACGTTTAGCCACAGGCGCCTTGTAGGCAATAATGGCCAATGTTTCTACTCCTGCTTTGCCCAGATCTCTATGAAGGTCTTCTTTGATTAGTGTCTCAATAAGAGCACTTGCTTCTGGAGCTGTGCGTAGTTCTAGAACGTCTTCTTTGTGAATAATCCTTAAGCCTCGTCCAGAGAGAGTTTGTTCAAGTGAAAGTATTGCCTGTTCAAGTTCTGGTCCTGTTATGTCTAAAAGTTCAGCTAACTTTTTCTTTTTGACTGGCTCACCCTTAAAAAATAACAAAGCTTCAAGCTTCGCATCAAGTGTTAAATTACTCTGTTGTGGTGTTGTTTCTTCTGGCATGGGTATTGATTTTTTCTAATCTCTAACGTCTAAGCTCTCGTTTATTTTAATTATTCGTGTGTGCGCATGGGCGGTTTCGCTATTCGTGTACTTTATCCTTAATTGGTGTCGAGTTTTTAGTCAAATGTTTTCCGTATTTTTGTCATTTTTACTTTTTGCTCATTTTTGTTATTCATACTGTGGTATCCCCACTTTTTTCGTCTCAATCTCAATATCATCAAATTCTTTTTGCTGGGTGACAGAAACAATACCCTCTTTGACCAGCTCCAGCATTGCCAAGAAGCCAACCACCACATTAACTTTTTCTTCTTTACTTAATACTTTACCATTTTTCTTACCCGAAAACTCGCTAAAACTCATTTTTAAACTAGACATTACTCTGTTTGTCAGGTTGTCTATCATCTCTTCTAGAGAAATAACTTTTTGGACCACGGTCTTGGCCATCTTTTCCGGCTTTGGCAATGAGGCCAGTACACTTCCTATGGCCTCTCGCAGCGTGGTTGTCGTGGTATTTTCTTCTGGTGAAAAAACAGGGTCAATGTGAACTTGTTTTTCAGAGCAAAACATAGGATTCTTCCCAAATATATTTGCCAAGCCAACAGACAATTCTTTGAAACGCTGGTACTCTTTTAGACGCCTTTCTAGATCATCAATGTCAGACTGCTCTTCTTCTGTTAGGTCCAGCATTGGTAGAAGAGATTTTGATTTTATGAGTGTTAGAGTTGAGGCGATTAGGATGAAGTGTGCACTTTCGGCTACTGGCATCTTTTCGGTGGAGTTGATGTGCGCAATATAATCGTCTGCCACCTTAGCCAAGCTAACGTCAGAGATGTGCAATTTCCTTTTTTCAATTAGGTGGAGCAATAAGTCCAATGGACCTTCAAAAGACTCTTGTTTAATTGTGAATTGTCCACTGCTCATTATTCGTCAAGACGTTTGTATAGTCGTCCGGTAAATAGAAGTATGATTGCTCCTAAAACAATCATTGTAATTGGATAGTCTCGAAAAATAGGAATCTGACTAAAGGTTTGTTCGAATCCGTGTAAGACCAAAACCAATCCTGCAGTTACAAGGAACAAAAATAATGTTGGGAATCTTTCTAAGACTTTACGGTGTTTCTCGGTAAATTTCTCAAGTTTTTTGACTGTTTGTTCAGCTCGGTCTAATTCTCTGGTTATTTTTTCCATATTTATTCTTTTTTGTCAGTAGCAACTCGCAAATGCAGTTCAGCTAATTGTTCAGGAGTAAGTTCTTTTGGTGCTTTCATAACAGCTGTTCCGCCTCCGCGAGTCATTGGAAAGGCCTGTACTTCACGGAGATATTCTTCGCCGGTCAGGTTCATGATATTTCTCTCAACTCCAAGGGCGATACCGCCGTGTGGCGGAGTGCCGTATTTGAAGGCGTCTAAGATATGTCCGATACGTTCTTGTGTTTCTTCTTCTGAGAATCCCATCACTTTGTACACCGCTTTCAAGATCTCTGGTTTGTGTGAGCGAATACTTCCGCCACCGGCCTCAAAGCCATTGCAGACTATGTCATACTGTTGGGTCAGAATATTTTCAATGTTTTTACCAGCTAGCAGATCTTCAATATGTTCTTCACGAGGCATTGAGAAAGGGTTGTGGCTGAAGGTCCACTTGCCTTCATTAGTTTTTTCAAAAAATGGAAAGTCTACCACCCAAGCATAAGCTAATAGCTTTTTAGGCGACCCGTCAGGGTTTAGCCCTTTTTCTTCATCTGTACGCATATCGAATTTATCTGCTCCGTATTTTTCCATAGCCTCGGCGTATGGAATCCGCGGGAAAGGCTTTTCCTTGATAGTGTAACCCATAGCCTCAACTGTCTCTGTTATCATTCCTTCTACGAGATTCAAAATATCGTCTTGATTTACAAAAGACTGTTCAATATCAATTTGAGTATGTTCAAATCCCCTGTCTCCTCTTAGGTCCTCGTCGCGAATTGCTCGTGCAATTTGGAAATATCGCTCAAAGCCACCAACCATTAAGAGTTGTTTGTATTGTTGTGGTGATTGTGGAAGTGCATAGAACTTTCCGGGGTTTAGGCGTGATGGCACTACAAAGTCTCGCGATCCTTCGGGAGTCGACTCTGTCAGAAGTGGTGTTTCAATCTCAGTAAATTTTTGTTTGAAAAGATATTCTCGACATCGCCTGATAAATTCACTACGCAGTTTTATGTTTTTTTGCATTCGATCAGAGCGCAGGTCCAGATGTCGGTATTGCAATCGAATTTCTTCACCGACTTCTATCGTATTTTCTGAAAGTTCAAACGGTGGTGTTTCCGCTTCAGAGATGATACTGATTTCTGTTGCCTCAATTTCAATATCACCATTTTGCTCCTCAGCTTTGACCATTCTTTCTGGTCGCTCGTTAACTATCCCTTTAACCTCAATAATCCATTCGGGTCGGATTTTTTGAGCTTGCTCTCCAGCTTCTTTATGATTTGGAAGTACCACCATCTGAACATGCCCAGTTGCGTCTCGCAGGTCTATAAAAATAAGCTTTCCGTGGTCACGTCGAATATTGACCCAGCCTTTTAGTAGAACTTCTTCGCCTTTCTTATCTTTTAAATCTTCAATTAATGTTCTTTGCATATTTTTCAATCTTATTGACGGAAGTCTGACTTCCGTCAAGGTTATTTTTCTTGCTCTAATTTTTTTATTAGCTCCTCAATAGACAATACTTCTTTCTCTTGCCCGTCCCCCGAATTGGGGTCTCTGATTTCTAGTGTTACTTGTTTATTCTTCACCTCCTCATCTCCGATGACCAAAAAGTACGGAACTTTTTCTACTTTTGCTTTTCGCACTTTCTTTCCAAAGTTGTCATCTGAATCATCAAGTTCAACACGAATATTTTGTTTTTTAAGTTCCTCTTCCACCTCTTTTGCATAATCAACGTGAGTTTCTCCGATCGGTAGCACTTTTATCTGTACGGGTGCAATCCAGAACGGAAACTCTCCGGCGAAGTGTTCAATCATAGTTGCCATAAAACGTTCAATTGATCCCATGATTGCGCAGTGAATCATTACAACGTCCTCTTTCTCCCCTTTCTCATTTGTACAGACAAGACCAAAGTTTTTAGGCATGTTAAAGTCGAGCTGAATTGTCGCCACCTGTAGTGTTCGGCCAATTGCATCTTTAGCGATAAAGTCTATTTTTGGTCCGTACATTGCCGCCTCTCCTTTTCCGTCGATAAAATCTTCCACGCCCCTCTTGTTAATAAGTGAGGTAAGTTGTTTTTCTGAATCCTGCCATACTTCTGGGGTTCCAATGTATTTTTCAAACTGGTCGGGGTCATGCCGTGAAAGGCGCACTTTTAGATCTTTGAATCCGAATCGGCCATAGAATGTGTCGATAATATCCCAAATGGCAAACACTTCTTCCTCAATTTGATTTTTGCGACAGAATACGTGGGCATCGTCTTGTGTAATTGAAAGTACCCGCGAGAGCCCAGAGAGTTCTCCCGATTGTTCGTCACGATAAACCATAGTGGTCTCACAGTAGCGCTGTGGCATATCACGATAGCTTCGAGGTTCATTGTCGAATATTTGCGTGTGGTGCGGACAGTTCATTGGCTTCATTGCATATTCTTTTCCCTCTCTGGTTTGCACCTTGAATAATTCATCAGCAAATTTTTTCCAGTGGCCCGAAGTTTCGTATAGGTCTTTCTTTGTGATGTGAGGAATGGTTACTTTCTTGTACCCTTTTTCTTTGCGAAGCTCCCAAACGTAGTCATTTAAAACTTCACGGATAATTGTTCCTCTTGGAGTCCAGAGTGGAAGCCCTGCTCCAACCAAGTCAGATAAGGTAAACAAGCCCATTTCTTTTCCGATTTTCCGGTGGTCGCGCTTTTCGGCCTCAAGGAGCATTTTTTTGTATTCCTCAAGTCCTTCTTTATTTTCAAAAGCGATACCGTAGATGCGTGTCAATTGTGGATTATTCTCATCTCCGCGCCAGTACACACCGGAAAGGCGGGTGAGCTCAAAAGCATCGGCTTGCATCTCGGAAGCATCATCTGCATGCCCACCACGACACAGGTCGGTAAACTCTCCCCATGTGTAGACAGTAATAGGATCGCCCTCTTTGACGATGTCATCAATGAGTTCTAGTTTGTATGGATTATCCTTAAACATTTCCCGAGCCTCCTCTTCAGAGACTTCTTTCCCTTCAACTTTGCCCCACTTATTCAAAAGCTTCTTCATTCCCTTCTGGATATCTTTCAAATCTTTCTCGCCTGGGATGTTGTCACCAAAATCGAAGTCGTAATAAAAACCATTATCAATTGCCGGACCAATAGTTGGCTTGGCATCCGGATATTTTTCCAACACCGCTGCTGCAAGCAGATGCGCAAAACTGTGCCGTATCTTTTCGAGCTTTTGTATTTCCGCCATAATACCTCCTAGAATACCCTAAATATGGCTATTGTGGTAGTGTTCTTGTTGTCTGGATATGCTACAAAGATTTCTATTAGTGGTTGGTTGTGCCTAGAATTATTGTTGTGAGAGTTTTATAGATGTCCCTAAAAGAAAAAGCGCTGGTTAGGCGCTTGGGGGTGTTTTAAAACCATTACGGTAGTTCAGGCGGAGTGTAGTTCCTCTATCAATGCCTGAGAAATATTGAGACCATGAGTCAACTCTTTCCATAGCCAGTTTCCGTTTGGGTTGACCTCCAGAAATATGAGTCGCCCATCATGCCCCTGGATCATGTCTATTGTGGAAAAATTGAGCCATAATTGGTGGGTCAAGTCAACACATTTCTTTCGGAGATCCTCATCTGGTTCGAATGGTTCTTGTCGTACCGTGACCTTGTCGGGATCCTTACGCCAGTCTATTGATGTCTCCTCGTGCTCTTGCGAGTAAAGTCTGATACCGAATACTTTTGAGCCCACAGTTGTTAGCCGAAGTTCACTATCCTTTTCGATTTTTTCTTGAAAAAGACAAGGGGTTTCTTTGACAGACTCCAGTATCTGTTTTGTTAACTCTGGTATAACCGTAGTGTAGACACTACGATATGTATCCTTACCCTCAGAGATATTTGGGTTACTGAGAGTTTTGTAAATCACTTCTCCAGGAAAGATAGTGGAAAAGAAGTGTTGTAGAAGGTCAGGATCGTTTGTTACGCAAGTTTTAGGGATTGTCATTCCCATTTCCCGTGCCAACCTGAGTTGCCATAGTTTATTGTCGCCTCTTCTGTTAGAGATAGGATGGTTGATCCACTTCTTGCCTTCTAAGAGCGTGTAGAAGTCGTTAAGGTAGGAGTCCGCCTCTCTTGCAGAGAAAGCAACTGAAGGATCCTGGTGAATCCTGTCAAAACGAGTAATAAATGGTTTCCTATACCATATACCAGTAATCTCTGAAAGATCGATTTTCCTAGCAGGCTCTTTTAGTGCAT
>JBGSXG010000038.1:0-24197 GCA_041751485.1 Minisyncoccia bacterium | reverse complement strand
ACGACTTGAGACGCATATTTGGTTAAGTAGCTCCAGGTGCCTCTCTGCTATGTTTGCGGGCACACGCAATGACAAAAGAGATGAAAGGATGTTTTGGTAGGCACTTTCAATAACCAATAGGTTATTTTCAGCGAGTGTTTTTTCTGCTTCGGTGCCGTATTGAGCCTTTTTGTAGATAACCAGCTCATTTTCTAGGCCTTGAATATCAGCATTAACCAAGATATTTTTTTCGAAACCTTCTACATATTCAGAAATAGACTCAGTTGTGACATTTCGGATCGTTAAGTCCTGCAAGGTGTATGTTTTATAGTTTCTCAGCATTGCGCTGACGTTCTCTTGCTCCAAGAAGCTCTTCAAAACTTGTTGTTTTTGTTCGTCGGAGACGTTTTCTGTCTGTAAACCTATTGTGTTTTCATAGTAAATAAGAAATCTCTCTGTAAGAGAGTTATTAATTGTATTAAGAACATCAAGTAGACTTAACTCGGGGCTTTCTTCGATAAGAACACCGATTACTTCTTGAGCTAGAAGCTCCGGTTCAGTGGGTACGGGAGTAGTCCCGGCAGGTGTTGCGCTAATATTAGAAGAGCTTGTGTATTCTTGTTCCATCCCCTCTCTGTTTATGATGACAAAAGTACTGATGGCGACGACAATCAGAGCTGAAATAATTAAGACGATCCTCTTTTTTGAGCTATTAAGCATATATAGTACACATAGTATAGCAGAGTAAATATTGAAAATAGTTTTTGCGGGTGTGGACATCTGCAATTTTTGCGAGCTGGTAAGAATGCGAAGTATCTTTATAATAAAGATATGTTATATAAACTTTTTGTTTTTAGTACGAGTTCAATATTTATTTGTTCGGCCACTTTTTTGTTCTTTGGCGTGTTTTCAGTATTTGCTCAAACTCCAGTGCAGTTTACACGCAACCTGTCCATCGGTGATACTGGGCAAGATGTCTTAGAATTACAAAAGATTTTAAATACCAATACGCAGACACAAGTTGCAACTTTTGGTGCAGGATCTTCTGGGAATGAAACAACTTATTTTGGATCATTGACTCGTGATGCTGTTATTCGATATCAGAATCTTTATGCACAAGACATTCTTGTTCCTGTTGGGCTTTCTTCAGGTACCGGCTTTGTTGGTTTTTCTACGCGAGCAAAACTTAATACGACTCTAGGCACAAAAACAGACACTACGACTGTCAGTCAGTCTGTACCATCTTCTAGAGACCTGTTCTTTCAACCGCCCGAGACTCGTTCAGGAAATTCTTCTTCTTTTTTAAGTGATTTGGCCGGCTCAAGAGATCTGCTGCTATTTTATCCATCTGCTTATACTGGCTCGTCTGGCATATCTTTAACCCTCAACGGAGCCGGATTTGAAGACACAAACACTGTTCATTTTGGTAAAAATACTATTAAGGGTCTTGCCTCTAGGAACAGTGGAACCACGATTACTTTAGAAGTTCCCGCTCTTTCAACAGGTAGATATGATATTGAAGTCGAAAACTCTAAAGGAAAGACGAATACCGATTCATTTTTTGTTATTACAGACAGCACAACACAAGCGCCAGAAATTATCTCAGTATCCCCCGCTAAAGGGTCTTATGGAGAGAGCGTAACAATCACAGGCACAGGTTTTACTAAAGAGAATAATGAGATTAGGACAAGTTATGGCTTGGTTCAAAATTTAAAATCTTCTGATGGCAGAACTTTGTCATTTAACATTGAGCCCTATCCAGAACAAATGTCAGGCGGTAGGCATTCTAGCGTAGAGTCTTTTGACTGGGACATATCATTAACGGTTTTGAATGATAAAGGAATTTCCAATAGAAGCGTTTTCACGTTAGAATTCTAATATGATTCGATCAACATTGTTAACATTCGGTATTCTGCTTATTGTAACCTCGCTTCTTTTTACTGGTTACGTAGTTCCGGCTCAGTCAGAGTCGACGTTTATATTCGGAGGTTATATCGTCAACTCTTTTTACTGTGCTTGTAGTGGAAATTTCCTACTAACATTAACTGCTCCAACAAGAGGACAGTGGTTGTGGTATCCGGGCACTCCGCAGTATCGTGAATTCCAACTTCCCCGTACGGGTGTATGGACTCTTGGACTGTATACACCAGGAGGTGTCTGCTTAGTTCCAACCTCTACAAGTTGTGTGGCCATCGGTAATCCTAGAGGTACTATTGGTCAGACTGTCGGAACTTCATTTTAAGTGTCCTGCAAGACTCACCCATTGCTCTAAAGAAAGGTCTTCCGCGCGAAGGCCTTTTTCAATACCGCATATATCAAAAGCGTGTTCAAGTTTCCCATCTACATTGTAGGATTTTAGATTTTTGAAAAGTTTCTTTCTCTTGCTTGAAAAACCCGTACGAAGAATGTCAAAAAAGTGCTCTTCGGAAGTGTGTTCAAAAGATGCATTTGAAATATTAGCAACGTGAAGTACGGCAGAATCTACTTTTGGAACTGGGGAGAAATTTCCCGCCTTAACTGTTCGGACATATTCTGGTTTTCCATAGACTTTAATACTGATAGACAGCAAGCTTTCTTTTTTGTTACGGGCGATGATACGTTCTGCAACTTCTTTTTGGACTAAGACTGTCATAGACTGTGGTTTGTTTGTTTTCTCTAAAAAGAGTCTCAAGATCTTGCCTGTTATATAGTATGGAATATTGGCAACCACTCGATACGGTTCTTTAATATCCAAAGTGCTATCAAGAATGTCTTCGTGCCTGATTGTCAGCCTTCCCTCGGTAATTGCATCAGCAAAAAGATTAGACAAAGTTTCTATTAGTCTGTGGTCTTTTTCGATGGCAATAATACGCGCCCCAGTTGCTAGTAATTCTTTTGTCAGCAAGCCTGTACCAGGACCAACTTCAATTACCAGCTCGTCTTTTGTGGTGCCGGAGGCTTTTACAATATCTTTAACAATCTGCGGTTGAATCAGAAAGTTTTGTCCTAAGGATTTTTTGGCGAAGAAGCGTGTCATATTAGCTTTGGTGTTTTGATGTTAGAAATCTATATCAAAAATAGCATCAATGCCACGCTTTCGGCGGGCATCAACGTCTTCATTTACAAGGACTTCTTCTGGTTCAATAAGACTCTCGTCGATATCAGCAATAAACTGTGAAGGTGCCCGCATATCAGTTGAACCAAAGACCGTCCGCATTGTAGCAAATGATAGAAAAACTTGTTTGCGTGCTCGAGTTAAAGCTACATAAAAAAGACGCCGTTCCTCCTCGCTGTCTACACCAGAATCATCAAGCCTTTCGTGTGGGAAGAGACCTTCTTCAAGTCCGGCAATAAAAACATAGTCAAACTCTAAACCTTTCGAAGCATGTACCGTCATTAGTTTGACCGAGTTGTCAGCTGAGGAGATGTTGTCTTGATCGGTTGCTAGGGCCGCATCTGTCAGAAGTTCCCCGATTCCCTCTTCTGGCGGCAGAGCATCATATCTAGAGGCAACACTGGCAAGTTCTTGAATATTTTCAAGACGCTCTAGTCCGTCTTCGCCCTGATCTTTTAGAAATGTTTCGATTCCTGAATTTTTCAAGGTAAATTTAACCAGATCACTTGGTTTAAGTAGTGAACTCTGTTCCTTAATGCGACGCAGTATAGAGAAAAAAGATGAGACATTGTCTCGAGCTTTACCACTAAGCTCTGATTGCTTACCTTCAAGAACCTTTGCTAAAGTTACTTTCCCAACGCCTCGAGCCGGTACATTTATAATACGAGAAATATCTGTCAGGTTATCAGGATTAAGGGCAGCTCTAATATACGAGAGCATATCTTTGACCTCTTTTCGCTCAAAGAATTTTGTACCAACAAGTTGATATGAAATGCGCTCTCGCAATAAAGCTTCTTCTAGTGCGCGTGATTGAAAGTTGGCTCGATATAAAATAGCAATTTCTTTTGGCGTAACGCCACTCTGTATAAGTTGTTGAATTCTGTTCGCAACTTTTTCTGCTTCATTGGACTCATTCCACCCTTCGATTAATTGTATTTTATTTCCTTCAGTATTTTGGGTAAATAGTTTTTTATCAATACGCGCAGTATTTTTGGTGATGATGTCGTTGGCTGCCTGTAAAATATTTTGAGTTGAGCGATAATTTTCTTCCAAAAGAACCACTTTAGCTCCTGCGAAATCTTTTTCAAAAGATAAAATGTTTGAAATATTAGCCCCGCGCCATGTGTAGATTGTTTGGTCAGCATCCCCTACTACACATATATTATTATGATCGCCACATAAAATTTTAATAAGCTCGTACTGCACTTTATTTGTATCTTGGTATTCATCAACGTGTATATATTTCCAGTGATCTTGATAACGACGAACAATATCCGGGTTATTGCGCAAGAAAACCAGAGTTTTTAGGAGTAAGTCGTCAAAATCAAAAGCTTTACTTTCCGCAACTATTTTTTCATATACTAGCCATACTTCAGCCACCATTTCCTCCCAGTAATTGCTAGCCATACCAGAGTATTCTTCTGCCGTTAGCGCCTCCCCTTTTTGTTTGGAAATGCTTGATAGGATTTTGCCTGGGTCGTACTGTTTGGTGTCAATGTCGCAACGCTTCATGGCAGTTCGCACTGCTTTTTTTGAGTCATCTCGATCAAAAATAGAAAAGTGAAGAGGAATTCCTAACTGTTTGTGATTAGCTCGGAGTAGATAAACGCCAAGGGCATGGAAGGTGCTGACATAAGGAGAAGATCCGGTTGAAATATCTTGCGATAGAAGGGCATGAACGCGCTCGCGCATTTCTTTGGCGGCTTTGTTTGTGAAGGTTACAGCTAAAATGTGTTGTGGTTCAACACCATTAGCGATAATGTGAGCAATGCGATGAGTTATTACGCGAGTTTTACCAGCTCCAGCTCCAGCCACAACTAACAATGGGCCGTCTATTGTGGTAACGGCTTCTCTTTGGGGTGTATTTAGGCCTTCTAAATGAATCATAGTTACAACAGCATAACATACGAGCTTCTAGTAGCCCCGACGCGCAAGCAGTCGGGGCTCCGACCTTGCGAAGCAAGTGTCGGAGCTTGTGGCTTTTAGCTTTTAGGAAATCCCCGAAGCGCTTTGCGCTTCGGGGACCAAAGCTAGCAGCTAAAAGCTGACACCAAAAAGCTCGTTTCTGCTATCCACAACCCCCATTGACCCAAGGTGTCAGGTACGTATAATGCAATGAGGAAAGAAAGGAAGAAAGGCAAAATGTGGCTTAACCGAGCCCTTTGTCTGACGATTGAGACGGATGCTAGTATATTTTGGCTTATTTTACCTCATATCCAAGACCCTGAGCCAAGCTCTACGAATGTAGGAACAGCACGGGCGAAAAACTCATTTTTTAAACGGCTTATTACAGTAAAGCTGGTTTTTTCTATGTCACTTTATGCCGGATTCTTCGGCATTTTTAGTATATTTAGCCCAATTGTAGTGCCAGCAGTAGAGCCCGTGAACCACACAGTGCAGACGTTGCCACTTCTTGAAGCTATTCCAAACCCAAGCGCACAAGCCGCAACCGGCGGAGCATATATCACTATTGTAGACGGGAACGCCATTCTTCCTGAAACAGGTGTTAGTAGAGATACATCAGTAACACCAAAAGAGTTTACAAGACGTAATGATAAAATTAGCACCTATGTGGTTCAAGAGGGAGACACCATCTCTCAGATTGCCGAAATGTTTCAAGTTTCAACCAATACTATTAGATGGGGTAACGACATTGATGCCAGGGGGGTTATCCGACCGGGTCAGCGATTAGTCATCCTTCCTATAAACGGAGTTCGCTATACAGTTGAAAAGGGCGACACCCTTAGTTCTATTGCTAAAGAGTACAATGGTGATGGTGAAGAAATTTTGCGCTTCAATGAGCTTGTTGACTTCTCTTCTGTCGCAGTTGGGGATGTTATTGTTATCCCAAATGGTGAGGTTAAGGCTCCAAAAGCGCAACCAGTTACTTCTGGCGGATCTTATGCCTCGGCACAAACATCATCAGGATCATACTTTATTAACCCAGTACCCGGTGCGGTTATTACCCAGTATTTGCATGGATATAATGCTATTGACCTCGGAGCACGAACTGGCACAGCCATTCTGGCAGCTGCTAGTGGTGAGGTTATTGTTTCAAAGCAGGGCGGATGGAATGGTGGATATGGAAACTACATAGTTATTCGGCACGCAAACGGAACTCAAACACTGTATTCTCACAATTCAGGTAATGAAGTATACGTTGGTCAGTATGTAGAACAAGGTCAAGTAATAGGATATGTTGGTCAGACTGGTCAGGCAACCGGTCCGCATCTTCACTTTGAAGTTCGAGGAGCAGGAAATCCATTGGCTCGATAAAGCGAGAAGTGCCAAAAATAAGCACCAAACCACAAATAAATTTCAATGTTCAAAATAACAAACCCAAAACAAAATATAGTTTTAGATTTGGGTATTAGTGCTTTGAATTTATTGGGGTTTGTAATTTGGAATTTGGTTATTACGAATGTATGTAGTTTTCACCGCCTACGCCAACTTGGTGTGGGAGGGGAAGTCTAGATAATGTCTCGCCCGGCCACGAATGTGGTTCGGGGTCTCGCAAAAAACCGCTCAGATAGAGTGGTTTTTTGTTATTCAAACAATTCTTTCTTTGGTCTATAAGAAACTGCTTCAAGTAAGTGCTCAGTTGTTATTTCATTGGATTCTTCAAGATCAGCTAGAGTTCTCATTAGTTTTATGAGCTTGTGGTAGCCTCTGGCGGAAAGTCCTAGCGAATCTGCCGTCTGACCAAGACGCTGTTGCACGCTTCTGTCTAAATGAACATAAGTTTCAATTTCTTTGGCACCCATATCGCTGTTTGTATTAATGTGTGGGGCGTTTGCAAAACGTTTTTGTTGTATTTCTCTGGCGCGCCGAACTTTTTCTTGGATATCGGCACTCGTCTCAACACCCTTTCTTTTTTCAGACAAGGTTTGGTGATTTATTTTTGCTACTTCTGTCCACAAATCGATACGATCAACAATTGGTTTTGATAATTTACGTCTATATCTATCAAGTTCTTTAGCGGACACGAAAGATCCGTGCCCGACTGTTTCTGCTGGAGGATTAAGAGCTGCGATTAATGTGAAGTTTGCCGGAAATCGTGCAGTTCCTTTGGCTCTAGAGATACTTACAATCCTGTCTTCAAGAGGTTGTCTTAAAGATTCAATTACTCGTTTATCAAACTCTGGAAACTCGTCTAAAAACAAAACTCCTTTATGTGAAAGTGTTACTTCCCCGGGTTTTGGTGTAGCTCCTCCCCCGATTAGTGATACGTAAGAAGAAGTGTGGTGCGGTGATCGAAACGGGGGTGTAGTGATATAGGGCACTTCTAATGTTCCAGCTACCGAATGTATGGCGGTTACCTCCAAAGTGTCTTCGTATGAAAGTGGTGGCAAGATTGTACAGAAAGCTTTGGCCAGCATACTCTTCCCTGTCCCGGGCGGTCCGTAAAGAGCCACATTGTGTCCGCCGGCTGCTGCAATTTCCAAAGCTCTCTTGGCAATTTCTTGTCCGCGAACATCTTCAAAAAATACGTTGCTGGCTTGTGGAGTATTAGATAGTCTCGTGGGCTCTACTGGTTTTAATTTTTTTCTATTATGCAGATGCTCTAGCAATTCTTTCAAGGAGCTTATGCCAAAAATTGAAATATCTTTAATCAAACCGGCTTCTTCGGTGTTTTCTTTGGGCACATACACTTCTTCAAAACCAGCTTCCTTAGCTTTTTGGACAATTGAAAGGGTGCCTTTAACGGGCCTTATGTTTCCGTCTAGAGATAGTTCACCAATGAACAGTTTCTTTTCGGGCGGGAACGAAATCTCTTCTTGGGCCAAAAGATAGCCAATAGCAATGGCCACATCAAATAGAGGACCTTCCTTTCTAAGTTCAGCTGGGGCAAGAGAAACAACAATTTTTTGATTGTGTTGTTTGGGCGAAGTGAAGCCGACATTTTTTATAGCAGAAGAAACTCGATCTTTAGATTCGTCGACCGATTTGCTAGGCAATCCAACCAGTGAAAAAGAATGTAGACCCTTTGAAAGGTCTACTTCTACATCTACAATATGGGCTTTAAGAAGAGTTGTCTCTGCTGAGTAAACTTTAGCAAAAGACATCCTCCCTTTTATTTTTGCATTTCTGCTTTACAGGTGCGGGCTGCGGGGTTTGCTTCTAGTCGGTCTCGTTCGATGTGCTTTTTGCTCACTTCGCAAATGCCAAAGGTGCCGTCTTCAATTCGCTTCAAAGCATCTTTTAATTCATTGAATCGTATTTCAAGTTGTTTTAAGATTGCTGTGTTTGATTCGTACCCTTCGATCTTGTCTGCGATTTCATTTGCTTCAGTTCGCTCTTCTGAGCTGATATCGCTAGGAATTGGTTGCCAATCTAGCGGATTTTCCGGGTTTATACGTCCAACATGCTTTAGCTCAGCAATAACCATTGTGAGTTCTTCTTCCAGCTTTGATTTGAAATATTCTAGGTCTTTTTGTTCCATATAATTAGTGTATCATATTAGCGAATCTGCTTCGAGGCAATAAATAGCGGTAAAAGTTCTCGGAAAGCATCTCGATTTTCTGTTATTAAAAGGGTGTTTCTATCAAGAAAGCTGTGTAGTAGCACATCTTGTTCTTGTTCGTTTACTAGTATGCGGGTATCTCTATTTCGGATAACCACGTCAGTGAAGACCGGATCTAGTGGAAGACTGGATGTTGATAGAATCGGGCCAAAGTCCTCAGTCAGGAGAGTTTCCCAGTCTAATGTTCCACTGAAAGCGCTTTCGAACGAGTCAACTTCTACAATCCAAAACGGAATATTTGTTTCTCCTAGAGAGATAAAACCAAACATCATATCCCCTGTCATACTTCGAGTTAGGGCTGATGGAGTTCGGGCACCAATAAATCTCAGAAATTCTTGTGGGCTAACAACATCTACCTTGCCGATTGTTTGTTCGATCAGTTTCAGGTGTGTAATGGTGCCGGTTTGTTTAGTTTCTTTTTTTACAGATCGCACACGTTCAATGAAGCTTTCTTTGTTTAACCCGTCTAAGTTTTCAGTTTGTTCCGCGTCTGCAATGATGATTGTTTCAATAATTGAACGCTCCTCTATTGTCGGTCTTGATTGCCAGTAGAAATACCCAAGCACTATTGACCCTCCAATCAAAAAGAACATACTCATAAAAGTCAGTCCGGTTTTTGAAACGCTTTTATTAGCACGCTCGCTTACTTCTCTTCTTGCCTCTTTTTGTTTTTTCTCGGCTTCTTTTACGCTAAGGCTGATGGCAGACTCTTGTTGTTTTTCAACAGCTTGTGCCATGTCATCTTGAAATGTACGAATAGGACGAATGTCTACATCTGTTTTAGGAAGTTTTTTGTTTGGTTGAATTTCACTCATGGTTATATTGTAACATTAGAAAGGAACTAGAATATAGAAGTTAGAATGCAGAGAAATTTAAAATTCAAACTAAAATCCCCGAGGCCGTAGGCCTCGGGGAGTTTAAAGCTAACAGCTAAAAGCAGAAAGCTAACAGCTATTATTTACTTTTTCTTTGAATCAAAAAACTTTGGATCAATATCTTTCACGGACAGCTTCAATCTTCCTTGATCGTCAATAGCTTTGACGACTATTGGCAAGACGTCTCCTTCTTTGACAAAGTCTGCGACATTCTCAACTCGGAAGGGTGCGAATTCTGATACGTGTACCAGTCCGTCTTTACCACCACCTAAATCAACAAAGGCTCCGAAGTCCATAATCTTTACCACCTTACCTTCTGTTTTTTCTCCGACTGCAAATTCTTTGGTTAACGCTGCTATAATCTCCATTGCTTTTTCAGCACCGCCATTTTTTCCAGTGATGAAAACAGTTCCATCTTCTTCAATGTCAATTTCTGTTCCAGTTTGCTCTCGAATCTCGTTGACAGTCTTTCCTCCAGATCCGATAACCATACCAATCTGATCAGGTTTTATTTTCATTACTTTTATTTCTGGAGCGTAGGCTGAAATTTTTTCTCTTGGCGTAGAGATTTCTTTGGTAATGGTTTCAAGAATATGAAGTCGAGCTACTTTAGCTTTTTCAAGTGCTTCGCGTAAGACTTCACGTGGCACACCAGATACCTTTACGTCCATTTGGATTGCAGTAACCCCATCTTTTGTTCCGGCAACTTTAAAGTCCATATCTCCATGGTGGTCTTCTGGTCCTTGGATGTCAGTTAGAACTTTGTACTCTCCTTCCTCATTCATCATCAGACCTGAGGCGATACCAGCCACAGGATTTTTGATTGGCACACCAGCATCCATTAGGGCCAATGTTCCTCCACAGACAGAACCCATAGAGGTTGAACCATTTGAAGCCATAGACTCAGAAACAATTCTGATAGTGTATGGAAAAACCTCTTTTTCTGGTATTACTGCTTGCAAAGCTTTTTCTGCCAGAGCCCCGTGTCCGATCATTCGTCGGTTTGCACCACCCATCCTTCCGGTTTCACCAACAGAATATGGCGGGAAGTTGTAGTGATGAATAAAGCGCTTGTTCCCATCCCGTTCCTCCATATTATCGATCAATTGCGAATCGCCAGGACCGCCCAAAGTCAGCACAGACAGAATGTGAGTACCTCCTCGATAGAAGATTCCCGAGCCGTGTAGCGTTTTTGAAACACCACCAGCTTGTGCAAAGAGCGGACGAACCTCATCCATACTTCGACCATCGGGCCTTCGATCGTTCTTGATTGCTTCAATGTGCAGAAGCTCGTCAACCTTTTCTTCAAAGTATTCGCCAGCCAAAGATAGCGATTCTTCTGGTAGTGCTTCACGCAATTCATTGATCCAAGCCTTGTGGAGTTCGTTGATTTTTGTTTTTCCTGGACCGGAGAATACATATTCATCCATTTGTGATTCGTATTTTTCTTTGAAGAGTTTTTTGGCTTCCTCTGTGATGTCTGGTTTTTTAAAGACTTGTTTTCCTTTTCCGATTTCTGCGACAATTTCTTTTTGCCACTTTTCCAGTTGTTCGAGAACCTTTAGTGCTTCGCCTATGCCCTCGTCAACTATGTCTTCTGAAACCTCACGAGAACCAACTTCAATCATATTTACTTTCCCGTCTTTTCCGCAGACCAATAGGTCTAGGTCGTGCTTATTATCTTTTCGGAATTCATAGTTTGGGTTGATGATGAATTTGTCGTCTCCATTTTTTTCTTGGGCGTGGTTTGCATTAGCCCCAATACGCACTGCCCCCACTGGTCCGCGCCACGGAATATCAGATGTTGCCAATGCAAGACTTGCGGCGATAACAGCCAGTACATCTGGATCGTCTTCTCCAAGAGACAGAACTGTAATAACAATTTGAATCTCATGTCGAAGCCACTGATCAAAGAGCGGTCGAATGGTGCGGTCAACAACACGACCTGAAAGTGTGGCATCATCTGATGGGCGCCCTTCTCGTCGCATGAAGCGTGAACCCAAAATTGCTCCGGCTGCATAGAATCGTTCTTCATAATCAACGGTTAGCGGAAACCAGCTTGCTCCCTCGTTCGAGTTTTTACCCATGACGGCTGTCGCCAACACTGCTGTGTCTCCAAGTCGAACAATCACAGAACCGTTCGCCTGTTCTACTAAATCAGAAAACTCCGCAGAGAGTTCCTTGCCACCAATCTCGGTGGTGAATATTTTTGATTGCATATCTTTTTTGAGAGATGCGCAGATTTCAGATCTTGCGACCTGCGTATCTGAGCACCTCAGTTACTCCTAATAGCGACACTTTAGCATGAAAGAATAAAACAAAAAACCTTCCTATGTATAGGGAGGTTTTTTATCGTAAGTACATGGAGGGGTTATCCTTCTCGAGCAACTTTCAGAGTTTTGCTCATCCAAAGTAATTCCTCGATGCATTTTTTGGCACGCTTTTCTAATTGCTCTCGTGCCTCCTCTTTGAGCTCCCCTTCTTCGGTAAACTGTTCTTGTACTTTTGAGACGTTGAGATCTTTTGAGGTTGCCACGAGTCCGAGCTCACGAACAACCGGTAATAAGTTTTCGATAACACGTGTGCCGCCAAAGCCGCCGGATGATACGCCGGCAAGTGCCACTGCTTTGTGATTGTATTCTGGCAGCAACAAATCGAGCGCACTTTTCAAACGACCCGGATAGCCATGATTATATTCTGGTACCACAATTAAAAATCCATCAGAATTTTCTACCAGTGTTTTGTAGTCGTTATTGGCCTCTTTTAAATCACCATCGTAGCCTTGTTCGTAGAGTTTGAGTTCTCGAACATCAACGATTTCTGTGGAAATGTCCGAATAGTTTTGTTCGATAAAGGCTTTCAAAAAATGTGCCACGTTGGCACTTTGGCGACTTTTCCGATCGGTGCCGAGAATAATGGGAATGCGTAATTGCATGTAGTTGTTGGTGTTACAGAATAATGTGCTCAGTATATCAAAATAAATACAAACCCCCGCGCGACCGAAGGTCGCGCGGGGGTTTGTTTAAAATCATTCAGAAGCACTTATTTTTTAGAAGGCCTTTTTCTTGCAGGATTACCCAACAAATATTTGCGAGGATTCTTATCAAGATCAAAAAACTCATCACAAGCTTCAATTAGTTTGGCAGAAGCAGATTTTCCGAAGGTCATTACCTCCACTTGGCAGCCGGCATTGATCTGCAAGTATTCAACCAATGGGATAAAGTCACCATCGCCGGTAACGAGAATGATGGCATCTAGTTTTGTAGAAAGTCGGACAGCGTCAATTGCCATACCAACGTCCCAGTCACCTTTTTTAGAACCGCCAGCAAAAATTTGGAGGTCTTTACTTCGGATTTCAATACCTTGTTTTTCGAGTGCTTCAAAAAAATCAGACTCGGTTCCCTCTTCGGTAGTAATTGCGTAGGCAAAAGCTCGAATGAGTTTTCGATTGCCGACAGCATCTTGAATAAGGTTGCCGAAGTTTACTTTTCTTCGGTATAGGTTTTTGGCGCTGTGATACAAGTTTTGTGCATCAATAAAGACGCCGACGCGCTGTTCTGGGTGTTTTATAATAGACATATAAATAATAGCTTTTAGGTTTTAGCTGCTAGCTTTTAGCAACAGCCAAAATACTTATAAAAAATGTTAGAGAAAAGATTTTATAAAAACAAAACGCGACGCCGAGGCGTTCGCGAGAAACTTATTTCTTTAGATCAAGTTTTTTAGTTAGAGAAGCGTGTCGCTTTGGATCTTTTTTCAAAAGGTAAGACAGATGTGCGCGACGATCTGCAACCATTGATAGAAGTCCCCTGCGGGAATGCTTGTCTTTCTTGTTTTTCTTTAAGTGTTTAGCAAGTTGGTCGATTCGTTTTGTTAAAATGGCGACTTGCACTTCAGGAGAACCAGTATCCGTTTTGTGGGTCTGGCTTTCTTTGATCACTTTTTGCTTTTTTGTTTTCGCTAACATGCGAGATACTATAACACAATTGACTGTATTTGCAAGAAATCATAGAAAATAAAAACCGCGCCCAAGGGTTGGGCGCGGTGAGGTTTGGCTTTGTCGATTATTCATCGATTGGTGGCTCAAGTAATCCATGATCGACGAGGAAAATCTCATCGCTGTCTTCCCAGACTACAGGGACACAGTTTTCGGGCATCGGCTCAAATTCTCCTGGCACAATTGCCACGACGTAGACGTTTCGTCCCTTGTAGCTTAAGAAATCGCCAGGTATGAAATCCCCTGCCCACACGACAATTGTAATATCGTCGATCGGGACGTGGATGATTTTTTCTCCAGGGTCTTCGTAGATGACGATGGGCACACAACCTGGTTCAAGTTCTCGGGCGGTTTGGCCTGCGATGAAAGCTTCTTTTTCATTTACTCCGTAAAGAACCACTCTTTTGCGGAACAGGCCCGGAGCCCAGACGTCCTCTTCTCCAATCTGTTGCACATTGGGGTCGGTGTAGTCCTCGTCTGGTTTCCAGTCTTTGTAGCTTAGAAAATCATCCCTGTCGATGTCTGGCGGGTCGACGTCTCCCCAGTTCGGTCCACATGGCATTATAGGCCTCCTGTTTTTAAGGGTTTTTGCTCTGGATATAAACTTACCTCACTAAAGTCCAAGGCGCAACACTTCTTGACATTGGTGTACTTTTATGGAGAATTGCGAACAGGACTGTTGTTTTATAACTATAAATAAGGAGAATTTTGCTATGAAAGGTACGAAATGCCTGTTGCTAGTCAGTTTTTTCGCTTTGTTCATTGGGGGCTGTGTCTCCCATCAGTTTCATGATACTCGTCCAAAGTTTGAGGGATACCCGATCTACAGCAATCGACATGTTCCAGAAGGCAGGGTTGTTTGGTTGGCCATTCCCCTTTCTGATGAGAGTGGTGTGGTCTGGGAAAACAGTTGGGCTGCTTATCTGTTGCCCTACGAGAACAAACAGAGACATTTTCTGGTTTCAATGTTGGGGGATCGAACAGATCGGGCTCGTTTTTCTTCGGAGATAGATAAGGCTTTGGAGATTTACAGGGAAAATAAATCTAATCTGGATTCTAGACACGCACAGCATCAACACACAGGATATACATCCTCATCGGCTGGTTCAGTGGGCGACGAAGAGAAAAGGAGGTTACTCAAAGAATTGCACAGTGTCGATTTCTGATCTGTCTTAAGCCAATGTTCATGAAAGGAACATGCAATGAAGTTTATCTCGCTAGTTTCGGTGGCCAGCTTGTTGCTGGTTAGTGGATGTAGTCCACACGTGCGTACCAGTACGCACGAGACGACAAGCGGTAAGCTTGTCGAGGTCATCCAGATTCGCAATGGTGCCGGGCTTCTGCATCCACATCAGGGGATGATCCTGGTTGAGCAGAAGAATCCAGACGGCAGTGTTGAAAGATTTGATTCATCCGGTCAGTCTGGCAGCGCCATAGAACAGCTTTGGGGCCCCGGCGCATCAGTGGCCTCATCTGCTGCACGTCGGCCTGATAGGACCTCGGTCCTATACCAGGCGGACAATCATCTGACTGGCGGCAACGCTAACGCATCGGCTAAAGCTGATGCTGATGCAGAGGCCAACGCCAATTCCCGGTCGGAGTCGGAGGTCGACCTTGGCAAGAATCGTCACCACGGCAAGTGGTAACTTTTGATCTCCTTGTTATGTAGGGACCTTGTGCACAAGTTGCACAAGGTCCCTTTTTATTACGTATAATATCTGCAGGCCTTTTAAATTAATAGTTGTAATTTAAGTAAAGAATATGTTGCACGATTTTTAAAAATGCGGAACAGTCGGTATGGTTGCCTGGTGGTTAGTTATCATCGGTGCCATTAACTGGGGTCTAGTTGGGATCTCAGGATTTATCGATGGATTGTATCTAAACGTAGTAAACTTGCTTCTGGGCAATTGGCCAGCTGTTGAGTCTTTGGTTTATGTGCTTGTTGGTATTGCAGCCCTTGTTGCTATATTTGGCTGCAAGAAGTGTATGAGTGGTAATTGTCGTTCTGTTGAAGCTGATATTAATCAAGGTTCTTCAGTCAACCGGTCTATGTAATCTGTGCGTTATCTTAAAGGCAAGATATCTCTATAAAAACGGTCCCGAGGGACCGTTTTTATTATTAAAGTTATATAAAATGACTATATGAATACAATATACTTGACAAAGTGTCTAATTTAGTATATTTTTATATATGAAACGCCAGGGTTGTCCTGGTCTTCTTGAAACCCGAAAGGAGAAAAGCCATGAGCTTTTATCCAAAAGACTCGGGGCTGGCCATTATCGGTCTTGCCCTACTATTGGGCGCAGTCGCCTTACTTGGCGGCTGCGCCACTCGATCACCCCGACCGGTGATCGAGCCGTCCTTTTCGATTCGGACGGCTTATCCCCAGATGTCTGTAGCAGGCATCTGGGACAACCCTCACCTCGCGCAAGCGGAGTGAGGGTTTTATTTTATCCAAAAAACTTGACGGAAGTCTGACTTACGTCAAGGAAAGATATTTTGAGCCGTATACCTGCTACTTCATACGTAATACGTTATACTAGGATTCATGAGAATCCTTTCTT
Source organism: Minisyncoccia bacterium (assembly GCA_041751485.1). GTDB lineage: Bacteria > Patescibacteriota > Minisyncoccia > Phycocordibacterales > CAJQIN01 > CAJQIN01. The sequence continues at coordinate 8,163 of JBGSXG010000038.1, read as the reverse complement.
GGAACGTAAACGGTCTACGCGCAGTGGTGCGCAAAGGCAATTGGGATGACCTCCTGAAACTCGATGTTGATATTATCTGTTTACAAGAGACGAAATCCCAGATGGACCAACTTCCGCCGGAAGTGGCTAATCCAGAGGGCTATACGGGCTATTTTTCATGGCCCAAGGAGAAAAAGGGCTATTCAGGTGTAGCAATCTACTCAAAAATAAAGCCAGATTTGGTGCGAGATGAATTCGAGGCTCCAGAATTAAACGGCGAAGGGCGATTACTTGAAGCACATTTTGGCAATACGGTACTTTTCAATGGGTACTTCCCTAACGGAGGCGGCGGTCCGATACGTCTTGAGTACAAACTCAATTTTTATGATGCATTTCTCTCATATATTCAGGAATTGTCTGCTCAAGGAAAACACATTATTTTCTGTGGCGATGTCAACACTGCACATGAAGCAGTTGACCTTGCTCGACCTAAAGAAAATGAGAAAAACACGGGCTTTTTACCCGAAGAGCGTGCTTGGATTGATGAGGTAGTTAACGCAGGGTACGCAGATGTCTGGCGCGAGCTGAATCCGAATAAAAAAGATTCGTACACCTATTGGGATATGAAAACCCGAGCCCGTGATCGTAATGTTGGCTGGCGGATAGATTACTTTTTTGTTTCGCGGCCACTGTTCTCTAAAGTGAATAAAATTGAAATTCTCAGTGGTGTAATGGGTTCAGACCATTGTCCCGTGCAACTGGACGTTAGTATTTAGAGGTTAGAGTTTAGATAGAAGACGACGCCCTTAATTCACAAAAAACTTACTCCATATTTTCAATAAAAAACCCCGCTTTAATTGCGGGGGCGGGCGTGCTTATGAAGCATTTACCCGTCTGCTTCTGCTGGGAATGGGTCGACAAGAACGTGTCCGGTCCAAGAAAGTTCAAGGCACTCTTCTACCAACTCGTTAAAGCCCCACTGATGTTCTGCTAAGCCACCGCCTTGTCCTTCGATAGAAAAGACAGGCCGCACCACAACCGGAAAGTTTCCAATGTTCTCTAGGATTTCTTGGGCAGCTTCGAGCGAGTCAACAGCACCTTCGGGGATTTCAATGTCCATAGCGGACTCCTTATAAAAGAGGTGTTTCTAAAGTCTAAGTGTACCACGGTATAAAAAAACTCGCCCTTGCGAATTGAATCGTGAGAGCGAGTTGTGAAGGCGATTCCCAGTCTGGAAATCTATTGAAGCGCGATGTGTAATCGAAAGATAGTTTGGAGGAAGGTTATATATTTGTTGGTGATTCACATCAGAGATGTGCTTCTTATTATTTCGGTTTCAAACCGAGAAGCCCTTCGGGGCCTCTATGCCGGAAAGAACAAATGTTTTGGTGGTGCCCGCAAGTTAAGTGGGAAGAAACTTGTTAGAATTTAACGACGTTGTGTCATCAGATTCTTAAGGACATTACTTCGACGATCTGCTTATAAGTATAATGTCCTTTAGAAAAGTGTAAAGGACAAAACTGTGGATAACTTTGGAAAGTAAAAAGTTAAATCTAAAATCTAAAAAACTGAGACTATTTTTAGCAAGATTTTATACTTTATTAGATATTAGATATTAGATATTAGATATTATTTTACTGCACTGAGTGTTTTTTCCTAATCCCTTTTATCTTTTCCTGCTCTTTCTCCTCTTTGGTTTCTTTACCTTTGTCTCCAAGTGCACGTAATTCTACTTCCGGTAGTTTGTATAATTCTTGTGCTCGTTTCATTAGATACTCCTCAGTGTTTTTCTCTGGATCTTCTAAAACCTCCTCCAAGAGTGCGTGCAACACCCAGCCAATCTGAGGTCCCGGTTTCACGTGTAACTCTTTAATCAAAATATCCCCATCTATCTTTAGCATCCCAACTGATACAGGGTCAGACATCACCTCTTCAATCATGGCGTGATACTTACGTAGCCTGTACGGGTCCTCTTTCGGCCTTCCCATGCCTATTCGATCGCAAATTCGGACATCCATTAGATCCCAGATCATATCTTTACCAACGTTTCTAATCATTCGGCGGATAGCTGTGTGGGAAATCTGTTCTGTGTCAGCAAAAAACATATGCCAACGAACCAAAGTGACAACCTTTTCGGTCGTTTCACGTGAAAACTTCAACCTTTTAAGTATGTTATTAGCCATTCTTGCTCCTATAACCTCATGGCCGTAGAATGTCCACTCCTTTTTCTGCCCTTTTCGCCGGGAAGCTGGTTTCCCTATGTCGTGTAGCAAGGCTGACAGTTTCACATGAAACGGATAGTCCTTCTTAGAGGCGTGCTCCAGGCTTTTAAGAAGATGATTCCAAACATCATATGCATGAGCTCCTCCCTGTTCTACTCCTACAGAATCAAGCAATTCAGGTATAAAATAAGCCAAAAGGCCTGTTTCACGGGAAACCTCTAGGGCCTTGGCTGGCTCGGGAGAATCTATGATCTTACTGAATTCTTCTTGGATGCGTTCCTGTGAGATGTTTTTAAGCCCTTCTGCCTGTTTCTGGAGTGCTTCACGTGTAGCTTTCTCTATTTCAAAGCCTAATTCAGCTGAAAATCTGACAGCTCTTAGCAGGCGCAAGGCATCTTCAGCGAAACGCTCATCTGGGTTGCCCACAGCCCGCACCACTTTGTCTTTTATGTCTTTTTGTCCTTTATAAAGATCAATGGTCTCCCCTGTCTCTAAGTCGTAGGCTAAAGCGTTTATGGTAAAGTCGCGACGAGCCAAATCATCTTCTAATTTTTGGCTGAAAGAAACATTGTCCGGATGCCTTTTGTCTGTGTAGACGGACTCTGTTCTGTAAGGAGTTACTTCTATTATTTTTAAAGTCGGATCTTCGTTTTCAGTTTTAATTCCAACTGTTCCAAAGTTGTTTTCATAGACTGAGTCTGGGAAAAGCTTCTGGATCTCTTCTGGAGTAGCATTTGTGGTGATATCCCAGTCTTTAGGAGCTCGTTCTAGAATAAGGTCACGGACACATCCGCCAACCAAAAAAGCCTCAAAACCAGCCATTTTAAGGGTTTTGGCTACACGTGAAACTTCTGTGGGGATGTTTTGTTTGTGTGTTGTTTCCATAAGCTCTTCTATTGTAACCAATAGGAGGACAGAATACTACAAAATGTCTTTATTTTTACAAGTTTTTGCTGTATGATGCTTTTTACTGCACCTGTGGTGAAATGGATATCACAACGGTCTTCGGAACCGTTATTCTGGGTTCGAATCCTGGCAGGTGCACAAGCGGAAGCGTAGTGCAACTGCAGAAAGACCCTTGAGGGTCTTTCGTCAGGATTCGAAAAGCGGAGCATGTCGCTTTGCGACAGCGAGCTGTGACAACGAGCACTTATGAGCGACTTTGTTTTCTTTGAAGCGAAGATGCTTATAAAACAATAAGTGCCCTTGTGGTGCGGAGCGAATTTGTGACTCGTGTCGAATCCTGGCAGGTGCACTTGGTGATTTGTTTTGAGACAAAAAAATGTATAATAGAAAATCTGCGGGATTAGTTTAATGGTAGAATGACTGCCTTCCAAGCAGTATATGGGAGTTCGATTCTCCCATCCCGCACCACAGGAGTACTTCCGTTTTTATGGTCGCTTCACTCCCTAAAAACCAGGTCGCACAAAAATAATGAGCTGAGTACATACGTGCTCAGCGATTTTATCTTAGTAGGTTGATGTAAAATCTTACACCCCGGCGCGTAAAAACAAAAAGATGAAAAAATCCTAGGTTTAACCTAGGATTTTTCGATAAAATAAACGGGCGATATTATAGTATTACACGTTTATTTATATTTTTTAGCTAGTTACGGATCTATAAAACCCTTATATAAAGCCATTTGTCGCATATCTTGGGGACATTTGTCCTCTAAAAATGGCTATAACCCAGCTTTCTGTCCAAAACTGGGGACAACTATGGGGATATGTTGATAAAAGACATATTCTCTGGTGTCCTAGAAAAAGTCTTTTTAAACAAAATAGGGCTCTATATAGGGCTTTTAAGATTAAAGTCAGCTTTTAAATAAAGACAAGAATGTTTCACGTGAAACATTTTCAGACATTTCACGTGAATCAGGTACGGTATACTGAATATATGGATAAGCGAATTCATCCACACGCTATTGGTGTTTTGGGAGAAAGTGTTGCCGAGAGGTATATGATACGTAAAGGACACCGTATACTCGATCGAAATTATCGCAAAAAATGTGGAGAGATAGATGTTATTTCACAAAAGAAAAAGAGGTTGCATTTTATTGAAGTCAAAACAGTGTCTGAGGTTTTGTTGGGCAATAGGGAAGTGAGAGGCGCAGATGCGTATCGACCAGAAGATAACATTCATCCTAGAAAATTAGAACGTCTTCATCGAGCAATACAGAGTTATCTTTATGAATGTAAAATTGACTATGATTGGCAAATAGATGTTATTACGGTCCGTTTGGATATTAGAAATCGTCGGGCCAAGGTCGTCTATTTAGACAATGTCATATTGTCCTAAGACTTTTTTATGCTAGTATGGTTGGGTTATCAGGGCTTTTTGCTTATAGGGATGTTGTTTCGTGTACATTTAAAATTCTGTCTAGAGTCGGAGTGTAGTGTGGGCGGCAAGCTGCGCCCAGATTGCGGAGGTGTTGTTTTGAAAATTTAATATATTTGTATTCAAAGTCGGGATGTAGTGTCAACGGCTAGCACGCACGCTTTGGGAGCGTGTAGTCCGAGTTCGAATCTCGGCATCCCGACTTTGAATAGAAAAGTTTTTCAAACAGCACACTTTAATGTAGTCCGAGTTGGGAGTAATTCTGCCTAAGCAGGATTACTACGGCACTCCGACTGTGTACAGAATTAATACTCTTTAGGAGAATTTCCTTAGGGATAGTTTGGTAATAAAAAGGAACCTTGTGGGGTAGATTTGTTATTGTTGGGTCTTTTGTGCTATATAGAGAAGATGCGAGATTCATCATTTAAAGACTACATACTTGATCAGCTTGCAGACATTAAAGATGTTAGGTCAAAGGGTATGTTTAGTGGCTTTGGTTTGTATTCGGGACAAATATTTTTTGGTATTGTATCTGATGATGTTCTATATTTAAAGACAAACACAAAAACTAAAAAACGATATACTGATGTGGGAATGAAACCCTTTGCTCCAAGTGAAAAACAAATTTTAAAAAATTATTATGAAGTCCCAGAAGAAGTGATTGATAATAGGGAAGAGTTGGTGGATTGGTCAGAAGAAGCTATTGATGTTGCAGCAAAAAAATGAGCACTACTTTTAAAAGAAAAACAGAAGACTTTATTTGTGAAAACTGTGGCAAGCAGGCAATGGGCAACGGCTATACAAATCATTGTCCGGCTTGTTTATGGAGCAAGCACGTTGATATTCACCCTGGGGATCGCGCCTCAGAGTGTGGCGGCAAGATGAAGCCAACTGATGTGGAAACAAAAGCAGGAGAGAGTATTTTGGTGCATGAGTGTGTGCTGTGTGGACATAGAAAAAAGAACAAAGTGTCGCCTGATGATTCGTATGAGCAGGTGATTGAGGTGACGAAGAGGAAATAAATTGCGAGTAGAGGGCTTTTTTGCTACGATACAGCTCAACGCGAGTATAGTTTAATGGTAGAACGTCTGGTTGCCAATCAGATAATGGGAGTTCGATTCTCCCTACTCGCACAATAGCGCCTTTACTGTGTTTTTGTGTGGGTAGAGCAAGCAAACTGCTTTGCTTGCGTGGAGAATCGAAAGGCGGACCCATGTTGAGCTTGCGAAACAGGGGAGCCCGGGCAGGAGCCACACAATATTTTTGGAGTTCACGAACAAAAATATTGATGTGAGCTGACGCCGATTCCCTCTAGTCGCACTACCAAAGCACTTCTATTTTTATAGTCGCCTCAATCCTTAAAAACAAGTCGCACAAGACAAACCCCTCAATTTCTTGAGGGGGTGAGGGGCGAGTGGTGTTGTGCCCGGATACGTAGAAGTTTTTGAATGCAGGCGTGTCCAACATCTTCCCAGTGTCCAAAATTGCGACAGATTTCCAAGATTACATATGGAGAATTTGTCTTTTTGATATTTGAACGGATTATGGAAAGCATTTTTTGGAAGGCTTCATGACGTAGCTTCGAACCAATGGGGCTGTTATGAAAGATGGGTCTGATTTCTTCGATTGTCTTGGCTCTTATGAGCAGAGCCTCTCTGCGAAGCTGGTCTTCGCTTTTACAACTGATACAAGCTGCTACGATTTTTGGATCAACACCGCCAAGTTCCTTTGCGAGCCATTCCGAGTCTATATTGTGCGCTGGTCGTATCATTTGGAGCTTCCTTTGTGTACAGGTTCTATTTCTTACAACACTCTACACTATGAAAAGGTAACAAACAAAAAATCCCACATTAAGTGGGATTTTTTGTAAGTGAGACAAAGTCTCGGATCTTAATTTTTCATATTTTGAGTGCAGTTGGCGGAGGGCCTGAAGAAACGGAGGAAGCTGTAGGTATATTACTGCTACTGACGTCTCAAAGTGCGCGACAAACAAATGTACCAAAATAAGGAAAACTAAACTTTTATTCTTGGATATGATACGAGGCAGTGGCGAGAAGCGGACCCGGGCTGTATGTGTAATACTGCGAAGGAGCCTCGGAGTCACTAACGAAGTAGCGGACCAAGAATAGAAGTTCTAACCCTTGACCGCGTCTTTGAGCGCTTTAGCCGCTCGAAACTTTGGAACTCGCATTGCCGCAACCTGGATTTTTTCTCCAGTTCGTGGATTTCGAGCTTCTCGAGCTGCTCGCATCTTAGCTGAGAAAATGCCAAGACCTGAAATAGATACCTCATCTCCTTTCTTGAGAGTATCAATTATTGAATTAACAACAGTATCAACGACCTCCTCTGCTTGTACTTTCGTACCGCCAAGTTTTTCGTGTACTGCGTCAACAATTCCTGCTTTATTCATATACTTATGATGTTATTAACGAATAATATCGATCTAGAGACCTTGTGTCTATTATATAAGCCACATTTCAGGATGCAAACCTTGCGCAATTTAAATATTATTTTGTAATTTTATAGAAACACCCGCCAGTCTATTCATAAATTGGCGGGGTTTCTCTGATTACTAAGCACTGTTCTTTTACCGGGCGTATTCTGTGATTCTATTTTCCCGAATAACGTTCACTTTGATTTCTCCTGGGTATTTAAGTTCATTTTCTATACGTAGCGCAATATTGCGTGCCAATTGTTTAGCTTCTAGGTCGGAGACTTTATCCGGCTCAACAAAGATGCGAATCTCTCGTCCTGCCTGAATTGCATATGATTTCTCAACTCCTTCGAAAGAGTTGGCGATGCTCTCAAGTTCAGTTAAGCGCTTTATGTAGTTTTCAACGCTGTCTCGACGAGCTCCTGGGCGAGCTCCAGAGATGGCATCTGCAGCTTGGACAATTCTAGACTCTAGGGTGTCGTACGGATATTCTTCATGATGGGCCTCCATTGCTTTGATGATACGTTCGTCAGTACCAAACTTCTGTAAGATTCTTCGGCCAATTTCAACGTGTGTTCCAGAGACTTCGTGGTCTATTGCTTTACCAATGTCATGAACTAGAGCACCAGCTTTAGCAATTGCCACGTCCGCTCCGAGTTCTTCTGCTAACATGCCGGCGATATGAGCCATTTCAATAGAGTGTTGTAATACGTTTTGGCCATAGCTGGTACGGAAGTATAGGCGTCCTAGAATAGAAACTACACGTGGGTCTAGGTTGTATACACCACACTCGTATGCCGCCTGCTCACCTTTTTCCTTGATGATTTTATTGATTTGATCTTGGGCTTTTTTGACCTCATCCTCGATACGTGCAGGCTGGATACGACCGTCTGCAATAAGGTTTTCAAGAGCCACACGAGCCACTTGTCGTCGAACCGGATCAAACGAGGATATAGTAATGGTGCCCGGTGTGTCGTCTACGATAACCTCAACACCTGTAGATTTTTCAAAGGCTTTGATGTTTCTTCCTTCTTTTCCAATGACTTTACCCTTTATTTCATCAGAAGGGATGGTTACTGATGTTGCCATAATGTCTGAAGATACGTTGTTGGCAAGACGTTGAACAGAAGAGGTCAATATTTCTTGGGCTTTCTTTTCAAGTCGATCTTCTCCTTCTTGTTCAAGTTTTTG
>JBGSXG010000037.1:0-6849 GCA_041751485.1 Minisyncoccia bacterium | reverse complement strand
TTTCATTAACAGGTATTTTTTTCCAACTGCTCTCATTATCATCGTAGTGACAGATTAAGACAGTATTTCCTGGACCTGCTTGCTGTGCCTGCACTACCACAGGACTGTGTCCAAACGGCATCACCACCATAGCCACCACAGTCATCAAGCTAAAAAACGAGTACATTACTTTCATAAGTATAATTAATTATTATTGTATAAAAAATGAAGTTACCAACCCCTCCGAGGATCAATATACCTTAATTATGCATGAATTTGTAAGCATGTCAATGTTTTTATGCACAAAAACAGCTCTTTTCTCTTTTACAATTTACAAAAAAAGAGGCCCGGCACCATAAAGATGCGCGGGCCTCGAAACTCCTCCTATAGAAACACGTACGCTAGGCTGTGCGCCGACGACCCAAGAGGGTCAAAGCGCCGAGGCCGAGAAGAGCCAGTGATGCCGGCTCAGGAACGACCGAAAGGTTGTCCCAATGAACGGCATAGTTCTCGTGACCGTAGTTGTAAGCCTGTAAGTACACGGCTGACAGGGCTTCGGCACCAACGTCCGAGTAGGTAATGTCCGTGTGGACCAATTCTCCGTCGATGTAGTAGCGGAATTCACTTCCGGCGCTCTCCATCTTCAGGTTGTGCCACTCGTCGAAAGCGAAGCCTACTGGTAGTGCCAGATCAATCCAGTCAATTGAACCATCCCATATGCGGAATCGAAATTCTCGGTCAGAAGCATTGGGATCCAGGGGGTCGGTCGGTGAGGCGTTAGTAACGCCCATAATTGGATACTCGGCATTAGCCTCCACAACATTGGAGTCGCGAGCCCACAGGTCCGTTCGGACCAAAGGGCCGGTGGTTGTGTTGAAGCTCGAGTCAACGTAGACGTCAGCAGACACTGCCCATGGAGCCGGTTCTGAAACCGCACGTTTGCGGCCTTCTGTGTAGTAGAAGGTGCTGCCGGCCTGTTCACTGGCGTCGATGCCAATGCGTAGCCGATTGTCGCCGAGGAAGTTCACCGAGGTGAAGCCGTCGCTAGGCTCCTGCCGATCCGTGAGCCAATCCGGATGGATCGAGTCGAAGGTGTCGGTTAAGGCAGCTTGGGCCGGGGACGGGGACATGGACGCCATACAGACGCCCAAAACGATCATCAAAGCAAACATCCGAAACATTACAAAACTCCTGGTTAACGGTTGTGACAAATGGAAACATTCCATCTGCCGTTTGTTCGATCGACACTCTAGAACTAATGAGTTTACTCTATCTATACGTACCTCCGAAAAGTGGTTTCTATAGGAACTAAAAAGAACAACGAGTGTCCTTTGTATCACATTTCAGAACTAGCGTCAAACACTTCCTTCCCATATTCCCAAAATGCCTCATTTCCATTCTGCTTCATCCAATACCACCACTCTGCCCCCCATAAATACTGCACATCAAAACCAGTTTTGTGAGCAAAAGAAAGAACTTCGTGCATTTTATCTGTATCCATTCTTTCAAGTTGCGTCTCAATTGGCGTTTCAACAATAGGTTTAGTTAGCCAAGGTTCAATTGATAGCTCAACAATCATTGTTGGCTGATTTCCGACCAGCAAACGCACTAGATTGTGCTTGGCTTTATAAAATACTGCAGGCAATGCTGATTTAAATGTTCCAACTTCCGGATTCCAAAAATATCGATACAAACTAGTGCCGAAAGCATCACCCAGCTTCCACGGCTCATACCACAACCCCAAGTTTCCGCTGTCTGTTACTAAAACTGGAGTATTAGGATCAATGCTTTTTACTAAAGCAATCTCTTCTTTCAAAAACTCTTTATCCAATTCTCCACAATGCTCATATGCAAACAAGCTCAAGAAGGGTTCATTTTCTACTTGCCAATAGGTAATACTTGGATGATCTTTGTATCTTGTGACCACGGCTTCTATATATTCTAAAATCTCAACTTTCTGATCATCCCAAGACATCTCTTGTGCCCAACCTGGAATATGACATTCCGGCCAACGAGGCAAACGCCTACCAACAGCCAAAATAACACTAGCATCACGCTTTTGCGCTTCTTCAAGCTGAAAATCTAGCTCTTTAAAATTAAACTGATTATTCTGCGGTTCTGTATTTGGCCAATGAGCTGAGAATCTAAAATGTCTAACACCCAGATCATCAAGAATAGCTAAAAAAGTTTCTTCGTATGGAAGACGCAACTCATCTGTTCGAAACTTACTGAAAGACATTCCGTAAGTCACCTTCTCTGGCGTAGGTCTGTATGACAAAACAAGTAGACCAATAATCACAACTGCCAATATAATCAAAATAATCTTAACGAGTATTCTAAAAAATCGAATCATAGTCCAATTGTATCACGACACCTCACTGCGGAAGAAATAAGATAAAGAAACCAATGGCTACAAGTGTTACTGCTATAAACTTTTGGATGAGTTCTCGATGTCCAACGTCTTCTCCTAATTCTTTCGGCGTTCTTCTGCCCAAAATCGCAGTGAACAAAATCAAAAATACAAACTGCAATCCATTCAGAGCATTTATTAGAGCTATGTCTCCCAAGTTAATAGCTGCTAAAATTAAAATACCGGCAATACCAGCCAAGGTTTTGTTCCCAATAACCCACATCAGGCCAGCGCCCGACCCTTTAGAAGTAGACTGCGCAAAAATACGACTTCGTGTACTACGAAACAACAAAAGTGAAAGAGCAGCCGCAACACCACCAAGACGGGTCCATAAAAACCCATCACTAAAATCAACATGATTAAAAATGTATTTAATCATAACCGAGTGCGTAGCAAAAAGTACCCCCGCAATAAGTGCCAAGCGAAAAATACGTCCCGTACAGCGAAAATGTGAAATGAGGGCCGTTCCTGCTACAAGAAAAACAAATGCAATAAAAAAGTTTTGCGAAAAAGCCGTACCGAGAAAAATAACGCTAAGTGGGTACGAGACAATGGCGGTGATAGCGCTAACCATTGGTACAACATCTGAAGCATCTGCTTGACGAAAGGCTTTGAAGAGAGCAATCAGCGCTTCGAGAACAACAAAACCAGACGCAAGAGAGAACAAAAACATCCAAACACTTGGAATCGTCAATTCACTTAGACGCGGCAAATTAAAACTTTCAAATGTTGGAATAACCGGCGCCAAAAGATCTCCAACGACTAAAACAATTAGAGATGCGGCTGAGAGCAGGTTTACATAAAATGCATAAACAACCGGCTTTGGTAATCCAGGTTTTGTAACAATGTATTTATCAACAAGCGCCACAATGGCGTTTATAAATTGAGCTATGACGATGAAGATGATCCAGATATACATACTTAGAGATTAGTTACTAGATATTAAATATTAGATTTTAGATATTACTTTACTCTAGGCCATTGTTTTTGCAGATCTTTTTATACTCCAGAGCTGATTTGCGCACTGTTCTTTTTTGGGTTTTATAATCAACCTCGATCAAACCAAAACGCTTTTCAAATCCAAGGGCCCACTCAAAATTATCAAGCAGTGACCAATATAAAAATCCACGAACGTTCGCACCTCTCTCAAGCGCTACGCCAGTCCAATGAACTAGGTCCTTAATATATGTCGCTCGATACTTATCGTGCTCATCAGCAATACCGGCCTCTGCCACAAAAATAGGTCTGTTGTATGGCTTAAGTTCTCGAAGGGTGTGGTACAAACCTTCTGGATAGATGTCCCAGCCCATATCACTTTTTTCATACTTAGCCGTATCACCAAATTTTTTATGAAAATAATAATTCAGCCCAATTGAGTCAAAGTAACCATAAATTTTATTTAGAAATCTTCTATTCCACCACCAATTCATGAACGCCGCCGCTATTTTATTAAAGGGATTCCAGTTAGCGTGGAAATAGATATTGTCTTTGACAATACCCACTTCACAACCAATGTCTAAATCTTTTGTTTTTTTGTAAGCTAATATATGCGCTTTAGCCAAATTTCGAAAAACTCTTTCATATGTTCGGTACTGCTTTTTAAACGGTGGCCAATTGCCACGCAGAAAGCCATTTGAAGCAAAGACTACTGGCTCATTCATTGTGGCCCAGTGTCGGCACTCATCTCGCAATTCCCCAACCACATATTCACAATATCGGGCAAAATACTCTGGAGCTTCTGGATTTTCAAATCCGCCCTTGTCGGCAAACCATTGAGGCAAGGTAAAGTGCCACAAAGTTACAAACGGGGTCATGTCTTTAGCCAAAATATACTGCAAGACTTTTTTATAATGCTCGATTTCTTTCTGATCAAACTTTCCTTCTTCTGGTTCGATGCGTGCCCACTCAATAGAGATTCGTGTTGAGTTGTGACCGAGCTCTTTGGCTAAATCAAAATCTTCTTCATAACGATTGTAATGATCACAAGCCTTGCCTGCTTCAGGAACTTTTCCATCGCGACCAGCTTGTGCCCAATCACAATTTTCAATACCACCTTCTATCTGATACGAAGCTGTAGCAGCTCCCCAATAAAAACTTTTTGGAAATTTATCTTTCAACATACACTAAAAGTATACCAAAAAAGACGCGATAAGCTGTTAACTTATCGCGCCGTGAGAAATACTCCTTATTACTTGAAAAGCCAGTTGTCATCACCCTCGGACTCGACAACTTCTTTCAGTTCTTCGGGCGTCCATGATTGAATGCTGCCCTGATGGAATTTCCACTGCCGAGTACTGAACGGATAGACCCAGCGAATACCCCAACCGATTCCAAAAGAATCTAATCCGAAATGAATAATCGAAAGAACCAAAAAGACAAGGGACACCGGCCAACTCCACAGTGAGATTATGGCCGTTAACGGCATCAGTAACAACGGGATGTGCAGAATATTCCTATGCTCATGTGCCCATTTTCCAGTAGCCCAACGGAAAGTCTCCCGCCATGAGCTTTTTCTGATTCGTAAGATTGTTAAGTGCACGAGGGTATCAACATCAGGCCATAAAGAGAACGCAACCGAAAGCACAAGCCACCAGACAATATTCCCAGAATACAAACCAAGTATTAATCCACTAACAACACCGACAAATACGTGTGGTAACAAAGGTCACCCCCTTTCTTTTTTATGGAAAAAACTTTGTATATCTAAAAATATTTTACGCTAACTATGTGGTATTGTCAATACTTACACATGGCACGTCGGGTCAATACCCTTCTTTTCAAAGTATCTCTGATGATACTCTTCGGCTGGATAAAATACTCCGGCTTGTGTTATATCAGTTACCACTTTTTTATTTCTCATTCCATCAGAACTTTGTAATTCAAGTTTTGAAGCTTCCGCAATACTCTTTTGCTCAAGGTCAAGATAAAAAATGGCAGAGCGATATTGTTCTCCAACATCCGGACCTTGTCTATTTAGCGTGGTCGGATCGTGCATTTTCCAAAAGGCATCAACAAGCATCTTATACGAAACTTTTTCTGAATCATAAACAACCTCAACCGCTTCTGCATGCCCAGTATCTCCACGACACACATCTGCATATGTTGGATTTTCGATATGCCCTCCTGTATATCCGACTATTACATCTGTAACCCCAGAAATCTTACGAAAAGCTGTTTCAACTCCCCAAAAGCAACCGGCAGCGAAGTAGGCTATATCTGTATTGTTATCTCTTTTCATACGAAGTTATTATCATCTATAATACCGCAATAGAGGGCAGTCCGGCACTAAGCTGCGCTTTAGTGCTGTGGCAACCGGCGGCGAAATATGCTTTGTTTATATTTGTTTCTTGTGTCATATATTACTTTTTTATTCTTACTCCTTCAGAAATTTCTTTCATCAAGTGCGGACCCTCATAAATCATCCCTGTTATAAGTTGCAACAAATCAGCTCCGGCATTTATTTTCTCTTGCGCATCTCGGACAGAGAAAATTCCACCACAACCGATAATCGTAAAATTATCTCCACAATACTGTCTTGTCTGTCTAATCAAATCCGTAGAAAGTTTTTTTGTAGGCAGTCCACTCAATCCACCTATAAATTCTTCTGGTGCTTCTGTCTTATCCCGCAAGTCCTTATAATTCTTATTTAAATTACCAATAATTACTCCATTTATAAATGAGTACTCTCTTATAACATCTAGCAACTTTCTAAATTCACCCCATGGAAGGTTAATAGGCATTTTTATATACACGGGTCTTTCAGTATGAATATTTTTTAGTGCAGAAAGCAATCGTTCCAACAAATCTGGCGTAGTAAAAGCCTCCCCACCAAAAGAATTCGGGCAAGAAATATTTATAGTATAGTAGTCGCCAACATTTTCTTCATTAAGTCTCTTAAAAGAGTAAGCATAATCTTGAACTCCAGCTTCTATTCCAGAGTTTTCTTTACGATTGGTCCGCGCGATACTAACACCGATAACAAAATATCCTGTGCTTCTTTTTCTTTTCTGCAATCTTTTGATTAAAGAATCAACTCCTTCATTTTTCAGACCCTTATTAACCAAAATACTTTCAGACTTACTCAAGCGAGTTAGGCGTGGCTTTTGATTACCATCATAGGCTTGTGCAGTTACAGAACCGACCTCGACTCCACCGAAAGACATAGCCGGTAATATATTGCTTAGACGTCCATCGTAGTCAAAACCAGCAGCCAAGACAACTGGCGTTTGGTAGATCAGACCATCAAGAATCACGGGTCTTACTAGACGACTATTATAACCATAGAAATAATTAACAAGTTTTCTACTCCAAGAAAAACTTCCAAGCAGTTCACCAGTCCACGTAAAAAAATCATGAACAGACTCTGGATCAAATAAAAATAAAACTGGCTTTAAAATATAGACGTATAATTCTTTCATCTTATTATCTGAAGTATACTATAGTCATATGTTCTCAAAACT
>JBGSXG010000036.1:0-2552 GCA_041751485.1 Minisyncoccia bacterium | reverse complement strand
GGTTTGCTCACGTCTTTACACAACGCCTCACTATCGGTTCGCCTGAGAACCCGACAGGTATTACCTTGTACGATGAGGTGACCGGAGAGCCATATTGTTTGTCTATTGCAAATGGTGATACAAAAACACGAGCAGGAGAATGTGGTGAAGATTCAACTGACTCCGATGATAATAACCCCGAAGACGACCCTGTCGACGGTGTAAGCCCCGAGGGAACTGACGATTCTGACGAACCTACTTCCGACGAGTCAGGCAACGAACAACAGGAAACTGACAACGGCGAACAAGAAGAAGCGGATGATGATTCTGCACAAAACGAATCAGACGATGACGTAGGCGCTGACGGGGATGATCTCGAAGGCGAATCAGAGAGTGGGGCAGGTAATGACGAACAGCAAACAACAGGCAACGATTCAAGCACTGACAAGGGGGACGAAACAATTGATGAAGATGAAAGCGAAGAGGATGTAAATGATTTAGATCAGGATGAGGAAAATTCAGAAGATTTGGAGAACGATGAACCAGAAGAAAGCACTGGATCAGAAGAACCAGGTTCTGATGAGTAAGTCCAGAGTAGGGCCTTAGCCGTAAAAACCTAATTTTAATTTAATTTTAATTTAAGACAGGTATAGCAAAACTCGTGCGACCGCACGAGTTTTGCTATACTGGGAATATGAAGAAATATGACGTTCCTAAAAGGAAAAGTCGTATTGATTGGCAGACGATCGTCTTGCGAACAGTTTCTGTTGTTGGTGTTGTATCTGTGGCAGTTGTTGCCCCCAATGCTCTTCAAATGTTCAAGGTTACAGGAAAGCAAAGTGTCTATAAGCAAAATATTAACAGAGCTAGTGTAGCTTTAAGAAAGAGGGGCTTATTGAAACTAACTAATGAAGGTTGGATCCTTACCAAGAAAGGGAAAGAAGAATTAGTTAATTTTGAATTTCAAACTTCTGATAAAAATATTCGATGGGATGGAAAATGGAGGCAAATTATTTTCGATATTAAAGAAGAAAGAAGGGGAGTTAGAAATAGGGTGAGAGAATTCTTACAAAACGCAGGTTTTGTAATGGTTCAGAAAAGTGTCTGGATGTATCCATATCCTTGTGGGGAAGTTATTGCTTTATTGAAAAAGGAACTAGGTTTGAAAGATCAACTTCTATACTCAATTATAGAGAAATTGGATTTAAAAACAGAAAGGAAACTCAAAAAAGAGTTTAAACTAAAATAGCAAAATCCGTGCGGTCGCACGGATTTTGCTATTTTAGTTTTGAGTCTGAAGATTATGTATTATGAGTTTTCTTCCAAAAGTTTTACTAACTCATCTGCATTAAATAAATCAAGTGTGTTGTACGGGCATTGGTGAACGACACCGGTGATATCATCTTGCTCAAGATAAGAATCTAGATGATGCCTAAAACTTTTTGGCAAGGTACCCTCAATATTTTTGTGTATACCATATCCAAATATTTCTGGTTTATTCAAAATCCACGGAACTACAGCTGGTGTATTCCAAGCAGCGGATGCATGTGCAAAGACCGAGTCTATCAGAAGACGCTTGTCAGCTAGTGATACTGCATACAGCGCTTCTCTTAGGGACATATCAAGTCTTGGAGCGCCTTTCAGTGCCGGTTGGTTTGCTCTGCGAAGATGGTAGCTGGCATAACCTCTAGAGTTCATCTCTGTTACCACTTTTTCAGCAATATCTAGAGGTAAGTCTCGAGCCCAAGAAATCGGATATGCTTGATTCTCGGCTCCGCCATTGGTTTGGATTAGAAAGACTGGCTTCTCTTGGCTCAGATGAGCCACTTTTTCTTCTATGGCTTTTTTCTCCGCATCATTAAAAAATAGTTCTGGAAGAGAGTTGTCCCATTTAACACCGCACATTTCAGACCAAACGTCCATCAAGTGGCGTTTTTTGTATATAAAATCTTGATGATGATAGGGCTCTTCAGACAACACAAGCGCTTTTTGACCCTTCACTTTTTTTCGGTAGAGTCCGTTGGTTTTCTCAGTATGCAGTGCTTCAGTTATATGCGGATTATGTTTCCAGACATCAAGGTGTGGAGTGATCACAATGATCTCTGCTTTGGGGTGTGTCTCTTTCAACAAGCGCACAAGACTTGTGGCCATGATATTCTTTCCGACGCCTCCTGAAATGATGAGAATAACGTTGTCCATACTAATTTATTTTTTAATTTTGGTCATTTGTATTTGTTTAAGATTTAGAGTTTAGTGTTGTTTAGTATTTAACTTTCTACTTTACAAACTTTTAACTTTTAAACTCTCTAATATCTCCTTCACTCTATGCAACGGCTTACTCCATTCCGGTTGTTTCTGTGGCAGGATGCGTGTCAGTCGAAATTCTTCCACAAAAGAGTCTTGAATATCTGTGAAATCGGTATCAACAATAGGGAAGACATTGTTGTGCATTTTGTATCCGTGCAAATCAGGCGTTAGCGTATTCCAAGTGATAACACTCGGCATATCAAGGGCAGTTGCTGCATGATGTGCAGTAGAGTCGTTGAAGAGTCTTTTGTCAGTATGAGCAATAA
>JBGSXG010000035.1:0-12013 GCA_041751485.1 Minisyncoccia bacterium | reverse complement strand
TAGAGACCGACTCCCAATTTTATCTTAATCTAATTATTTTAGAACTTTGTAAATGTGGCAGCGACATTTTGCAACTGCAGTTTAACGGTGCACGAGATAAGCGTGAAGCAATAATAAAACAGTTGAATTATTTTCTTTTGTGTGTGGAGAATAAAAGTAGTTTCCTTCGGGGTGTTCGTATAAAACCATTGGAGCAGATCCGTCCGAGGTAGTTACGATGTGTCCGCAGTCTTGACATACTGTTAGTGGAGCTAAGCCTTTTCTAGCGGCAAATACAAAAGTGTGTTCATTTTTTTCTTTAGTACTTCGAATCAGGGTGTCGGGGTGTTCATGAAAAATAATGGGCGCATTCTCTTCTGTCATATCAAAAAGCATTGCGTGGGCTGAGGTCAGGGCCCTGAAGGACAGTGGTGTAATTGTTTTTATGTTATCGGTTTGTAGACGATGAAGTGTTTGGAGGCGTAAAAGTGAGTCGGCAAATATGAGCTCTGCTTTTTGTTCTTTAGAAAAGTACTCTATGTAAATTCGCATATCTATTCGTGGATTGCTGACGGTTCTGTAACCTTCTGAACTCTCTTTTTCTATGATAATTCGGCGAATGTCTGATCGTGGCAGGGAAAGAAACATAGCTGTGCCAATGATGACAACGGGATGTTCACTAGAAAGTGCCTTGTCCCAGGTTTGTTCTAGTTTCTTTTTTGATATGCCACTATGAAATAGAAAGGCGTACTCTTGGATACCTTTACTAATGTGTTCATAAATGAATTCGCCATCTTGCATACTTGGGACACATATATATACAGATTGTTTTTTGCTAAAACTTTCTCTAACTAGTCTTCTGTATTGAGAACAACGCTCGTTTTGATCTTCTTGTAATACAAACCATGCGCTCATTTTTTTTCTATCAGGAGCTTTGTCTTGTTGTTGTTTTTTTGTAGATCTCTCTCGGAGTAGTAGTTGGCTAGGAGTAAGTGCAAAAAACATTTGTCCAACGTTGGAGGCAAAATGTTCAGCTGTTTGAGTGATGGCAGAAATGCAGGCTCTTGTTAGAAGGGTGTCTGTATATACAGTGCGTACTTTTTTTAATTGAAAACTTGATGATTTGATTGTTGATTTTACATCTTGGGCAGTATTGCAGTGCAATACTAAAGCTGGGACAATTTGTTTACGAAGCGGTACCTCAACCACGGATCCGGGGTTAATGCGGTTTTTAGAAAGATAGGTAAGAGAATCTTTTCGAGCAGATCTGGCAATGGGGATAACATCAACTACGTACATAAGTACAGTTTAATTGGAAAAGGCAAAAGTTGAAAGGAAGTCTCTAAAATTCGATTTTGTAGTATTTTTGATTGTTTTGAATAAAAAGAAGGTTGTCTTGAGGTGCCATCTTGAAATTGTCACCCTCATATATTTGATAGGCGATACGCGTATCTGCCACTAACTCACTTACCCATATTTGGCTGGGCGTTGCGTATATTGCTACGTTGGGGTTGCTCCTGAACTGATAAACAGCAATTGCTGGTTCATCTAGAGAAATTGGTGGAACTGAACAAGATCCATCTAGACATTCAATTAGCACACCCGTTGTTGTGGCTGTTATTTTGTGTACATCTGTTTGGTACGAAGTCTGTGGAGTATATTGAGACGATCTGAACAATGATATTACCGTAGAGAATTCTGGATCCTGTCTGGTAATTTCTGATGCTTCTACATCTTGTTTCAATAAGAACGGATGTAGTCGCAGAGTTTCGTTTGATGGTATGGGTAGATGTTTTGCCCAAGGGAAGTAAGAGTCTTTTATGATTGTTATAAGCTGGGTTCCTGGGTCTACGTCTGGAATGAAAATGGATTCAAATTCGCTGACTGTTCTGTGTAATAATTTTTCGCCAACAAATATCCAAGCATCGTCCTCAGAAACATCCATCTGTAATGTGCTAGTTTGTTGAATACTGAAACCCTTAATACGGTAGCCTTTGTCATGTAAAACCGAAAAAGCTACGGCTCCAACAAGTAGGCCAACTGTTACAAATATATATACATAAAGCAGGAATTTCTCCGGAAGAGCGCTTTTGTTTGGATTCAGTTTCATATCTGGAGCAGTATACGTCAAGATTGTTTGTTTTTCCAGCTAGATAGAATTGAGTCTAAAATTCGTGCAAGATGGTTATGTTGGCGCCAATGGCATTCAGGCGTTTGACGATATTTTCATATCCACGGTTGATGCTGTAGATGTTTCTTAAGATTGATGTCCCTTCTGCAGAAAGCATGCCAATTAGAACAATGGCTGCCGGCCTAAGCGCAGGTGGACAAATGACTTCAGCTGCACGCAGTTTCGTTTTTCCGGTTATGTATATACGGTGTGGATCTGCTAGTAGAGTATTGGCACCTAATTTTTCAAGTTCAACAAAGTGAATAGCTCTCTTTTCGTAAACCCAGTCGTGAATGAATGTCGTACCCTCAGCTTGTGTTGCAATGACCGCAAAGAAGGGAAGGTTATCAATATTGAGTCCGGGGTATGGACGACACTCTATTTTTTCTTCCAGAGCTGTCAGTTGTGATGGGGCGGTGGTGATGTCTACAAGACGGGTTCGTTCATTGTGGGCAAAGTAGGGCTTAGAAATTTTGAAACGCATACCCATTTTTTCCAGTTTTAATAATTCGATTTCCAAAAAATCAATAGGACAGCGCTTTATGGTAATTGAAGATTTTGTTACCGCCGCCACTGCCAAGAAAAACATTGTGTCTATAGGGTCTTCGGCCAGAGTGTATGTAACGGGCATATTAATTTCTTTAACACCGTGGACCGTAATAGTTGTTGTGCCGATGCCTTCTATTTTTACTCCACATTTTTCAAGAAAGAAGCAGACTTCTTGGCCCATATAGTTTGCTGAGGCATATTTGATGACCGTCTTTCCGGGGATCAGGGCGGCCGCCATAATGGTGTTCTCGGTAACTGTGTCGCCAGATTCATAAAGGACGATTTCTGCGGGTTTTAAATTTTTGGCGGTAACGGCGTAGTGATTTGATTTAGCTTCAATAGAAACGCCCAGTTTTTCGAGCGCATAAAGATGTGGCCGTACTGTTCTAGAGCCCAGCTTACATCCTCCTGGTTGGGGAAGTTTGAATTGCTTGAAATGGTGTATTAGTGGGCCGATGAACATAATGATGCTTCGAGTCTTTTCCGCTGCTAAAGCATCTAGTTTTTTAAGATTTGGTCCGGATTTTGGTGGTTCAATAATAAGGTTGGGGCCATTCCACTTTATTTTTATATCAATTGATTCTAAGACTTCGATAATTCTAAATACCTCTTCGATTTTGGGTACATTGCAAAGCGTCGTAATACTTTTATTAAGTAGAGAAGCGCACAACAGACCCATGGCGGCGTTTTTTGATGTACTTGTTGTAACTATGCCGGATAGTTTTTTGCCACCAGTTATTTTTATATTTAAAGCTCCTTTTGAAAGCTCGATAATGTCTTTTTGTAGGGCTGAGCTAATCTTTGCTAGCATAACTGCTGAAAGATTTTGTTCTCCTTTCTCAATGCGCGCAATAACACTCTGTGTTGTTTTTAATTTTGTCGCTAAATCTTTTTGGGTCATACCTCGTTCCTCTCGTAGTTCCGTTACGAAAGAACCGATATGAGCCAGCATATTTTTTGTTGTGCCCATTAGAATTTTATTTATTATTAATTTTTTTGATACTCACTGATACTCACACTTAGTAGTTAGTATGAAGTTTTTCGTTCTAAGCCTTAGTACCGCTTACTTTTAACGTGAAAGGCATGCTAAACAGTATATCGCATATGTGCTATATGTAAAAGTTTAGAGGCCCGGACTCTAAAATTAGGGCTGATTGATAAAGAGAGCGTTTGCCAGTATCATAGTAGCAACATATATTATATGAGTTTTTTCTCTCAAAAAATTGGTATCGATTTAGGAACTGCAAATACTTTGGTTTTTTTGCCTGGCAAAGGCATCGTGCTGAATGAACCGTCTGTAGTGGCTGTGTCAGAAGACGACAACCAGATTCTGGCTATCGGTAGCGAGGCTAAAACCATGCTTGGTAAAACCCCAGACAATATTATTGCCTACAGACCAATGAAAGACGGTGTTATTGCTGACTATCGCGTAACTGAGGCCATGCTTCGATATTACATACGTAAGTCGCTTGGTAAGGTTAGGATTTTTCGGCCGGAAGTTTTAGTGTCAGTTCCTGCGGGAGTTAGTTCAACAGAGCGTAGAGCAGTGGTTGAGGCTGCTGTTAAGGCCGGAGCTAAGAATGCTTATGTGATTAAAGAACCTATTTTGGCGGCTATCGGTGCCGGTATTCCTATTCAGGAAGCAAAAGGTCATATGATTGTTGATATCGGTGGTGGAACAACAGACGTGGCCGTGATTTCACTTGGCGGTATTGTGGCGTCGACCTCTGTAAAGGTGGCTGGTAATAAAATTGATGCGGCCATTACAGAATATATTAAAAGGACATTTAACTTGGCAGTTGGAGATAAAACAGCTGAAGATATAAAGATTACAGTTGGCTCTGCTATTCCGATGGAAGAAGAGCTTTCTATGACTATAAAGGGAAGAGACTTGGTAACAGGACTGCCTCGTTCTGTTGAAGTAAAAACAAATGAGATTGTGAAGGCTATCACCCGAGAGTTGCGTTCTATGGTTGAGGCAATAAAAACAGTTTTTCAAGAAACTCCTCCGGAACTTGCTTCAGATATAATAGATGTGGGTATTACTATGACCGGGGGATCATCTCAGTTACGGAATCTTCCTGAGTTGGTTTTCCGTCGAACGGGTGTTAAGGCCCGTTTGGCAGAAGATGCTCTATTTTGTGTAGCTAAGGGTACTGGGGTGGCTCTGAACCACTTGGATGTTTATAAAAAATCAATCATCTCAAAACGCTAGCAATATGAAGGGAATTATTCCCGCACAATTGCATCATACATATATTATTTCTGGAGACAGGCCCATCCTTGTTAAAGAAATATGCTTGATGCTCAGAAAAGAGTTTGATGTGTCTGAAGAAGATGTCAGAGATTTTGTTGTAAAAGAGTACGAAACACTGTATGTAGATGACGCTCGAGAAATTTTGACATTACAGCGACAAAAAAATCTTGCCAGCATGCAATTTTTTGTACTCTCTGCTCGAGAAATTGTTACGGAGGCACAGCACGCTTTTCTTAAGATGACAGAGGAGCCTTCTCCTAACACATACTTTTTCTTTATTGTTCCAGATCACGATAGTTTACTTGCAACCCTTAAATCAAGAGCTGTCCTAATTGAACATCGTGGAGATACGAATGAGTATCGAGATGTGGCAAAAGAATTTATTTTAGGCACTCCAGTGGAACGCTTTAAAATAGTGGAACCTTTTCATCCAAAAGAAGGTGATTTGCCAGACAAAGAGGCTATTAGTCAGTTCTTGTCTGCTCTTGAGGTAGAGCTTTTCAAAGTCGGAATAATAGATGGTTTGCATGATGTGTACGATATTAAAATGAAAATTAAAGCTACTGGGGTGTCTGTAAAGATGTTGCTAGACCATTTGGCAATAGTGGTACCTTTTCATAAATGAGCACTTTCTTTATTAACTATCTAGCTTTTGATATACTGCGAGTGTAATTAATTACTATAATCTCTGAGCACAATGGATTTTAAAAAATTTAAAGAAGACGTTTCGGCTGTAGAAGAGTGGCTAAAGAAAGAGTATTCTTCGTTGCGTACAGGTAAAGCATCTCCGGCTATTTTGGACGGTGTGACGGTTGATAGTTATGGTCAGAAAATGAAAATCAATCAGGTTGCCGGTGTTACGGTAGAAGATGCGCGAACATTGCGTGTTGCGCCTTGGGATAAATCTCAAATAAAAGACATCGAACGAGCTGTTTCTGAAGCGAACCTGGGATTGTCTGCCGTAACAGATGATGCTGGTTTGCGAGTTGTTTTTCCTGAGCTTACTGGAGAGCGTAGAGAAGCTTTAATAAAGGTGGCGCGTCAAAAACTTGAAGATGGAAGAATATCTCTTAAGAAAGAACGAGAAGACACAAAAAACAACATAGAGTCTATGAAAAAGGCTGGAGATATCAATGAAGATGAAGAGCAGAGAGCTAAAGAGCAGATGCAGAAAATTGTAGATGAAGCGAACGGTAAGCTTGAAGAGCTATTTGAGAAGAAAGAAGCTGATATTCGAGGATAATATAGTATGAGTATTATATTATTTATTATCATACTTGGAGCGCTTGTCTTTGTGCACGAGCTGGGACATTTTCTTATAGCAAAAGCTTCGGGAGTTCGTGTTGATGAATTTGGTCTTGGTTTTCCGCCACGTATCACCAGTATTACACGAGGTGAGACACGATACTCAATTAATGCAATTCCGTTTGGCGGGTTTGTTCGTATTTTTGGAGAGAATCCGGAAGATGCTTTAGAGAGCCCAGAAGATGCTGATAGATCTTTTACGAGCAAGTCGCGTTGGAAACAGGCGGCAATTCTTGTCGCTGGAGTTACCTTTAATATTATATTTGCTTGGCTACTCATCTCTCTTGGTTTCATGATCGGACAGCCGACACCGGTTTCTTACGAGGGTCCTGGTCAGGTGGTTGATCCTCAGGTGATTATTGTTCAAACGGCTCCAGATTCTCCAGCGCAACGCTCTGGTATTCAGGCGGGTGATGTTATCACGGCAGTCTCAACGGAAAATGCACAACTAGATTCCATAACCCCACAAGGAATTTCGGCCTTTATTGCTGAGCATCAAGATGGGCCTGTTACTCTTTCTTATAAGCGTGGCGATGAAATGAGTTCTGTCGAGCTGACTCCCGAAGAGGGAATTGTTGAGGGGCAAAAGGTTGTTGGAGTGTCTTTTGATATGATTGGCACTTTGCAATTGTCTTTTCTTCCTGCATTAGTGGAAGGTCTTATAACGACTGTGGATCTTACCGGATTGATTGCTGTTGAGTTAGGATCTTTTCTCGGCGGACTTTTTGTTGGAGAAGGGGACCTATCGCAGGTCACTGGACCGGTTGGAATTGTTGGCCTTGTAGGCGATGCGTCAGCTCTCGGCTTGGTGCACCTCCTTTCGTTTACTGCTATTATCTCGATTCATTTGGCCATCATTAACATGATTCCATTTCCGGCTCTAGACGGCGGACGATTACTTTTTGTCGCAATTGAGGCGGTTATTCGTAGGCCCGTTCCGGTAAAGATATTTCAATATACCAACAGTATTGGCTTCGTACTTTTGATTGTTCTAATGATCTTGGTGACTTATAGTGACATTGTTAAGTTGTTATAGAAAAAATCTCACGTCTGTTGCGTGAGGTTTTCTAGAGCTTTTTCAAATGCGTTGTCTTTGCAAGGAGTGCTCCTGATTGTTTTTATTTGGATGAGGATGATGCCATTTTTACCACTGACCCTTTGTACGGCTCGTATTTCTCCGGGCTCCTGTGCCGGCAATGTTTTTAAGACTTGTCCATCCAAGAAAAAATAGAATCGCATGGGATCTACTCCTTGTGTATATTCTGTTCGCCACAGTACCACATATTTCGAAAAGTGCTATTTTTGATTTTATACCTTAACTGGGCTAAGATATCTATATGTTGCAATCAAAACTGTTTACTAAGACGCGGAAGGAAGCACCTTCTGATGAGGTTTCTAAGAATGCCCAACTTCTTATCCGTGCTGGATTTATTCATAAAGAGATGTCCGGAGTTTATACATATTTACCTTTAGGTTTGCGTGTATTGAAGCATATCGAAGTTGTCATTAGAGAAGAAATTAATGCAATCGGTGGACAAGAAATGCAATTAACCGCTCTACAGGATAAGGCTGTGTGGGAGAAAAGCGGTCGCTGGTCAGACGAAGTTCTCGACGTTTGGTTTAAGACACACCTTGCTTCTGGTGGGGATGTCGGTTTGGCTACAACTCATGAGGAACCTCTGACGGCTCTTATGCAAAATTATATTTCCTCGTATAAAGATTTACCTTTTGGTGCCTATCAGTTCCAAACAAAGTTTCGTAATGAACTTCGAGCAAAAAGTGGAATAATGCGAGGCAGAGAGTTTCTAATGAAAGACCTATATTCTTTTTGTGCTGATGAAGCAGAACAGCAAAAATACTATGAAATGGTTGGCGACTCATATGCTCGTATATTTAATCGCTTGGGTATTGGACACCTGACATACAAAACATTTGCATCGGGTGGCTCTTTTTCAAAATATTCACACGAATTTCAAACTATCACTGAGGCTGGTGAAGATACTATTTATGTAGATGAACAAAAGCTTTTGGCAGTTAATGAGGAGGTGTTTACGGACAAGGTCCTGTCTGACGTGGGCCTTGATAAAGAATCCCTTGTTCAGAAAAAGGCAGTTGAAGTGGGTAACATTTTCACTCTGGGTACAAAATTTTCTGAAGCCCTTGGTCTAACTTACAAAGACTCACAAGGAAAAGAAAAGCCAGTGATTATGGGAAGTTATGGTATTGGTCTGGGTCGGGTTATGGGAGCCATTGCAGAAGTTTTGTCAGACGATGTTGGCTTAGTTTGGCCAGTCGAGGTTACGCCTTTCCAAGTGCATTTGTTAACTTTGACTGATCACCCAGACGTATTAAAACAAGCAGAAGATTTAAAAACTTCTCTTGAACAAGATGGAGTAAGTGTCTTATGGGACGACAGGGATGTTGGAGCTGGAGAAAAATTTGCCGACTCTGATCTTTTTGGGATTCCACTTCGTCTTGTTCTTTCAGCTAAAACTATGGAGGCTGGCACCGTAGAGGTAAAGAAGCGAACTGAAGATAAGGCTGTGCACATTACGGAGCAGGAAGCTTTTAATGGTTCTATCAAAAAGATGCTCAACGAAATGTAATGTATGGCTATAAAAAAAGTACAAAAACGATGGAAAAAGTTTAAACAGCGGTTGGCCGGATGGCAACCAGCTTTGTCGAATGATATTGGGATTGATTTGGGCACAGCCAACACTTTGGTATATGTAAAAGGAAAGGGGATTGTTATCAACGAGCCTTCTGTTGTTGCTATAAACAATAAGACAGGAAATATTGTGGCTATCGGCATGGAGGCCAAAAGAATGTTGGGTCGAACTCCGCAACATATTGTTTCTGTTAAACCGCTAGTCGATGGTGTGGTATCTGATTTTGAAATCACCGAAGAAATGATTGCCCACTTAATCAACAGGGCTCAGGAGGGTTCAAAAAAGATTCTAGGGCCTCGTGTGGTTGTGGGTGTACCGTCCGGTATTACCAATGTTGAGATTCGTGCTGTTCGTGATGCCACAAAAAATGCCGGAGCCAGAGAGGTTCATATCGTAGAAGAACCCATGGCAGCTGCTATTGGTATAAAAATGCCAGTTAAAGATCCTGTTGGGTCAATGGTTGTTGATATTGGCGGCGGAACGACCGATGTCGCTGTGGTGTCATTAAACGGTATTGTTCAGTCACAGAATTTGCGAGTAGCTGGCGATGTTTTTAATCAAAACATTATTTCTTATATTAGAGATGAATTTAAAATTCTTATTGGTGAAAAAACAGCAGAAGATTTAAAAATAGAAATCGGAAATGTTATAGCTGATAAAAAGAATTCCACAGAGGTCCCTGTTCGCGGTAGAGATTTGGTAAGTGGTTTGCCTAGAGAAGTTTTTATTACAGATGCAGATATCCGAGAGGCCATTGCAGGTTCAATTGATAGTATTATTGAAACAATTAAACAAGTGCTGGAGTCTACTCCACCCGAAATTCTTTCCGATGTTATGCGTCGGGGGATTTATCTTGTTGGTGGCGGGGCCCAGATCAAAGGCTTGGCAGAAGTCCTTACCGAGTATGTAAAGATTCCGGTTTATGTTGCGGACGATCCGCTTACGGCAGTAGCTCGAGGCACAGGTATGATTTTGGAAAACATTGATTTATATAAAGACGTACTTATTGCAAATGAAGATGATCTTGCGCAGAAGAAGTAAACGAACAAAGACAATGTTATGGCTTATTCTTCTAATAGCCTTAATGTTTATTATTGTCTACATTGGCTTGGCAAAACCATTGGCTTTTTTTGTTGCGAAGCCGACAGTCTGGGTGACGACATTTGTTGGCAAAGCAACAGACACTGTCGGAACTATTCTGACTTCTGGAGAACAGATACGTGAAGAAAATAGGCTTCTGCAGGAGAGGATAGATTTTTTGGAGAAACAAGTTATTTTGGGAACAGAGCAAAGTAATTTTTCTGAAGATGCGGACGGTATTGTTGCGCGAGTTCTGGTTCGACCATCTGCCAATGTGTACGGGACTTTATTGGTAGAAAGGGTGGGTCGTGGCGATATTAGAGAAGGAGACAATGTTCTTTCTACAGAAGGCTCCTTTTTGGGAGTAGTAGAAAGTACTACTTTTTCTTTTGCAAAGGTAAGACTATCTTCACACCCGGGATTTTCTCAGTCGTTGAGTATTGAGAGATCTGGACTGCCTATTACTTTAGTGGGAATGGGTGGTGGTAATATGCGCGCAGAGTTGCCACAGGGAGCTGATATTGAGCAATACGATGTTGTTGTAGATTTAGAAACACAACGTGTCGTTGCAGAAATTGGAGAAGTGCAAAAAGATGAAACCCAAGCTTTTGTAAGAGCTTATGCGCGTATGCCAGTTAATATTTTTGAGATTACTAGAGTAGTTATCGTGCCCCAGGTGTATGTTTTAGAATAAATATGCTCATTGCTCGCACACTTGTATCTATAGGATTAATTTTCTCCATCTTAATATTACCCTGGTGGATTAGTGCCGTGTTTTTATTTGTATCACTTTTTTATTTTAGCTTTTATATTGAAGGGGTTGTGATTGCCCTCGTGTACGATACTATTTTTTCTGTACCAGTGGATTATTTTTGGAATATTGAATACGTAGTAACGGCAGGAGCTACTTTGCTACTTGGGTTTTTTTATGTTCTAAAAAAACGCTTATTCTGGACACAGGAGTGGTAATGATATACTGACTATTGTGAATAGAAGACATGGCGACATAACACCAGATGAGATATTTGTTGATTCTAGTAATGTTTCTCGGTTTAATACGGCACAGTTTGAAGGGCGTATTGAAAAACCGATAAGCGCACGGACTTTTTTGGGCGTGGGTGTTGTTTTATTTATAATCTTTGCTGTTTTTTCAGGAAGGATGTGGTATTTGCAGGTATTTAAGGGAGAGGTATATGCTCAGATAAGTGAAAATAACCGGCTTGATCATATTCCTGTTTTTTCTGAGCGCGGGGTTATTTTCGATAGAAACGGAGAGCGTTTGGCTTGGAATGTTCCTCATCAGGAAACCTCAGACTTTTCCCTTAGGCAATACACAGATATGCCTGGACTTGCGCATGTTCTAGGTTACGTAACTCATCCAGCAAAAGATACTTCCGGTTTTTATTATCAATACTATTTTAGCGGTAAGGCCGGAGTTGAAAAAGCATTTGATCAAATAGTAACAGGTTCGAATGGAACCAAGATACGGGAGACTAATGCGCTTGGAGAAACTCTTTCTGAAAGTGTTATTGACGAACCTGTCTCTGGAGAAAATATACATCTCTCAATTGACAGTCGTATTCAAAGTCAGATGTTTAATATCATTAAAGAACTGGCCGAAGAAGTTGGATTTTATGGTGGCGCAGGGGCGTTGATGAATGTTGAGACAGGAGAGATGGTTGCTCTGACAAGTTATCCAGAATATGACAATGAAGCTTTTGCTCTTGGTCATGATGCTGAATACATTTCGACAACCCTTAATGACGAGACTCTACCTTTAATTAACCGAACTACTTCTGGATTATATACACCTGGTTCTATTATTAAGCCGTTTATGGCCCTAGCTGCTCTTAATGAGGGTGTTATTACTCCAGATAGACAGATTTTAAGTACAGGTCAGCTTGTCATTCCTAATCCGTATTTTCCTGATTTACCTTCCATATTTACAGACTGGAAGGCTCACGGTTTGGTTGATATGTATGATGCTTTAGCTATGTCTTCAAA
>JBGSXG010000034.1:0-19461 GCA_041751485.1 Minisyncoccia bacterium | reverse complement strand
GCTGGCCTCCCTTTGTCTAAGCAAATTGTGGTTAATGGTTTTGTTACAGGGAAGGGTGGAGTCAAGATGTCAAAATCTTTGGGCAATGTTGTTGACCCGATTGAAATTATTGATGAGTATGGGACGGATGCCCTAAGGTATTATGCCCTTAGAGAAGTGCATCCTTTTGAGGATTCTCCTTTCACTTTAGAAATGTTCAAGGAGAGCTACAATGCCAACTTGGTAAATGGTTTAGGAAACCTTGTCTCTCGTACAATGAAAATGTCGGAAGACTTTGGTACGAAATATACTGACGAGCATATACAACAGGTTATCGACGCTGTATACGAAGACGTTTTTGAACAAGGTTCTCCGTTTCGAAAAGCCATTGAGGAGTTTCGTTTTAATGATGCAATGGATGCAGTTTGGCAATTGATTGCCAGCGCAGATGAGCATATTCAGATAACTCAACCGTTTAAAATGGCAAAAGAGAATAAAGAAAAAGCTCAAGAAGATTTGTTTTTTGTTATACATATTTTGATTCAAATAGCGCAGATGCTCAAGCCTATGATGCCAGAAACCGCAGAGAAAATACTTCAAACTATTAAAGAAAACAAAAAACCAGCCGAACCGCTTTTCCCTCGTAAATAAAAGGCGCCTCTATTTTGTACTCCCAAAATCCTAGGTTTAACCTAGGATTCTTACTCCAATTGATTGGAGTATTTAAGGAAGGATGTTTTGGTGTGTGCCTGTGGGGAAGGCTATGCGTTTATAGCCAATAGGATTTTTTGTGTAGATTACTTTTGGATCAGTAAGGTCTATTTTTGTCTTGTAGTTTCGATGAATGTTTCTTTTGACGACAGAGCCTTTGCGCATGCCTGTTGAGAAAATGCACTGATTGTCTGAGACAACGATACCGACATGGTTTGGGTAGATACCGTGCCGAGAAAAGAAAACCAGATCACCCGGTTTCTTTTGGCTTTCGTGTATTGTTACTCCAAAGAAATCAAAGAACTCCCTAGCGTGACGAATGTGTGGAGGAACGTTTACGCCCGCTTTTGTCAGAACAAATCTAACAAAGCCCGAGCATGTGAAGCCGTCCTCATTGCACCCGTGGTTCTCTGTATCTGGGTCATAATGTCGTGAAGGGTAGCCCAAATATTGCGTGGCTATCTCTACAATGTGTTTTCTAGAAATATCTTTCATATACTTGTGAATGATAGTGTTGCTGGTATGATTGTCAAATACTATGAAAAAACCTACTTATATTGATTGTCACACACACGTCAACTTTGCAGCCTATGATGAGGACAGGGAAGATGTCATCAAGAGGGCGCTGGAAGGAGATACTTGGATGATTAATGTTGGTACACAAAAAGACACTAGTAAGTCTGCCGTTGAGCTTGCTGAAGGTTATGATGAGGGAGTATATGCCATTGTGGGCATTCATCCAATTCACACCGTAGAGAGCTTTCATGATTCGGATGAGCTCGGATCTAACGGAAAGGATGATAAGGGTTTTGCATCAAGGGGAGAAGATTTTGATGAAGACTATTACACTACTCTAGCCAATAACAATAAGGTTGTTGGTATTGGTGAGACTGGTCTTGATTATTTTCGTACAGAAAAAGGTTCTATAGAAAAGCAGCAAGAGATCTTTATTAAACACATTGAACTAGCTAATAAGCTAGGTAAGCCCTTGATGTTGCATATCAGGCCTTCAAAGGAGGATACTGGGAGTTACAAGGACGCTTTGAAACTTTTAAAGCAATATGCCAAAGTCCCTGGCAACGCACACTTTTTTGCTGGAAGCACTGAAGACGCAAAGGGTTTTCTAGAGTTGGGCTACTCGGTTTCTTTCACTGGAGTTATTACTTTCACCAATGATTATGACGAGGTTATAGAATATGTACCTTTGGAGTCGATATTGTCAGAGACAGATGCTCCTTATGTATCTCCAGTCCCGCACAGGGGGAAGCGCAATGAGCCACTATTTGTTCAGGAGGTAGTAAAAAGAATAGCCGAGATAAAAGAAGGGTCTTTTGAGGATGTCCGTGTGCATATGGTAGAAAATGCTTTCAGATTCTTTAAGTTATAGGATGGCTTGTTTGGGCTGAGTTCGTGTGTTAGATTGGTCCCAGTCCTAACCCCCGGACAGTCGAGCCGGGTCCCGTTACAACGAGGTTGGGGCGCATCGTTTTCTGAGAATACTCAGTTTTACAAACGGTGATTACTAGTTGTATTTTTTTATTAGCGACGTAGAGCGAGATAAATAAGAATCTATTCTTATTTCCGAGCCGAGGAAGCTAATATAAGATATTTATATTTTCAAAATGGACGAAAAACAAGTATACGAAATAGGCTTTCACATCGTACCGACAGTCGCTGAGGAAAAGCTTGGTGATGAAGTTTCTGTTATCCGAAATGCCGTTGAGCAGGGAGGAGGAATTGTCATCTCTGAGGAGTTTCCCAAAATGCGAGATTTGACGTACGTTATGCAAAAGTATATTGATACCAAGAAGGTGTCATATGAAAAAGCGTATTTTGGTTGGATTAAGTTTGAAGGAGCACCAGAGTTGGCACAAGAAATCAAAAAATCTGCAGACGAACATCCGCAAGTATTGCGATATTTGCTCATCAAAACTATTCGTGAAAACAGCCTTCTGACAAAACCAAAAGAAAGGGTTGAGCGAGAGGAGAAAAAGGATGATGTTTCCGAGACTAAAGTGAAAGGTAAAATTGACGAAGAAACAATTGATGAAAGTATCGAAGAATTGGTTATTGAATAGTGTTTCCAGCCCTCTTAGTAGGGTGTGGTAGAGTATAGGTACACGAAGTAAAACCTATTCGTTAATAAAAAATAGTTATGTATCCCGTTAGAAAGTCCTAATATTTTGGGGAACTAATGGGAGTTATGAGTAATAAAAAAGTCTTCTGAAATTAGTTATAGCAACTATATAAGGACTGACTTCTAACGGGATGTACATCAATAAAGTCATTCTTTACGGAAATCTTACACGAGATCCTGAACTGAAAGCTCTTCCGTCTGGAACAAACGTTACGAATTTTTCTATTGCCACCAACCGAGTTTGGAAAGACAAAGACGGTAATAGACAAGAAAGTGCTGATTATCACAACATTGTGGTATTCGGTAGACAGGCAGATAATGTTGCGCAATATCTAAAAAAAGGAAGTGGCGCGTACATTGAGGGTCGTCTACAGACTCGAAGTTGGGAAGATCAGGATGGTAAGAAAAATTATCGAACCGAAGTTGTGGCTGATACTATTCAGTTCGGTCCAAAGCAGGGAGGTGGTAATAGCAGTTCCCAAGCTTCTCAAAAAGATAATACAAATCAGGATTCAGGATCGGCCGGAAGAGATTCGCAAGATATTGAATATCCAAAGGAGGAAATTAATCCGGATGATATTCCTTTTTAAGAAATTAAGGAGGTGGAACCGACTATAATTTCTTAACCCGGTTGTGCTTTCGGCACAACTCAGGGTCTATCAAATACACCACCCAGATTGAATATCCTTTGCTCCGCAAAGGCTTTGATTCTTTCAGAATCAAATTCAACCGGGTAAGTGTTTTCTAAATTCATTAACATTCATTAAGTAAATACTTATGTCAGATTATTTCAAAGAACATAAAATAACTTACATTGACTACAAAAACATTGAGGTTTTGAAGAGATTCATCACCCCGCATGGTCAGATTGTAGGTAAGGGCCGAACAGGACTTTCTGCTAGCAATCAGCGAGCATTAGCCCAAGCCATAAAGCGAGCACGCTTTATGGGGTTGTTGCCGTATGTTGCACAATAGTAAGTCAGAGTAAGTCAGCGCTTATTCATTAGTGCTTAGTTTTTAGTAACACCCCCGCAGATGCCAAAGGCATCTGCGGGGGTGTTATAATATTTGCATGACAGTTAGAAAGAAATTAAAAAGTATCGCTGTTGCTGGAGGCATTATGGCTCTGGGACTCTTCTTATTTAAATACCTACCAATGCATATTTGGGGCGAAGATATTCTGTACGATGCTTCTTTCCACATAACCGCTACTATCTGGACCCTATTTGTCCTTTGGTATTTCATCGATCAGAATCCACGCTGGAGGATGCCGTATCTTGCGGTAGCACTCGCTGTAGTTTTTATTGTGGCTATTCAGCGCATAATCTTTGATGCTCATAATGACGTCGGACTTTTGATGGGTCTCGGCATTTCTATCATCGCTATTGTTGTAGCCCGCTGGGATTACTTTAAGGGGAAGTTTGAGTTTTAATTAAGAACTAGAGATTAGAGCTTAGATGTTAGAGAATAGAAACCCCCGAGGCCGTAGGCCTCGGGGGTTTTTCTAAAAGCTAAAAGCAAACAGCTAAAAGCTCGTCTCTAGTTTGCTCTACCAACGTACTCTCCAGTAGCAGTATTGATTATCAAAACATCTCCTTGCTTTACAAATAGGGGAACGGTTACTTGGGAACCAGTTTCTAGTGTTACTTGCATAGTAGCACCTTGTGCAGTATTGCCGGCAACAGCAGGGGCAGCTTCGGTTACGGTAAGGTTAATTTTAGCTGGTAGAGTTAGACCAACAACTTGGTCGTTGTAGACTAGGGCAGTTACTGGTTCATTGGCTTTAAGAAAATCTTTTTGAGTGCCGATGAGCTCAGCTGATAGAGCAAAGCGATCTGCTCGGTTTTTCTCATCAGAAAACCAGTATTCCTCGACGTTTTGCTGTCGATTGAATTTATGAAATAGATAGATGATAGTCTTTTTTGAAATGTCGGCCTCTTCTACTTTGTCTGTAGAGTGAAATGAATTCTCGGCCATGCGCCCGGTAATAAGGTTGCGCATCTTGACCTGATTAACTGGTTTTCTTTGCTGTTTACGAAAAACGTGCGAAGAAATAACTTCGTACGGTTCACCGTTGTAGACGATATATCGTCGTTCCTTTACTTCATTATATTGTAGGACCATAGGCTACATATCCTACCAAAAGGAGGGTTTTAAGACAATATTACTTGAAAAGTCCTAAACCCTAGATTCAAAAACCCCGAAGCGTAAGCTTCGGGGTTTTCTAATCTCTAACGTCTAATCCTCTATTTTCTATTGTTTATTTTCTTCCTTCCATTTCTTCTGTATATCTTTCAAAATAGCGTTAGCTACTTTTGAGTTTTCTTTTAGAAAAGTTCGAGCGTTGTCATATCCGCGACCAAGACTCACTTTTTCAGCTTTCTCGTCAGTTGGGGTGTAGCTATATGATGCCCCAGATTTATCAACAATGCCAAATTTTTCTCCTAAGGCTAAAAGCTCTCCATTTTTAGAGATACCTTCGTTGTACATCAGATCAAACTCAGTCATTTTGAAAGGGGAGGCCACTTTGTTTTTAACAACTTTTACACGTGTACGAGATCCCATAACCTCTTCTCCTTTCTTAATTTGCGCAATACGTCGGACATCCAAGCGGACAGAAGAGTAGAACTTCAAGGCATTTCCACCCGGAGTGGTCTCAGGGTTGCCGAACATCACACCGATTTTCATTCGGATCTGATTGATAAAGATAACAATAGTTTTACTATGTGCTGTAACTGCAGTTAGTTTTCGAAGAGCCTGGGACATCAGTCTGGCCTGTTTGCCGACATGGTGCGCCCCCATATCACCTTCGATTTCATCTTTGGGAGTTAGAGCTGCTACTGAGTCAACAACGATTACATCTACTTTACCTGATCGCACCAATGTTTCGACAATCTCAAGAGCCTGTTCTCCAGTATCTGGTTGGGAGATAAGAAGTTCATCAATTTTGACGCCAAGCTTTTTAGAATATTCGGGGTCCATTGCGTGTTCCGCATCAACAAAAGCACATAGACCGCCTTTCTTTTGGGCCTCAGCAATTACATGAAGGGAAAGGGTTGTTTTTCCAGAAGACTCTGGGCCGTAGATTTCCACCACTCGTCCGCGGGGAAGTCCTCCTACGCCGAGGGCCCAATCAAGGCCAATAGATCCAGTTGAAATTGCATCCACGTCAACACGTGGTCTGTCGCCAAGCTTCATAATGGCTTCTTCGCCAAACTTGGTTTTAATGCTCCTCAGAGCATCGTCAATATTTTTTACTTCGTCTTTTTGTTTTTTCTTGGGCATGGTTAGTTTTTCTTATGAGCGGAGCGAATTAGAAACAACTACCACCCGATTAAATTGGTTTCGAAGAAACCAAGACATTTGCGAAGCAAATGATATTTAATTCGGGTTATGTTCTAGAATCAAGTGCAGTTCTCTCCGTATCTCTCTGTTAAACTTGTCTGTCGCACGTACAGTTATTATATTATAGCCGGGCAGTAGGAGCAATTTTTCATCAAACAGGCCCTCTGTGTCGACAAATATTTGCCTGCCGTTGAGGTATATGAAAGAAACATTCTTAGCATAGCCTTCTATTAGAATAGACGGGTCGGTTACAGATGAGTTGTCTGCGGGGGAGGTAATCTTTACTATGGGCCCTTTTATAAGCTCATATCCTTGGAAAAAGGCGTATAGTCCAATACTTGCCAGTAGCAGAACAATAGCTATTATTTTTGTATATCGACGCATATTTAGGACTCCTCACTCTCGTTCTCAGAACTATCTTCGACAGGGGCTCCGTCACCAAATTTTTCAAGCACATCACGTGGTTTTGATCCGTTCTTTGGTCCGACAACGCCTCTCTCTTCAAGGATATCGACGATTTTAGCAGCTCGTGAATACCCGATACCCATTTTTCTTTGCAAATATGATGTAGATGCTTTTCGAGTGCGAACAACAAGATCTCTAGCATCCTCGTATAGGTCGTCTTCTGCGTTTTCGTCATCAAAAGAAGCGCTAAAGACGGAATTTCCTCCATTTGTACTGTCCGCCGTGAAGTCTATTTCTTCAGGAATCTCATCTTCATAGTGTTTTGCCAAGTAGGAAACAACTTTTTTTACTTCTGTTTCGGAAATATAAGCAGATTGAAGTCGGGTTGGCTTGGACATTTCACCTGAAAGGTACAACATATCTCCAGCACCAAGTAGCTTTTCAGCTCCAGATCCGTCAAGAATAGTTCGCGAATCGATCTGACTAGATACCTGTAGGGCAATACGAGCAGGTATATTTGCTTTAATTAGGCCGGTGATAACGTTAACCGATGGCCTTTGAGTAGAAAGGATTAGGTGAATACCAACGGCACGACTCATTTGAGCAAGGCGGACAATGCCGGCTTCCATCTCACGAGGGTAGGCTTGCATAATATCAGCCAATTCGTCGATGATAACCACAATGTAAGGCATTTTCTCTGGTCGATCTTCATCCTCTGCAAGGTCTTTTTTAAGGGCAGGGGCCAATACGTTCTTGTGGTATGAATCAATGTTCTGTACGGCATTTTTTTCTAAGACATCGTAGCGTCGTTCCATTTCTTTAGCAGCCCATTTAAGAGCCAAAATAGCCTTTTTAGGGTCTGTTATAACCGGTGTCAGCAGATGTGGAATGCTGTTGTAGAGAGTTAGTTCAACTCGTTTTGGGTCCACCATAATGAGCTTTAAGCTATCTGGAGAGTTTCTGTATAGAAGGGAGGTGATGATGGCATGAATTGTTACAGACTTACCAGCACCAGTTGCGCCGGCAATCAGCATATGGGGCATCTTAGAAAGAGAGGCAACGTGTGCCATACCGGAAATACCTTTCCCGAGCGCAATAGGTAGTGGTTTGTTTACAGTATCAAAGGCGCTTGAAGAAAGCAGGGTAGCCAGACCGACGGTAGTTTTAACACTGTTCGGTATTTCAATACCGACAAGTGATGTCCCCGGGATAGGAGCTTCAATACGGACAGGGTGGGCCGCTAGAGCTAATGCTAGTTCGCTTTGAAGTCCAAGGATACGTGCAAGCTTGACTCCTTCAGCTGGTTTTAAGCTGTAGCGAGTAACAGAAGGTCCGATAGAAACCTCATCCATTTCAACCGGGATGCCGAAGTTCTGTAGTGTGCGCTTGATGATGTTTGCATTAGCTTTGACATCTCCAACGTCGGGCTTACCACTATCACGTGAAAGTAGAGACAGGGGAGGGGGTGTGTATGGTTTATCAAGATGAGTGTCAGTGATGATGTCGATATCGTCTTGTTTATTTTTACGTGAAAAGAATCCGCCACCTGATACCTTTGGTTCAGGTTCTGGTTCAGGGTTTTCTTGAATGGCTTCTTTGCCTTCGTCGACATCGGCAGGGTCTTCTGTCGGCAACCCCTTCAGATCGATAATAGCTTCCTCGTCCTCGATCTCTTTTTTAGCAAAAGGATTGCTTAAAAGTTTTTGTAAGTGAACGCCAATATCGAGCATAACCAAAAGAGAAATTGCAGAGAGTGCCAAGAGAACAATGATGGCCGCATAGATATCTATAAGTGCAATCAAGGGGTAAGAGATGATTCCCCCAACCACACCTCCTGCAGTGTTCGAAACAATATCAATCAGTCCTAGTCCAGAGATAATAAAAAGAATGGCTCCAAGAGTTTGCGGAAGAGCAAGGTTGCGCTCAAGCGCTTTGATAAAAGAGATCGCCAAGATGATCGCCAAGGCAGGTAAGAGCCAATAGCCAACACCAAGTAGAAACGAAAGACCGTCATGGACCTTGTCGCCAACCATACCCGCAAAGCCGAGACTACTTAGTACTAGGAAAAGGGCAAGCACAAATAAAACCACCGCATAAATACCGTGCTTTGTTTCTTGTGTCAATTCTCCCAAAAATTTCTTT
The DNA here is from genome assembly GCA_041751485.1 of Minisyncoccia bacterium. Lineage (GTDB taxonomy): Bacteria > Patescibacteriota > Minisyncoccia > Phycocordibacterales > CAJQIN01 > CAJQIN01. The sequence goes on along the minus strand of JBGSXG010000034.1, from coordinate 10,742 downwards.
GTTTCTTTTTTCTTTCTTCCCATACTTGTTTTATGTCAACAAATTGTGCAGTAATCATAGCACAGCTCAATCTCCACACCTTTGTAAAATATATAGATCTGAGATTCTTATTTAACTGCCGTGGTCAGGGATCTCTTGAGGAAGTACGCATATGCGTTTTTATGTTTGAATCTGAATTATTTCAGATAAGATTCTTTAAAAGACAAAAAATAATTTGAAAGGACACTCGACTTTTCTAAAGGACTGTGGTATGTTTGGAGCACGTGTCTCTTTGAGAACCGGCTGATTTTAAAAGACAAAAGCCCGTTTTATATAAAAGACAGAAATTCTATATGGTAGAAAAAAACACTATTCAAAGCGATTTTTTAAGGACAAGAAACAAAGACCTTGCTGAAAAGGCTGAAAGAATAGCTACGGCTGTTTATCTCGTGTCGGCTCTTATAACCGACAAAGAACCTCTTAAATGGCAGATGCGAGAAAAGGTCTTAGAGACAATGTCTCAGGCCACAGGCAATAATGACGAGCAAGTTTTAAGATGTGCAGACGAATTGGTACACCTGATTGCTTTAGCACATCGCGGAGCTCTGATCTCACCAATGAATGCTGAGTTGCTTGATGCTGGTGTTAGAAATTTAATACAAACCATATCCAATGCTCCACTATTCGATAGAAACTTTTTGCGATTTGCGCCATTGGAAATTCCGGACACACCTTCTCAAGGACAGATAAAAGACATGCAAAAGACAGAGAAAAGTCCTCAAGAAACTTCTGTCTTTAAAAGACAAGCAGAGCCCGTCAAAAGGACATTAAATCGAAAGGACAAACGTCGAGATCAGGTTATAGAAGCTTTGAAAAAGAAACGAGAATCAAGCATAAAGGACATTGCTCGTTTGGTTAAAGGCTGTAGTGAAAAGACGATTCAGCGTGAGTTAAACAACTTAATAGCTGAAGGTTCTGTTTCTAAAAAAGGGGAGCGCAGATGGAGCACTTATGTACTGTCCCGATAAAGGACAAAAGAACTAAAATCTAAGAACTAAGAACTGAAAGTTCAGAGTCATAATGTCCTGATTTAGAAGTTGTTTACTAACGACTAAGCACTGCTATGTGGTTGACTTTTAGCCGATTTCTAGTATCCTTTTAGGGTACTTTGGGGATGTTATATCTCTTGAGTTATCCACATATATAAGCGTTTTTTTATACACAAAAGAACGATATACTTATTATGTAGCGAGGGTGTATTCACACTTCTTTTTTTAGAGGTAAGAATTCATAAAGACAAACGTCTATAACTCGATAAGATCTTTGACAATTAAATACAAACACGACGCCAATTACGAATGGATACGAATGACACGAATAAAGCCATTTGTAAAAGGTAAAAACAAAATACAGAAACGAAAGACAATCTCAGACTTTGACCGTAACGATAGACAAACAACTTAAAACTTTTCAGCTACTCTCTGTTGTATGGGTGGTCGATACACACATACAAACGAGATTGAAAACGTAGCTGTCTACTCTGCATCACGTTCTGTCTTTATCATTTTAGATAAAAATAGAACGTGGTGCAGGGTCGGCAACGGCCCATCCAGATGAGAGTCTGGATAGCCACAACGAGGGTTCACGCCCTCAGCCTCATTGGTTACTTTTTGTAACAGTGAGCATTAATTATTAGCTTCAATAGAAGCTGCATATATGTTCATTTATTAGTAACGACATATATGTAGGACACAGTGGTCTCTACAACATTAGAAATAATAGAGATGCATTGTTAAAGAAATTATTTAAAAATTTAGTCATGACACAAATACGAAATACTGAATTTTCAAAAGTAATCGCTGGGATAGCTATCCTAGGAATGATTGCTCTTGGATTTTCATTCGCAGTTCCACAGGCTCAAGCTTTGACGCAAGCTGAAGTTGACGTTATCTGTACTCTAGTAGGGTGCGATGCTTCAACAAAAGCAGCTCTTCAAGCGCTTGTATCAGGTGGAACAACAGGAACTTCATTTACATTCACTCGAGATCTTACTATGGGATCAACAGGACAAGATGTAATGGAGCTACAAAAATTCTTGAATGACCACGGATTCTCTGTGGCCCTTTCAGGAGCTGGATCAGCAGGAATGGAGACATCATATTTTGGTTCTCTAACAGCCGCTGCTCTTGCTAAGTACCAAGCCTCAAAAGGAATCACTCCTGCTGTAGGATACTTTGGTCCAATTACACGTTCAGCTATTAACTCAACAGTTACAACTGGAACAGGAACAGGAACAGGAACAGGAACAGGATCAACAGGATCAGCAACACTTAACGGTGGAGCGGGTGATATCTCAAATGCTACATTCATCTCAGCTATAAGCAATGAAGAAGTTGGAGAAGGTGAGAGTGATGTAGAAGTTGCAGGTCTTGAAATTGAGGCTTCTCAGGGTTCAGATATTGAACTACGAGCAGTTACTCTTGACTTCGACCTTAATACTGCTGCAAACTCAAACTCAAACACTCGATTTGACCGATATGCAGAAGAAGTATCTGTATGGTTCGATGGAGAAGAGATCGCACGAGTTGATGCACGTGATTTTACACGAAGCAACAACTACACACGAAGCATTACGCTTGACGCAGGTGCTATCATCAAAATGGATCAAGAAGGAGATCTTGTGATCGCTGTTTCAGGAGCTCGAACTCTTGACTCAAACGATGTCGGAACAACATGGGATGTAACAGTCTCTTCTGTACGATTCGTAGATGCACAAGGTGCTATCATCACTTCAACAACTGGTGATATCAACTCACCTCGAACATTCTCATTCGAAGACTTTGCTGCTTCAGCAAATGTAGAATTCCGAGTACGAGCCGGGGATAGTGATATCAACGATGCTCGAGTTATCGAAGTTAAGCAGAACAGCAAGACTAATGGCGTAGAGCTATTCTCATTCGAGATCGAAGCTCGAGGAGACTCAGATATCTTCATTGAGGATATGCCAATCTTCTTTACTTCAAACGGAAATAACATCGGTGCTATCATCAGTTCTGCAGAATTGTGGATTGATGGAGACCGAGTTGGAACAGACAACGTTGCTTTCGCTGCAACAACAGGAACAACAACATTTGACGGAATTGACTACACCCTGGGTGCAGGAGATCGAGTTGAAGTTATTGTCGCTGTTGATGTGAAGCAACAAAGTGGAAACTTTACTGAAGGATCTACTCTTAAGGCAGAGTTCGGTACAGTTCAACACGGTAGCGCCGCATTCTACGCAGAAGATGAGCAAGGAAACATTCTTGCTACTGATGACAAGATTGGAAGCGCAACATCTGAAGCTCACGCATTCTACATCAATGGTGTGAACGTGAAGCACGTAAGTAGCTCAGCTACTGTCTCAGACGATGCTGCTCTTGATCATCGAGGAACATATAAGATTGTCTTTGACGTGACAGCCTTCGGAACAGATGACATCTATGTTGATAAGCAATCAGGCACATCAACAGACGGAGTTCGGTTCATTGTGAAGGGTAATACTTACACAGGAACTACGGCTCAGTCTAATCTTGAAGCTGCCTTCTTGGCAGGTGATGGAACGAATGCCTACAAGGTTCGCGCAGGAGAAACACGAAGATTTACTCTTAATGTGACTCTTGACAACACTGGAGGTGCTGCAGGATTCTTTGGAATCAAAATCGACCAAGTCGGTGTTGGTGCTGGAGATGACACAACAGCAGAAACAGCTATTACTGCTGGTCTAGACGCTTTGGAAACAAACAACGTCAACCTACAGAACTAGTTGCAGTCCACTATCTGGTGCGGTCTCTTAGAGAGAGCATGTAGATAACAAAAACCACCTAACGGGTAATGCCGAGGTGGTTTTTGGTATATACAAATTTAGGGGTCGAACCCCTAAGAACAAAAAACGAAGTTTTAACCTTCGTTTTTTGTGGAATCTGATATACTTATGACATATGTGGCGTTTATTTGACAGAACATTTTTTAAACTCTTGCGTCGTTTTTTCTTGGTACTTGCGATTTCTTTGGTTATTGTCTTGGCCTTCAATGCACTTGCGTCATAAGTTCTTGCTTCACTTTAGAATTTAAGGGTCGGACCCCTAAATTTTATATGTGTGGGGTAGGTAATACCGAGGTTAAACCCCGGGATTTTCTAAAGGTGTAACCTCCGTATTGGAGTAATGCTAAAAACGGCTTAGTTTCGTCTAAATAGGGTAAAACACGCCGTATTTTACCCTGAATAAAGGTGTTGTGCGGTGTTCAAAAAACGAAGGCATAGCCTTCGTTTTTTCTGTACCGCACCAAAATACAGCGTATTTTGGTGCGGTTGAGGATTTGACACCATATAGCTATCGTATATACTTTGTATATATGAAAACACAAATCAATGTGAAGATAGATACAGACGTTAAGAAGAAAGCACAAGCACAAGCAAAGAAATTGGGGCTTTCTTTGAGTGCTGTTATTAACGCTACACTTTCTCAGTTTGCTCGAGACGGACAGCTAGAATTCTCTACCAAAGGCATCCAAGATCCTGATCGTAATCTAGCGCTTAGGATGTCGTATGCTCGTAAACTTCAAGGAATTCAGAGTAAGAAAGGTGCACACAGGAGCACCGTCCCTCTAAAAGATATTAAAAGACGCTACGTCTCCTAAATATGGAGTGGAGAGTTGTATTCAGTGAAGGGGCCGAGAATGACTTTTCCTCTTTAGATACAGCGATTCAAAGTCGAGTTATCAAGAAGCTTGAATGGTTTGAAAAAAATTTTAGTGCTACCGCTCCTTTAGCTCTTTCAGCAGATTGGGCTGGTTTGTATAAGATACGAGTTGGAGAATACCGTGTTATTTATAGCATTATGGAAAAGAGAAAGATGCTGATGATTGAAGCAATTGATCATCGCTCGCGTATATACAAAAGGAAAAGACAGTAAATAGTTGACTTTTCTACCCGCTCGGGTAGACTCTTTTGTATATAAGGTCAAAGACAGCAGATGGGATAGCTTCTGGCTGTTAGCTGTAAGTTGTTAGGAAATTCCTAACAGCCAAAAGCTAAAAGCTGACAGCTTCTGTAATTTCTGCCGAGATCTCCTCTCAATTTTGTTGAGACCTTATTACCAAGCGAGCGAGAGAAGTGTAAAAAAGCTTTTTCGTACTTCCGAGCGAGTGATGGGAACAAAGAGCGTAGCTCTTTATACAAATAGGTCGAAATGTTTGTTAAAACTAACAGCTTACAGCTAAAAGCTAAAAGCTAATTATTATTATGGCTCTTACTAAAGATAGAAAGAAGGAAGTCGTGCAAAGAGTTAAAGATGCCGTTTCCAAGGCTTCTTCAATGGTTTTTGTAAACTTTCACGGAATGAAAGTTGAAGATGTAAACAATCTTCGAAGCACTTTGTACGATCAGGGAGTTAGCTATATTGTAGCTAAAAAGACTCTAGCTCGCCGAGCTTTTGAAGGTTCTGGTGTGGAAGGTGAAATGCCTGAGCTAGAAGGAGAATTGGCCATTGCTTATACCGATGGCGACATGACTCTTCCTGCTCGAGAAGTCTATGAATTCCAGAAGAAACTAGACGGCTCTTTGTCTATTGTCGGCGGTGTCTTTGAAGGACAGTTTGTTGACAAGGTCAAAATGACCGAGATTGCTCAGATTCCGGGTATGCATACTCTGCAAGCTCAGTTTGTGAATCTGATCAATAGCCCAATTCAGGGCTTGGTGATTGCTCTTAATGCAGTCGCAGAAAAACAAGAGCAAGGCTCTTAAATTTCGAATTTCGAGTTTCGAATTTTGAATAAATTTCGAAATTAAGAATTCTGAATTAAAAATTGAATCGAAATTCAAAATTAATAAATAAAAACTAATTATCATGTCAGACGAAAAAGAAACAAAAGTTGAGGAGCAAGTCGCTCCTGCCGAAGAGGCAAAAGCTGAAGAAGCGCCTGCAATTGAAGAAGCTGAGGCTAAAACCAGCGAAGCTGGTTCGCTCGATCAGCCAGAGGCTGATTCAGGGGAGGAAGTAGAAGTTCCTGCAAAATTTAAGTCAATTGTTGATTCAATCGAATCAATGTCAGTGCTCGATCTTCACGAGTTGGTAAAACTCCTTGAGAAGAAATTTGGTGTATCAGCTGCTGCCGTGGCTGTCGCTGGACCTGCTGCTGGACCTGCTGCTGAGGAGAAGGATTCATTCAACGTTGAGTTGACTGACGCAGGCGCTCAGAAGATTGCTGTTATCAAGGTTGTGAAGGGAGCACTTGGTCTTGGCTTGAAAGAAGCAAAGGATCTTGTAGATGCTGCCCCAGCTATGTTGAAAGAGGGAATGAAGAAAGAAGAAGCGGAAGACTTGAAGAAACAAGTTGAAGAAGCTGGCGGAAAAGTAGAATTAAAATAATTAATACGGTCAGACCGTATTAAAACACAAAGCCCCTATTTGGGGGCTTTTGTTGTATTTGATGCTGCAGTATCAGTAATTTAATACGGTCTGACCGTATTAAATGCTATACTTGGGAGGAAGTATGAGAAGAGAACCATTTGGAGTTGGGTCATATGTACATGTAATAAAGCGTGGTGCGCGTGGTATCGATATTGTTCGAGACGATTCAGATAGATGGCGTTTTATTCGATTACTATTTCATATGAATGACGAGCATTTTGAGCCTAATTGGATTACTGTCACCAAGGGTAAGTCTCTGTTCGTCAGACCCAAGAGTCTTCCTGTAAGGAAAGCGCTTGTGGATATAGAATGTTTTACCTTGATGCCTAATCATTTTCATCTTTTATTGCGCGAGATAAGCGATGGAGGAACAAGCAGATTTATGCAGAAGATTGGACAGAGTATGAGTGAACATGCTAATAAAAAATATAAAGAAAGAGGGAGTCTGTTTCAGGGCGCTTATCGGTCAAAGACCATAGACACAGATACGTATTTGAGGTACGTTTCAGTATATGTGATGGTTAAGAACACTTTTGAGCTGTACCCTTTAGGTGGCCTCAAAGAGGCGCAGAAAAATTTTGAAGATGCTTGGTCATGGGCGTTATCATATCCGTTTTCAAGCTTGGGGTATTTTGGTGGAATAGATCAAAAATCGTCAGCGGTTATCTCTAAAAGGATTCTTAAAGAACTATTTGAAGGCCCTGGTGATTTCAAGAGATTTGCTCAAGAGGTTATAGAATCAGGCAAGTGGGGTGAGGTTATGTTTGAATGAATTAATACGGTTAGACCATACTATTAATATGGTCTGACCGTATTATTTTTTAAAATGGATTGGTCTGGTATAATCGTCATATGAAATCTATGGAAGTATTGGAGAAGATATTCGGTTCTGCTGCAAAGGTCAAGATAATGCGGTTGTTTTTATTTAATCCACAACAGTCGTTTACGCTTGATGCAGTTGTGTCTTGGACAAAGGTGGCTCGGGTAACTGCTAGGCGAGAAATGTCTATTTTAGAGAAGATTCAGTTGGTAAAAAGGAGGACAGTAAAGAGAAAGCCTGTGTGGATTCTTAACGATACGTTTTTATACATAAAGCCTTTAAAAGAGTTTTTGGTTGAGATGGGTCCGATAAAGCACTCAGATATTGCGAGTCGCTTGAAAAAAATTGGTCCATTAAAGCTTATTATAGTTTCTGGGGTATTCACTCATGATAGCGAAAGTCGCGTAGACCTTTTGATTGTCGGAGATAAGATTAATCGGAGGGCACTTGAGGGGGTTATTCGAGCCATGGAGGCAGAAATTGGCAAAGAGTTGGTTTATGCGGTTTTTGATACCTCTGATTTCCAATACCGGCTTGGTATGTATGACAAGCTTTTACGAGATATTTTAGATTATCCGCATCAAAAGATTGTGAATAAATTTGGGGATTTGAGTTAGAAAATGTGTGTTATTATATAAATATGGGCTTGTCCCTATTATAAATATGTTGTTTGCTGTTATAGCAGTTTGCAACACGATATCTTTTGATTATTCATAAATATAAATATTAAACATATGTTAGTAGATACATGGAGCGCCGTACTTCTTCGATCATTCCAGGATCTCTGGGCAGGATTGGTAGAGTATGTGCCAAACTTGGTGGTAGCACTTTTTATCATCATTCTAGGATGGATTATTGGAGCTTTGTTTGGACGAGTTGTTTCTCAGCTCTTCAAATCTCTTAAAGTAGATAGCGGTCTTGAAAAGGCTGGCTTCGGTGAATTGCTCGAAAGGGGTGGAATTGTTCTAAACTCGGGAGCATTCGTTGGAGCACTTGTGAAATGGTTCTTCATCATTGTCTTCTTGGTTGCGGCTTTCGACGTGTTGGGCTTGGCGCAAGTAAACATTTTCTTGCAACAAGTTGTACTTCTGTACCTTCCACGCGTAATCGTGGCAGCAGTTGTCTTGGTAGCAGCTGGCGTCTTGGGTGACTTGGTAAAACGTGTTGTTACAAGCTCAGTCTCAGCAGGTGGATTTGGTCATGCCAATTTGGCCGGTTCTGTTTCAAAATGGGCTATCTGGATTTTCGGTATTCTAGTTGCTCTTGAGCAATTGGGTATCGCAGCAGCTTTTGTTCAGACACTATTCACAGGGGTTGTGGTTGCAGTAGCTTTAGCCCTAGGACTTTCGTTTGGTCTTGGTGGACAAGATGCAGCTTCAAGACTTATTGAGAAAACAAAGCAAGAAATTGCTAATAAATAACTCGACACGAATTACGAATTAGCACGAATGACATTAATAAAAACCCGCACGGCCGAAGGCCGTGCGGGTTTTTTCTAACCTCTAAACTCTAATGTCTAAACTCTAGTTTTTGGGTTTGACATTTATTTCTGTATGTATATACTGGTGCTTACATGTTAGAAGTTTTAAAGAGGAAGTTATAGCGGTACACAAGAAGAACTGTTATGGGGTCGTCTTGTCATCCGCACGTCAAATAGGCGGATTTTTTCTTACTTGTAACAAGATCTTTGACAACTGAATCGTTGTGATTTTACACAACAGAATATAGGGCCCGAGCATTTCAAGAAGTGCTCGGGTAAAAATGTATTTTTAGTATCTCTTGGAATTCAACCGTCAAGAGATACGTACCGAGATACAAATAAAAAAAGCACACGTCCAGCTCATGGATGGTGTGCGGCTCATACTGTGTTATTGATCATGGTATGAGTTTAGGCGGTTTTTAAATTTCCTAATAAGAAATTTAAGGGCGTATGGGGGATACCTTGACTCTAAAAGACGATGAAGGACGTGGCATGGCTGCGATAAGCTTCGGGGAGATGCCTAGCAATCTTTGATCCGGAGATTTCCGAATGGGGAAACCCTTCCGCTTCGGCGGAAATCCTACGACTTGATCTAGGAGGTGGACCTGGGGAAGTGAAACATCTCAGTACCCAGAGGAACAGAAAAAAATTCTGCAATAGCAGAGATATTTCCTTAGTAGCGGCGAGCGAAACGGAAGAAGCCCAAACCGAGTTTCACTCTGGGGGTGCACGCAAGTGTGCTTCTGGAGTGATGCTCGGGGTTGTAAGACGAGAATGTTACGTTTACGTAAGAGAAGTTACAAAAGTATGTGTTAGAGGAACTGTCTGGGAAGACAGACCCTAGGGGGTAATAGTCCCGTACTCGAAAACACTTGCACTTCTTTGTTCTTGTTCTTGAGTAGCCCGAGACACGAATGGCTCGGGTGAATCTGCCAGTACTAACTGGTAAGGCTAAATACTTTTAGAGATCGATAGTGAACTAGTACCGTGAGGGAAAGGTGAAAAGCAACCCGGAGAGGGTGGTGAAATAGACTTGAAACCATATGCCTACAAGGAGTCGGAGCGGGCATCACACTGCGTGTGATTTCAACTAAAATCTAATAAATAATATCTAAAATCTTTGAATTAAGTTTTTAGATATTAGATTTTACTTTTGAGTTGTTATCGCGCATAGCGTGATGTCCGTCACGGCGTGCCTATTGAAGAATGAGCCAACGAGTTTATATATACGGCTTGCCTAAGGGGTTTTCCCCCGCAGGCGCAGGGAAACCGAGTGTGAATAGCGCGAATATGTCGTATGTATAAGACCCGAAGCCAAGCGAGCTTGCCATGGGCAGGGTGAAGTCTATCGAAAGATAGATGGAGGCCCGAACCCGTATGTCGTTCAACTCATTGGGATGACCTGTGGTAAGAAGTGAAAAGCTAATCGAGCTTGGTAATAGCTGGTTCTCTCCGAAACAGCTTTAGGGTTGGCGTCGTATGTTTCGTCCGGGGGTAGAGCACTGGAAGGTTAGGATAGGGGGAAACCTCACCTGACCTATCAAACTCCGAATACCGGAACGTGAAGTACGGCAGTTAGACTGTGGGCGCTAAGGTCCATTGGTCAAAAGGGAAACAGCCCAGATCTCAAGCTAAGGTCCCTAAATCTATACTAAGTGCACTTAAGGAGGTGATATTTCTCCGACAATCAGGAGGTTGGCTTAGAAGCAGCCATCCTTTAAAGAAAGCGTAACAGCTCACTGATCAAGAGATTTCGCACCGAAGATAATCGGGGCTAAGTATAGTACCGAAGCTGAGGACTTCATCGACCTTTGGGAAGATGGAGTGGTAGGAGAGTATTCTATTCGCGATGAAGCTAAAGGGGTGACCCATAGTGGAGCGTATAGAAGTAAGAATGTTGGCACAAGTAACCGCAAGGCAGGTGAGAACCCTGCCCGCCGAAAAATCAAGGTTTCCTTCGCGATGACAATCAGCGAAGGGTTAGTCGGTCCTAAGGGAATGGCGAAAGCTG
>JBGSXG010000033.1:0-8356 GCA_041751485.1 Minisyncoccia bacterium | reverse complement strand
TTCTAAGAAAGTACCCTCCCCAAAACTAGCCACTATGTCAACCGGTTTACTACTTTTACTAAGTGGTGCTGGTATTGTTTTGGGTATATACCCAACTCTGTCATTGTGGCTTACCGTTCTGTTTTTGGTACCAACCAGCTTTATAATGCACACTTTCTGGAAAGAAACTGACCCTCAAGTCAAAATGATTGAGATGACGCAGTTTATGAAAAATATAGCTCTAGCTGGAGCGTCTATAACGCTCCTATCTGTTCCACTGCCGTGGGCGATGAGTCTGATGTAGCACACGGACTACTGCAAGACAAAAATGCACTGCTTTCAGGCAGTGCATTTTTGTTTTACTCTTTTTTCTTGCGAGAGATAGTCTTAATCTCAATGAGTTGTTCCATTCGTCGAATGTCTGCCAAAAGCTTTGATCGCTCTTCATTAAACAAAGTAACATTAAATACACTTCTACCTCCGTCAGAAGCTGCGTTGGCCCTATCGCCCACTTTCTGGTTTACGTGCAGTGCATAAAATGATTTAAGTTTCTGTATTTTCTTCACACCCTTCAGCGTTGTTATAATTCCAGGATTTTGGGGAAAGATTTTAAATACTGCCGTGTAGCCAAGAACCTTTTTGGGGATTTTAGGCTTCCTAGGAATACGTATGAAAATGTCATTAGCTGTATGGTCAATTCCGTAGGATAGTTCGTACATATTGTGTCGAAAACCACCGATACGCGGGCCTACCTCGATGACTTTCCATCCTTGTTCGGTACGCATTAGTTCAATATGAGCCGTTGTACTTCTCAAACCAAGAGCGTGAACTGACTTTTCTGCGACTTTTTGCGCATTTTCAATACTACTCTTCTTAAGTTTTGTTGGGGTCATTTGTTGATATCCGAAGAAATCATCAAAGCCAGCTTCCTTCCCAGTCTTTACAGAAACCATCGGGCAGAAATACACTGTTCCACGAGAATTGACATAAGCATCGACAGAATACATAGTGCCTTCCATAAACTGCTCCACTAAAACACGCGGCTCCTTGCCAGCGTATCCCTTCGAAAGACTCTTAAGTTTACGGAAAACCTTTTGTAGATTTTGTTTCAACTCCTCTGGATGATATGCAATATTAACTAATAGACTGACTGCTAGACCTGTGGGTTTAACAATAAGAGGAAAGCCAACTTTTTCTTCTACCTTTTGGAGTGTTTCATTAGAGGCATCCTTTACGTACATATATTTTGGCGTAATCTTTGGATCATAGCCCTTAAATCTGCGACGCATCTCCAACTTATCAACAGACCAAGTAAGAGAAGCAGGAAGTGGAGCCTTCAGATACGGCAAATGTGGAATCACCTGCCTGAATTTGGGGATGTGTGACTCGGCCCGACAAGTTACTGCCAAAAACTTATCTCTATGAGGCACCAAAACTTTTTCTATAGAAATATCAGAATCAAAATTAACAATAAGAACTTCATCAAAAAAATTCTGTATCTCTTTATCTTCTTCCGTAACGGCTTCTTTGTCTGTTAGTAGAAAAAATTTAAGCGGATCCTTCCATTCATCTCTAAACTCTATAAGATTTTCCGCTGCGCTTTTAGTCGGCATCCCCACAAGAAGAATAGTATCTTTTATATGCATATAAAAATAAATAAAGTATGCCAAACGGCACACATCCATAAATGTTCACATAGATATGTTTTGTGTCAAGCAACAAGAGCAGTGCTTAGTTGTTAGTTATTAGCCGTTAGTCACAACCGGCAAGCTCAAATCATGGACGCACCTGTCCTTGTTGACCAATGGAAAGGTATTCGGGTCTTACTAATGACTAATAACTAAGCACTAATAACTGTTCAATCGTTGCATTACCCCTTTTTAAATGGTATATTTTCAGCCTACTTAATGGATAAAAGTTTTTAAACGAGTTGAGCACATACGTACGAACAAATCATCAAATACGAGCAAAAGAATTGCGTGTTATTGGTGCAGACGGTGAGAATATAGGAGTCGTAACTTTGCAAGAAGCCTTGCGAGCAGCACAAGAAGCTGAGCTAGATCTTATTGAAATATCTCCCAATGCCAATCCTCCTGTCGCAAAGATAATGGATTATGGTAAATTCTTGTACGACCAGAAGAAAAAAGCCAAGGAGGCAAAATCTAAAGCCCACACGGTAGAAGTCAAAAACGTGCAGGTCAAACTAGCTACTGGAGAGCACGACCTAGGCCTAAAAGCTAAGCGAGCCAGCGAATGGCTAGCTGGCGGTGATAGAGTTAAATTGGAACTATTTCTCAGGGGCCGAGAAAAATATATGGACGACAAGTTTCTCAGAGAGCGTCTAAACCGTATTGTTAACCTCATAACAGAAGACTTTCAGGTGGCAGATCCGGTCAAAAAAGTCCCAAAAGGATACGCCATGATCATAGAAAAAAAGAAGCAAGGCTAAAACATTTCTTCATTATCACAATAATGGAGAAATGTTCGCCCGACCCAATCTGCCACAGACAGAAGGGTTTAGGGGGCTAGACAAATAGACCAAAACAGGTAATATGTTCAAAATACATTAAAGGACAAAATGAAGACAAACAAATCTTACGCAAAACGAATAAAGAAGACTAAAAACGGGAAACTCCTGTCACGAAAAGCTGGTGGAAACCATTTTAATGCCAAGGAAAGTCGGTCAAAGCAAACACAGCGAAACGGAAAACACACCATGATGCTGTCTATGAGCAACAAGTCAAAAAGTCGTTTTATCCAAGGCTAGGCTATTTAGATTTTAGATATTATTTTTTAGATATTAATTAATTACCATGGTACGCGTCAAAAAAGGAACAAATGCATTAAAGAGCCGAAAAAATATCCTCAAAAGAGTGAAAGGATATCGCTTTGGACGGTCAACAAAAGAACGACAAGCTAATGAAGCCATTGTTCATGCTGACTCATACCGATTTGCACATCGCAGGACAAAAAAGCGAGATATGCGAGCTCTTTGGAACACAAAAATCTCTGCAGCACTGATGAGTACATCTTTCTCGTACAGCAAATTCATAGGTGCTCTTAAGAAAGCAAATATTGCACTGGACCGAAAAGTCTTAGCAAATCTAGCTGAGAAAAAACCAGAAAGCTTCAAGAAAATCGTAGAAAAAGTATCATAACAAAAAACTCCCAAATGGGAGTTTTTTGTTTAGGCATCTTTTGACTTGCTTATACGATTCCAAATATACAAACCAGCAGTAAGCCCGCCTACTATGTCCATAATTAGGTCCAGAATTGTATCTGGCCACCCTTCCGGACCGATAAACGAGACCCCTACACCGAATTCAAATACTTCCCAGACAATACCAATACCTAGTGCAAAAAAGACCGAGACGTAAAGAATTTTCCTAAGAGTGAACTCTTGAATATTAATAAATAGTGCCAATATCCATAATCCGAGTAAAGCCACCCAAAAACCTCCCAAAAAATGCATCAGAATATCAAACCAGGCAATATCCCAGTATAAGAAAAAATTGATAGCTAAAATATGCAGAAAAGCAATAATTAGACCTAAAAGAACTATATACACAGCTAATGTGACCCTTGCCATTTACATATCATATCTCAAAGAATTGCTCTTAGCCATAAAATTTTAAAGATTCTTGTTTAGTTGTAACAAAAAAACACTCGCCTTTTGGGCGAGTATCTTTATTGGGCGCTCGAAACATCTTACCTAGGACGAACCCAGGTGGGTTCCCGCAATTTCCTACCACGGCAGAAAATTATGTAAGGATCCCGAGATGTTTATTAAATCTAGATAATATCTCGAGCGACCCAACTTGAATTATATACCCCTTTAGCATCCTTTCAAGCAAAAACATGTGATACAGAAATTATTTGCCAAAGTGTCAAAGAAGGTGGTTTTGGAAAGCCGAAATAGAAGACAAAAGATCAATGACAAAAATTATCAAAAAGTTTAAATTAGCAAAAATAATTCCGAATTATGAATTTCGAGTTTAGAATAAATTTCGAATTAAGGATTCATTAAAAATTCAGAGCTCTAAATTCGAAATTACGAAATTAAAACCCCCGAAGCCATAGGCTTCGGGTTTTTTAAGCTAAAAGCTAACAGCCAAAAGCTGAAAGCTGAAAGCTGAAAGCTGAAAGCTATTCCAGTATTCCATCCAAATTCACGTCGTACAAAATCTGCTCTTGGACCAAGCGATACTGTAGAAGTTCTTTCTCATCAAACCAGTGCTTAATCTCATTGTTTGCTTCCTCTACAGAACCAGAGGCGTGGATTATATTTCGCACAGCACGTCCGTCTACGTCTGCCATCATGTACGAATCGAGCACAAAATCGCCTCTAATGGTGCCCACATCAGATGTCCGAGGTTCTGTGCCTCCTGTGACCTTTCGGACCACCTCGACGGCGTGTGCGCCCTGCCAGACCATAGCTACCACAGGACCACTGGTCATATATTTCTTAAGCCCCTCAATGACCTTATCACCCACTTCAAGTGGATCTTCTGAGGGCGGTTGCTCTCCCTTCTTTTTGTAGGCCTCAATAGCTTTCTCTCCCACATTTTTCTTCCAAGCAGGATCAAGCAAGTAATGCTCTTCCACCTGCTTTTCGGGTGGTACCATCATTTTTACTCCCACAAGTTTCAATCCTGTTCGCTCATAGCGATTGATAATTTCACCGATAAGTGTTCGCTGCACACCGTCTGGTTTAATAATGACAAGTGTTCGTTCTGTTTTTGGATGACTCATATGAATAGTTGTTAGTCGTTAGTGATTAGTCGTTAGATAATAACAACTAGAGGCTTATTGTAGCAAGACAAGTCTTTTCTGAGTATTCGACAAAACACACTTTATCATGTACGGGGCTCAGATCGTCCTCGTTCGAGAGCCCACTCTGATCCCCGGCCCGTTCTGGGCAGGGAGGTATCGTGAGAGACTATTGGTCTCACACGAAGTTCTAGGTCTGAAGAAGGGGGATGCTGTGTTGGTCAGGTACGGCAATACTGCCCTCCCGACCTACTGGGAAAGCCCCCACTCGGAAGACCAGGACCGAAGCTTCGAGCAAGCCCAGAGGATCTGGGAGATTGCTTTAAGCATCGGTGAGGAGTGACCCGAAAAACAACAAGGCCCCGAAACGCAAACGCGTTTCGGGGCCTTTTTCATACTATCTGTATTTCTTTATAATCTCCGAGTCTACCTGCGCACGCGATTGCCCGTACCGCATTGCCGAATATTCTTTCAACGTAGACAAATCATCTAGCACAGCTGGGGCCGGCGCCTGCGTCATTAGACTAAACGGGGTTACCGGCTGACCGTTCACTAGCATTTTTATAGAAGCATTACGATTTTCTATATTCATTAAATCAGCAGCAGAAAAACTTGGCTGGAACTGTTTCTCAAGAAATTCAGCATCTTCACTACCTACACGAAAGGCTACCATAGAGCCCACGTTACCAAAAACAGCATCTTTAATATCTTCTTGTAACTGAGCGATGAACTGGTGTACCACATTGAGGGATAGCTTGTATTTGCGGGCCTCAGAGAGAATTACCGCAATAGAGTTTGTGGTCACATTCTGAAATTCATCAATATACAAATAAAATGGCGATATTTCTTTCCCATACATATCTGCGCGGGACAACGCAGCCATCAAAATCTTTCCTACAAAAATAAGACCAATGAGGCTGGAGTTGATGTCCCCCAATTTTCCTTTCGAGAGGTTTACTAACAAAATCTTCTTTTGATCCATTACCTCTCTAAAATCAAAAGCAGATTGTTGTTGCGCAATAATAGGACGCATCACATCATTGGCGGCAAAGACGTCAAACTTACTCGTAATATACGGTACGATGTTCTCCAATGCCGCATCACCACCAGCCTTATTAGCAATCTTCTGCCAAAATTGAAGCACCACTGGATTACTACAACGCGACAACTTCATATCTCGGTACTCCTTATCTGCCAAAACTCTGGAGACATCAAGCAGTGTTGAACCCGAATCAGGGTCATCAATGACCAAAAGCGTTGCGTTTCTAAAATACTGCTCAAACATCGGACCCATTGATTCAGGTACGGAACCGTAGAGTTTTTGGAAGATACTAAAGAGTTCATTGACCACAAAAGTCTTCTGCTCTGGATATGATGGATTATATTCCAGCATATTAAGACCCATCACGCGCTCAGGATCGCTTGGGTCGAAGTAAATAACGTCGTCATGTCTCTCCTTAGGCACAGCAGCAAGCACGTCCTGAATATCTGCTCCATGCGGATCTATGTAGCACACTCCTTCGCCGGCCTGAATATCTTGGATAATCATATTCTTCAAAAATGTAGACTTACCGGTACCGGTCTGACCAATGGTATATAGGTGGCGAAGCCTATCGTCAGCAGACATCCGCACCTCCTTAGACTCTCATCGGACTTTGTTCACTCCTAAAACAATTCCATCACCAGACAAAGATACAGGTGCGGCGACCTGCCGTGCTGTGCTCTTTTTGAGCTGACTGGAGCCGCTGACTCCGGCGGTATGAAAATGCACCAGCGTGGTGAGCTCTTTGAGATTAAAGGGTATGGACTGCGCCTCTTCGTAGAGCCTGAAAGCAAAGTCATGCTGTAGAGCTTGCAACTGTTTCCCTGTCTTTCTTTTAAAGCCAAAAGAACCTCCCTGACTGTTTTCAAATTGATTAAACGCTGCCTGCATATCAGACAAGATGGCTGCAGCTTCTTGCTCGGTTCTAGATGAGACCAGGAGCCTAATATTTGTATTAAATAAAGGAGAGGATGTCTTGGCCTTGATGAGCTCCATGAGCTCCTGATTATCCTCTCTTTCCTTTGGTTCCTCTGCAGGCGTATCCGGTTTTTTATCATTCTTTGTGAAAAAGGACATAAGGGTCTTTTTGGCTTCCTTACCAAGCTCTTGGCCTACGGTATACGAAATATCCAAAGCCTCTTTTCGTGGCGTTCCTTTCTGTAATTTTTCAAGCGCCTGTCTATATTTTTCTGAAATACGAGTAGTACCTTTTGATGAAAAAACAATCTGAAAGGCCGCCCCCTCTCCCTCTTTATCAACCTTTGAGAGACTATTGAGAATGCCGTTTAAAGGATCATGTTCAAAGGTATCATAGGTTTTTATAGGAAAAATTGACTGTCCAGAAAATTGGGCCACCGACCCCACGGTTACCCCCTCTTCATTGAAAATGTTGTAATCATCCCTCTCTTCAGTCAGCAAGGCCTTAGGATACGCTGCAGTAATGTGCTTCTCAAAAAATTCTTTTCTGTCAGCCGGCACTGCTACATAGAAGATGAACTCTTCATGATAGTTTGGATTAGCAATCTCTATAGCAAAATAACTGTGCCCAATAGTTTTTGAGTCTGCCAATGACAACATGCCAGCGTACAACTGCTCCATAGAAGAGAGCAGTTGGGCCAACTGGTGCTGTTCTTCGTCCTTATCAGCTGGCGGCAGCACCACTTCAAAAAGAGTCATATTCAGAGTCTTTGAGATGTCAGAACCAGGTTTTATGCTATCGAGCGCATAGCCTTCTCGCACATATTCAACCAGAAATCGATGGAAATCATCTTCAAGGTGCGGGTCATTCATCTTTTGAACAACCGACAGGGCATTTTTAATGCCTTTTTCTTTGGCAAAGGCAATAAGCTCGTGCATTTTCTGATCGTGATCTTCTGGTTCGAGATCAAGCGTGACACGTTCTGATTCTTCTTCCGATACAGAGAAAGTTGGGTCCAAAACCTCATCAACTGGTTGCCGTTGGTAGGCCTTTAAACGATCTTGGCTTTGTTGCATATCGGATGCGTGTTCAACAACATTCTCTCTCAGATGCTGAATTTCTTCTGTCCGCGACGAGATAGGCAATTCCGATTTTGGAAATGATTCTTTCATTAAGAATAATTATAGCAGAAACAAGTATAACTGTGTGAGTATTTTGTATCCCTTTTCTTTGGTAACACACAATTGGCAAAAACAAAAAAAACTCTATATAATTGATACATATTTAGAACATAACCGCATATATAAATAGTCAATATGTCATTCGAACAACAGTCCCAAACCACCCCAGAGAATCCTGCAGAAGTCTCGAAAGAACAAAAATATTCTGCTTATAGGCTCGCAGAAAAACACCCCGCGTTAAAAAATACCCTCTTGATGATTTCAATGTTAGCCGGAACATTTGGAGGTTCAACGACGACAGAGAGCTCGTACCTAGACGAAAATACCGATAATGAAACTGCATTGCGAGAACAAGTAACAGATTCGGAAGAAACACATAACAAATTTATTGAATCTGCCCTAGAAGGGCTAGATGATGAAGAAATTAGAATTTCCATAGAGAAAGCCCGAGAAAACTTAAACCAG
>JBGSXG010000032.1:0-4170 GCA_041751485.1 Minisyncoccia bacterium | reverse complement strand
TGAAGTTAAAGATATGATCGAGTGGGTAGAAGTTTACGATGCGCACACAGAACAAATCAAAAGACTTATCACGGATGAATGTAAGTTTGCATATAGAAATAGTATTTTTAAACATCAAGAAGGTAAGGAGTACGTAATTACTCGTGTGGCTTTTAAAATAAAACAAAACTATCCTGTTTCAATTGAGTATAAAGATTTGTCCGAGTATTTTTCTGGATCAGCCAATCCTACTAAAGAAGAAGTGCGTAAGGCAGTCATCGCTATTAGGTCTAATAAATTTCCGGGCCTTGAGGTTTTTGGTACAGCCGGATCATTTTTTAAAAATCCTATTATTACAGATAAGAAATTTGCAGAGATTACTACTATTTATAGCAGTATGCCGAGCTATCCGGTGGGAGAGGGCAAGGTCAAAATACCTCTTGCTTGGGTTTTAGATAATGTTTGTGGACTGAGGGGATACAAGGAAGGGAATGTTTGGTTGCACGATAAGCAACCCTTGGTTTTGGTAACAAACAAAAAAGCTACTGCCTTAGAGATAAAAAACTTTTCAGAAAAAATAAAACAGATTGTTAAAGAAAAAATAGATTTAGATATTGAAGAAGAAGTGAGATATATTAAATAATATTTAATATCTAAAATTTAAAAACTAAAATACAAATTAAAAAAGTTTTTATTTTTTAAATTTAATTTTTTACTTTGCAAAAGTTATCCACACATTTGTTGTAAAAAAAGTTGTACGTGTGTGTCAGTTGTATGATAATTAATACAGAGGAAAAGTTTTGTTACAAAAAAGTTTTGTTACAAAATTTTTTTGAATGAAACTTGGTCGACATTACACATAACTTAATTTCAATACTCAACATGCCAGCAAAAAAACGAAAAGCAGCAAAGCGAAAGCCAGCTAAGCGAAAAGCCGCAAAAAGAAAGGCCGCAAAGAAGACAACAAAGCGAAAGCCAGCTAAGCGAAAAGCCGCAAAGAAGAAAACAGCCCGACGTCGACGACGATAGTCTGTTTCAAAGATATAACAAAAAAGCCTCCGTCAAGGGGCTTTTTTGTTTGGGTGTGCTAAAATGGTCTTTTATGAAAATATTGGCAGGATTATTTAAAACAGGATCGTCTGCTGTCGCAAAAGCTCGACCGCTTGTTGAAAAAATAAACGCTTTAGAGAGCGATATTTCTGCTTTATCTGATGTGGATTTGCGGGCAAAGACAGAGGAGTTCAAGAAGCGTTTTGCGGATGGAGAAACGCTCGAGGCTTTGTTGCCTGAGGCTTTTGCTGTTGTTAGAGAATCAGCCAAGAGAACTCTCGATCAGCGGCATTTCGACGTTCAGCTTATTGGTGGGATCATAATGCATCAAGGAAGAATTGCTGAAATGAAAACTGGAGAAGGAAAGACCCTAGTAGCCACTCTTCCTGCATATCTTAATGCACTTACTGGCAAGGGTGTGCATGTAGTTACTGTTAACGACTATCTATCGCGTCGTGATGCTGTTTGGATAGGTCAGGTTTATCATTTCCTCGGACTATCTCTTGGAGTGGTCAATTCTCAATCGTCATATTTATATGATCCTGATCACAGCAACCTTGATGCTGAGCGAGATGAAACAGGATCTTTTAAAGTGGTTGATGAATTTCTAGCGCCGTGCAATCGTTCAGATGCATATGATGCAGACATCACATACGGTACTAATAGTGAGTTTGGTTTTGATTACTTGCGTGACAACATTGAACGCAAAGAAGAACGTCTTAGACAGCGTGGCTTTAGTTATGCGATTGTTGACGAGATCGACTCAATTTTGATTGATGAGGCACGAACACCTCTTATTATCTCAGCCGCCGCACAACAGTCTGAGAATCTTTACGCCACATTTGCATCAATCGCCAGAGGTCTGAAAGATGGGGAGGATTATTCAAAAGACGAAAAGCACAAAAGCATTCAGCTGACTGATGCTGGAATAACTAAAGCCGAAAAAGCTCTTGGGGTAGACAATATGTATACAGACAAGGGAATAAAATACGTGCATCATTTGGAGACGGCTGTGCGTGCTAAAGCTTTGTATCAAAAAGATGTTGAATATGTTGTTCGTAATGACGAAGTTATCATTATTGATCAGTTTACTGGACGTCTACAACCGGGCAGACGCTGGTCTGAAGGATTGCATCAGGCAGTAGAGGCTAAAGAGGGTGTGAAGGTTCAGCAAGAGTCAAGAACTTTTGCTTCAGTTACTTACCAAAACTTTTTTAAGATGTACGACAAGCTGTCTGGTATGACGGGAACAGCCGAAACATCAGCCGAAGAATTTTTTAAAGTGTATGGTTTAGAGACAGAAGTTATTCCAACAAATAAGCCGGTATCTCGAATTGATCAAGATGATCTTATTTTCCAAACAGAACGGGGCAAATTTACCGCTTTGGCTCGCAAAATAAAGGAACTCAATCAAAAAGGACAGCCAGTGCTTATTGGTACTATTTCTGTTGAGAAGAATGAGTTGCTTTCTGAATTTTTGATAAAAGAGGGTGTTCCACACGAGCTTTTGAATGCGAAAAATAATGAACGTGAGGCAGAGGTGGTTGCTCAGGCTGGACGCAAAGGATCGGTAACCATTGCCACAAACATGGCTGGTCGTGGTGTGGATGTAAAATTGGGTGGAAATCCGTCTACTGAAGAGGAGTATGAGGATGTAAAAAAACTAGGCGGCCTTTTTGTTATCGGAACTGAGCGACACGAAGCGCGCCGTATAGACAATCAGCTTAGAGGGCGTTCTGGTCGTCAGGGAGACCCGGGCGAAACGCAGTTTTTCGTTTCTCTCGAAGACTCACTTTTGCGTGTTTTTGGTCCAGATCGAATAAAGAGCATGATGGGACGTCTTGGTATTGCCGAAGATGAACCAATTCAAAACCGTTTTATTTCTCGTTCCCTTGAATCAGCACAGAAAAAGATAGAAGGATTTAACTTTGATGCTCGAAAAGCTGTGCTTGATTATGATACTGTTCTGAACTTTCAAAGAAAGACTATGTATTCTCGTAGGATGAAGTTGTTGAAAGGGGAAGCTAGTGTCATTAAAGAGTATATAGAAGAAAATATCATGCCTCTGGCCAACGATTTTACCAAGAAGTTTGTTCAGGAAAGAATCGCACAGACCGGAGAAGACAATTTTTACCTTTCCCTAAAACAGCCAATACTTCAGACTATGGATCTTTTCTGGGTGGATCATTTGGAGGCAATGGATTACTTGCGCTCTAGTGTTAATTTGCGTTCGTACGGACAGAGAGATCCACTTGTTGAATATAAAAAAGACGGATTAGTCTATTTTAAAGAAATGGAAGAGTCAGTTAAACACAAAATTGTAGAACTCATTCCACACGTTGATGAAATATCTGGCGTTGAAGAAAAAAGAAACCTTCAAGAGATTGCTCCAAATCAAAAGTCGGATACTCGGGCAACTCCTCGCCTAAAGGCTGATAAAATCGGCAGAAACCAAAAAGTGGTTATTGAAAAAGACGGTGTAGAAAAAGAGCTTAAGTATAAAAAAGCAGAGGAAATGATTGAAGATGGCTGGGTTCTTAAAAAGATACTGTCATGATTCATAGCGTTGTTGTATATATAGAGACCACTCTTCTGCCTCTTGGAGCTTGGGGTGTTTTTTTGGCTACACTTATTGAACAGATTATTGCCCCGATACCATCAGCTTTTGTTCAGCTGGGTGGCGGTTTTTTTCTAGTCCATACCGAGAGTTTTACGACTGCTTTCTTGCAGGTCTTGATGCTCGTGTCTCTTCCTTCGGCAGTGGCGGTCTGTATCGGCGCGACCCTTGTTTATTACGTGGCTTTCTTTTTAGGCAAACCTTTCGTTGACAAGGCCGGTAAGTTTTTTGGAACAAGCTGGTCAGATGTTGAGCGACTACAAGAAAAGTTTTCTACTTCAAGAAAAGATGACTTACTTTTGTTGCTTTTGCGATCTATTCCAGCTGTTCCTACGGTAGCGATTGATATTTTCTGTGGCACAATTCGATATCCGATTATGAACTACATAGGTATTACTTTCGTGGGTACTTTTATTCGCGCCACGATTTTTGGATTGATTGGATGGTGGGCGGGAGATGTTTATGTCCAGTATGCCTCATATATAGCTAGTGCCGAGAAGTATGTGCTTGTCGTAGCGGGTATC
>JBGSXG010000031.1:0-3581 GCA_041751485.1 Minisyncoccia bacterium | reverse complement strand
ATGCGACACAATGTTCCCGTGGGAATATTTTCTCTCGAAATGAGCTCCCAACAACTTGTAGATAGAATGCTTGCATCTGAATCAAAAGTAGATGCTTGGAAGCTCCGAACTGGTAAATTAACAGCCGAAGAAGACTTTGGCCGTATTCGCGACTCTCTTGAATCACTCTCAAAAGCCCCTATTTTTATTGATGATCAGCCGGGCAATAATATTCTAAAAATGCGTTCAGTAGCTCGCCGTCTAAAGAGCGAAAAAGGTCTTGGTCTTATTATCGTCGACTATTTGCAACTGATGTCTCCGACTCAAAGCAAAAACAACGACAACCTAGTTCAGCAAGTTACCGAGATATCTCGTTCTTTAAAATCTCTGGCTCGTGAGCTTGATGTGCCGGTGCTGGCCCTCTCACAGCTCTCTCGTGCGGTGGAAAGCCGAGGTGGTAAGCCACGACTCTCTGACCTGCGAGACTCTGGTTCTATTGAACAGGATGCCGATGTGGTGATGTTTATCCATCGAGAAAAAGACGAAGACAATGGTGGAAAACAGAATGTCACAGAAATTCTAATCGAAAAACACCGAAACGGTCCAACTGGTCGAGTAGAGTTGTACTTCGACGCAGACAAGTCATCCTTCAAGAGCATTGATACGGGTCATGCCGGTGGAGATGATTTTGATAACTTCTAAAAATATGAAAGACAAGCAAGAACAAGTTGGCACTTGGATAAATCAGCATAAAATCGGCTATTTTAAACCTCTTGAAATGATGGCTCGAATTACTGAAGAAACCGGAGAGCTTGCCCGTGAGCTAAACCACCAGTTCGGTCCAAAGAAAAAGAAAGAGTCCGAGGACAAGAAAGAAATTAGTGACGAGATAAGTGATATTATCTTTACCCTAATCTGTTTGGCAAATTCTTTGGATATTGATCTAGACGATGCTTTTGAAAAAACAATGCATAAACTTCAAACCAGAGACAAGGATCGCTACGAAAAAAAGTAATATGAACAATATCCAATCCATAGAAAGCCTAGCCCACCTTCTTTCAAAATTGCCAGGTATCGGCCCTAGACAGGCAAAACGTATTGTTTACTTTTTGCTAACTCAAGATGAAGGATACCTATCTTCCCTGTCAGAAGAAATAAAAACCCTTAAAAAACATATAAAAATATGTTCAGAAAGTTTTGCCTATTTTTATTCAGAAGATCCAGCAGAAACTCTACATCCGATTATGAGAGACTCCTTGCGAAATGCAAAAATCTTGATGGTTGTTGAGCGCGACACAGATCTAGAATCTATAGAAAAAACACATCTTTTCAATGGTCACTATTTTGTACTTGGTGGCAATTTGCCCGTTGTTGAAAAAGATCCTCAAGCAAGAATCCGTCTTCGGGAACTTAAAGTCTTTGTAGAAAAACACCAACCAAAAGAGATTATTCTGGCCATGAACGCCAACCCCGAAGGAGACAACACTGCTACGTTTTTGAAAAATGAACTGGAGCCCCTAGGAGCAGCGATCAGCACTCTCGGTCGTGGCTTCTCAACCGGCACAGAGATTGAATATTCTGATAAGGAGACACTGGAGAATGCATTGAAAAACAGGAATTAGATGTTAGGAATTAAGGAAACTCTAAATTCTAATTTCTAAACTCTAAACAAGTTATAAGTTCAAAATTAAAAGTCTAAAAAAGATTTATTTTGGGTTTTAAACTTTGAGTTTTGAGTTTATTTAGAATTTAGAGTTTAGGGCTTAGGATTTAAATAAAACCCCCGAGGCCAAGGGCCTCGGGGTTTACTAATGACTAAGCACTAAAAACTAATAGCTATTTTATTCCTGTGATCAAAACCTTAAAAAAAGGTTGTCGGTGTCCGTTTCTCTTAAAGTATCGGCTTTTTGCCTTGTACTTAACCACGTCTACTTTTTTACCTCGCCCAATCTTTTCAATAGTTGCAGAAACAGATGCGCCTTTAATGTATGGATCTCCAAGGGTCGTGTCTTTTCCATCGTCCACAAGAAGAACATTTTCAAAAGTAATAGTGTCACCTTCTTTGTGATCTCCGATGATCTTTTCAATCTTCAGTGAATCACCTACAGCAACAGTGTACTGCTTTCCGCCAGTTTCAATCACGGCAAAATCATCAGATTGTTTTGGCGCGGCTTTTGCAGGTGTAACTTTTTTGGCGACCTTCTTGGCAGGTGCTTTCTTTACTGCTGTTTTCTTTTGTACTGGTGTTTCAGCCATATGTCGAGGTATATTAGCTCATTTACTCATCTGAGTCAACGGTTGGTCGTGCCAGCTCAAGCGGTTCCACGCTCGGCTCAAGTTCAGCTATTTTGACCACATCTTTATCTATTTTCTTGAGTTCTTTATGGGCCTTGTTGTAATGGTTGACGGTCGTTCCCAAACTCTTACCCAAAGAACTCATAAACTGATCGTATGCGGCAATATGCTTGCCCAATTGTTCAACATTCTTCTTGATCTGTTCGGCTGATTTTTCAATTTTGTAGGCATTAAAACCATACAATACTGACTGCAAGTAAGCAGCGAATGTCGTTGGCGATACGATAATCACTTTCTTGTCGTTGTAGGCATAATCAAGCAGATTTCGTGTGTTGACCTTCACACTTCCCACCTCGTTAACCAGCAGGTCATAATAGATGCCTTCTGCCGGAATAAACATAAAGGCAAATGGCAAGGTGCCTTCCTTGGGTTTGATGTATTTTGCTGTCTCGTCAATCCGCTTTTTCAAGTCACTAATGAATATTTTTTCTAAGTCTTTTCTCCGTTCTTCGTCATCCTCGTTAATAATACGATTGTAATTATCGAGTGAAAATTTTGCATCAACGGGAATAAAACCATCTTTTGTTTCTATAATCGCATCAACCATATCTCCATCAGAAAATGTGTACTGCAATTTGTAACCAGTTGGCGGCAAAATGTTTCCTAAAATAAGTTCTAGACTTGCCTCGCCCAGATTCCCTCTTTGCTTTTGGTGTTTCAAAACCTTCTCTAGATTTCTAAGTTGATCTGTAATGGTCAGCACTTGTTTACCGGTCTCCCCCACCTCTGTAACAGACTTGGTAACCTGCATCAAATTTTCTGAAACCTGTTTATTAATGTCCTGAATAAGACGTTGTGAATCTTGACTCTGTGCCCTAAGGGCATCATTCATTTGCTTACCAGTCTCACCCATTTTCTGGTCAACCACACTTGAAAGCTGATTCATTTGCTGCAATAGCATCGACAACCCTTCGGACGGTGCCTCTTTTTTACGGGTAGTTTGATAAAAGACAAGCCCCAACAGAGCCACAACCACTACTAGTAAACCTACGATGATGTATTCCATAGCAAATATTATATCAGACCGAATGCTATACTGTAGAGGTAGATATTAATTGTATTAACCAGATATTAATTATTAGATATTAGATTTTAGATATTATGTCTTTGCACACCCAAATCAAAAAAGAAATTGTCGAGGCTCTCAAAGCTAAAGAAGCCACACGTCTCTCTGTCCTCCGTGGCCTTTCGACTGCTTTTACCAACGAACTTGTAGCAACCGGTAGCACCCCCCAAGACGAACTACC
>JBGSXG010000030.1:0-13848 GCA_041751485.1 Minisyncoccia bacterium | reverse complement strand
TCTCTTCCCTTTGTTTTTTCGTTGTTCTGAAGCGGCAAATTTTTGAGTTTGAGTTTTCTCAAATATAGGTGCTCCAAGGCGTCGTGCAATTTTGTATTTTGGTCCAATTTTCATATATCTTTTCTAGATTAAACTCTTCGTGGCTTAGGTGGACGTGGTCCGTTGTGTGGAACTGGGGTCATGTCCTTTATAGATAGAATGTTAATTCCCTTTGAGCTAAAGCCTCGGATAGCAGACTCTCGTCCAGAACCGACTCCTCTAACAACAACTCGAGCGTCCTTTATTCCAAAAGCGATAGCTTTTTCTCCAACTATTTCACCTACTTTTGCAGCGGCGAAAGGCGTACCCTTCTTTGCTCCTCTAAAACCAAGTGATCCTGAAGATGACCACGCAAGAGTTCCTCCTTTTGGATTAGTCACAACAGCCTTTGTGTTGTTGTATGTTGCGTGTACTGTGAAAACTCCAGAAGTAAACTTCTTTTTTCCTCCTTTTAAGGGTCGTTTTGCTCGATCTGCATTCATTTCCCCGCCTGATTTTTCTATAATACGTTTCTTTCCCATAATATATATACTATTTCTTATCTACTGCTCGACGTCCTGTTCCCATGGTCTTTCGAACGTTACCTCTACGTGTTCGAGAGTTGGTCTTTGAACGTTGTCCGCGCACAGGCAAAGAAACGCTGTGACGCTTTCCACGATAAGTTCCAATGTCTCGAAGTCGTTTAATGTGTGAGGAGACGTCTCGGCGAAGATCTCCCTCGATAGTAATCTTATCGATAGCATCTCTTAGAGCGTTTTCTTCCTCAACGCTTAAATCTTTTGCCTTTTTACCGGCATCGATTTTTGTCTCTTTTAAAATTTTACCAGCTAATGAGCGTCCAACACCGAAGATTTCGGTTAGGCCGATCTCAAGTCGCTTGTCATCTGGAATTGTAATACCTTGTACTCGCATAGAATATAGAATAAAACTAACCCTGTCGGGCTTTTCTTCGTGGATTTTTCTTATTTATCCGATATAGACGACCTTTTCGTCGAACAATCTTATCGTTCGGATCCTTCTTCTTGATTGAAGATTTTACTTTCATTATTAAAAATTTACTTGTTCTTTATAGACGACGTGAAATCCTACCTTTTCCTCCATACGGATCAACTTCAACTCGCACCTTATCTCCGATAAGAACACGAATTCTGTTTTTCCTCATTTTGCCCGCAAGGTATGCAATCATCTGTTCTTCTTGTCCGTCTAGACGAACGCGGAACATTGCGTTGGGTAATGCCTCTTCGACTATACCCTCGGCACTCGTATCTTTTTGATTATTTTCCTGCATTGTTGGCAATGGACGATATATTAGCAGAGCCTATGCGTAAGTCAACCCCTTATACACAGTGGGTAGACCTATTCGAGCTCTATTTTAATGGTTATGTCTTCTGGATTGCTTGAGAAGCTCCTATTCCAGATTGGGCGAATGACAGCTTTGGCTCGATCGACCGATTCGTATGATTGAGGGATTGTTGAGAGGTAGTTCTTCTTGTTTCCAGCTAATTCGTTCTTTATTGCCTGCTCGTCAAACTGCCAAACAAGGTGCGCATCCCCAGACATTTGTACTCTAATTTCTTGATCATTTTGAATATTGAATGATTCAGCATTTTCAAGATTAATAGAAATTTCCTCAACGTTTTGTATACGAACAGGATTGTTTGTCGTTCCTCCTGCCTGTGTCAATATTGCTTCAGCGACAGCGGCAGTTGTAAAACCAACAGCACTTAGTGTTCCCTTAAGAACCACCTCAACACCACCACTGTTGTTTTGTGTTGCTGGCAATGGTTCAAAGGTAAAGAAGGTTCCGTTTTCTGGAATAAGAATCTTGCCAGCAACACGGTTTTGTAACTCAGCCGTCAGTCGGTCCTGTAGTGTTTGTTGCAATTCCCGAGAGACACGTTCTTCTGTATCTTCATCGACAACCGGCTTAGTTCCAATAAAACCAGAGGTCATAGGTGTTTTTGATCTAGCATAAAAATTATCAAAACGAGAATCACCCTTAAATCCTGGGATTGTAAATTCAGTCAGTCCAATGTTGTATGAATCACCCGGTTGATCTGCATAAACTGTAACCTCTATTTGTCCTGGGACAGTCTCTCCATTTACGGTATTTTGACCAGGGACAGTAATTTCTTCCTGAATTCTATAAATCTTTCCATCCGGTGTCTCAAAACGGGTCTGTTCTATTAGAGTTTGGCTTGCACTGCTGTGCGCGTTAAATATAACAATACTTCCACGTGCTTTTTGCTCTACTTCTTGCACGGAATCTGACTCAACAACCTGAGAAACGGTGTCACTAATCTGTACCATTTGGTAATTCAAAGGACCATCCTGCGTGCTTTGAGTAGCCACAAAAGAGCCGTTAACTGTAATGAATTGTTGTTTGGGGACCAGCGTAACGGTTGCCCCAGAAAACAAAGATGTAATAGCGAAGACAAGAACCAAAACCGAAACAAGTACAATACCCCAAAGTACGTATTTAGGAGTTTCTTTCTTGTAAGGGGTGCTATGTCGAGAAAGCACCTCCTCAGGTCCTTCTTCGAAAGTGTTTTCATCCAGGATATTTGCTTCAGGTTCGACGTATTTCTTTTTTATAACGCCACCATTTTGTGGTATAGGAATATCCCTAATAGAACGTCGGCCAATTCCGCTGGCAAAACTTTTTTGTGGAGCATCAGAAATGTCTTGAACAATTTTCTTTTTGACTCCGTCCCCAATTATATTTTTCGATTCTTGTTCCATACAAATTTTATTATTTATTATACATTACTTTTTTGATTGGAATACATTGTTAAGGAATACGGCAGTTGTGGATATGAAAGCGTCTTCTGATATGTTTTTGTTTGTGTGCACAACTCCTTCAAAATGGTCTTCGTGTAAGACAATTACTTTCTTGGGGTCGCTGGTCATAATGTATTTTTTAAAAACAGGAGATACATCTTCGTCTGCTGTAATGAAGACAGTCTTATCCTCAGTATTAGGTACAATATCTTTGATTCTCTTTTTCCAAGACTCCCTGGCGTCAGCAATTATGGCATCTATTTCTGTGTAGAGCTTTGTTTCGGCCCGTTCGTGGGCATATAGGTGCAGAAGAGAGAGGGCAATGTCATTAGTAACCCCCTTTTCTAAGGCTATTTTCCGTACCAGAGTGTTTCTGCCAAAAGGAACAGAGGATGTTTGTATAATAACGTCGTTTTCAACAACAGCGATATCCGTTACCTCACCCGTAACGTCAAAAATAATTGAATTAGAATCAGCCGGAAACAGATCAGTTATGGTTCGATAAGCAATAAGAGAGAATGAATGATGCGTAATGTCATCTGGGTGAATAGTGGACTGGATCTCTTTCTCAATAAGCTTGATGATATTTTTAGGAACGATTCCCAAAAACAAAGCTAGTTCAATATCGGTGGCTCTCTTTCCATAAGGATCAGAAGTAACGTATCCATTCAGCTTAGTGCTAATGATGTTTTTATCAACAACTGAAATGTCGTCTGTTATTCCGGACTTCTCTGCAAATTCCTTCTGCTCCTTTTTAACCAGCTCATTAATAAACTTCTCAGACAATTCAAGCGGTTTCTTTTCAGTAAGGTGGATGCATTTTGTCTCTGAAGCAAACCATGGGGATGCATACACACAGACCACTTTCGAAATGTCTTTTTTTAGCAACTGCTTAAAGTTTAAATGCTTAACGCCCTCAACTGTCACTTGCTCGAGTGTTTTTTTAACAAAACCAATCATAGAACGAGTGAAGTCGTGCTCTTCAATTTTTTCAGGAATAGTAATTGGCAAGCGTGTCGTATACAGTACAGACGGTACTTTATTTTTTGAAAACAAAACAAGAGCTCCGCCGACACTGGCACTACCTATGTCGAGAACTAGAACAACCTCATCTGCTTTCGTGTGTTTATTAAAAAACCGAAAACTCATATGCAAAATTATACCACAGTAGCGGACACGCCGTGTGCATAGCGGGGCAAATAAATAGGTAACACTGTAGTGTTACCTATTTATTTTTTAGCATTCTTTAACTTAGAATCGCTTTTATGCGCCTAATGCCAGCCGAACTAGCTTCTTCTTTTTTGATTCTAAAATGCCCAAGGACACCGGCGCGCTCAACGTGTGGACCACCGCAGATTTCTTTGCTGACTGTGCCAACTGAATACACTTTTACTTTATCTCCATACTTATCTCCAAAAACACCAATAGCGCCTTGTGCTTTAGCTTCATCGGGAGTCATTTCTTCAAACGAAACAATATGATCTTCTATAATCCATTTGTTTACCAGCTCTGCAACTCGTTCTTTTTCTTCGTCAGTCATTTTTTCTGGATGTGAAAAATCAAAACGCAGTCGCTCGGGGTTTATGTTACTTCCCTTTTGTTCAATATGATCTCCGAGCACTTCTCGCAATGCGGCGTTCAACAAGTGTGTGGCCGTATGATACTTCAGCTCCTGCTCTGAGTGTCCTCCGAGACCGCCTTTAAACTTTCCAGCACTCGCTGTTTTTGATTTTTCTTGATGCTTAGCAAACTCCTTGTCGTATTCCTCACGATCAACAGAAACTCCTTTTTCTTCCGCAATTTCTTCAGTCATTTCAATCGGAAAACCGTATGATGAAAAAAGTACAAAAGCATCTTGTCCAGAAATGTCCCCTGTTATCTTTTCAAGCTGATGCATTCCTTTTTGAAGTGTCTTTTGAAATTTCTCTACTTCTTTTTCAATTTCTTGCTTGATAATTTCAGTTTTTTCTGCCAACTCTGTGTAGGTATCTTTATATGTATCAACTACTATACCCACGCAAGTAGAAATTGCCCTTACTTCTAATTTTTTGCCCTTTGTGTGAAAGACAGCTCGACGGAGCAGGCGACGCAGGACATATCCTCGGTCAGAATTTGAAGGCAGAACACCGTCCGCGATCATAAACGTAGCGGTCCGAAGGTGGTCAGCGATAATACGCGCATCTGACTCTGTCTCGGAGATATTTCGTGCTTCTTGCATCAGAGTTTCAAAGACGTCTGTCTCATAAATAGAATCTTTGTTCTGGAGAACAGCTAGAAGTCGTTCCAATCCAGAGCCCGTATCAACATTTTGTTTTTCAAGTTTTCCGACAATCTCTCCGTTTTCTTTCTTGTATTCCATAAAAACATCGTTCCAGATTTCAACCACTTGTTGCTTTTCATCTGCTTTTAGAAATTCTTCTTTTGAAGTTATGTTTAGATTACCGACAAGATCATAGAACATTTCTGTGCTCGAACCACACGGCCCAGAATAAGCGTCATCTCTTTTAGGTTTAGGCCAAAAGTTATCATCGCCCAAAAAATAAATATGATTTTCAGGTACGCCAGCTCTTTTCCAAAATTCAGCTGACTCAGTATCTTTAGGTACTCCGCTTGATCCTTCGTAAACTGTTACATACAGTCGTGCTGGATCAAGACCAAAACCTTCTTGCTTGTCGGTAAGCAGATCCCAACTGTACTGAATAGCTTCTTCTTTGAAGTAGTCTCCAATAGACCAGTTGCCAAGCATTTCAAAAAAAGTGGCGTGGGTTTTGTCTCCAATATCATCAATGTCTGTAGTTCGAACACACTTCTGAACACTAGCTAACCTGTTTCCTTGTGGATGTGAGCCTTGCAAAATGTACGGCACAAGTGGCTGAACACCAGCCGTGGTAAACAGCGCCGATGGATCATTCTCAGGCACCAATGAGGCAGATGGAAGCACAGCGTGTCCGCGCTGTGCAAAAAAATCTATAAATCGTTGTCGTACGTCTTTGGATGTCATTAAACTGTAAATTTACCGTCATTGTATATAATCATACTTTTCCCATTTTTTAAATGAGCTGTTACTGTACGCTTGGAAGTCGAAACAATATCTGTGTGGACTGACGATTCATTAAATCCGAGTTTTTTCCAATCAGATTTTTTTAGTTTTGCCGCATCTCCGTTATATCCATCTTTGTAGGCATTACCAAGAGCAATATGCGTATTACCACAAGGTCCACCGACGTTTTCATCAAAGAGAGTCTCTGCCATAAATTTAGTAATTCGAGAAAACCGCTTGTCTGTCAAAGAAAATTCTCCAACCTTGTCGGCGTTTTTTGTTGCAATCATTTCCTTTAGCACGTTTTCATTCTTTTGGGCTTTTGCCTTAATAACAACTCCATTTTTAAATTCAAGCTCGATTCCTGTAATGAGGTTACCGTAACGATACAAGGGCTGGTTGAACTTTACCCACCCTTCGGTGCCCCTCCAGTCAGGCGAGCAGAATAACTCAAAGCTTGGAATATTGCGCCCACCACCACCCATCCATTTTCTTTTTTCTCCTAATGCAATACGCATATCAATATCAGGACCAAATACGTCCAGATATTTAATATCTAATGCGTTCAGCTTTTTACGAGTTTTTTCGATTTCCCTGGAAACCTTTTTCCATTCATCCACAGGATCCTTCTTGTCAAGAAAGCAAGCCTTTATTATCTGTTCCCAGTACTTCTCGTACAAAAGATTTGCCTCCTTGGCTCCAGCGGGTGTTCCGTACAAGGCCAGTGTCCAAGTAAATTCGCCCCTGTCCTCTTTCTTATCGAGCCATTCGTTTACTGGTTTAAAAATGAGACCACGTTGCATTATTTTCTTAGGCTCAATTCCCATCAATGCTTGTTTATCCACATCTGCAATAATACTAATTGAGTGATCTATTTCATCCACCAGAGCTCTCAGATATTTCTTAGGAAGATAATCAATCTGGCCATCATCTGCATTTTCAAAAAAATCTCTAGACGGATAGTAGTCGGGTCCATCATCTGGTTGGTAGTTACTGAGAACATGTCCACCGGCTTTTATTATTGCCTTACGCACCTCTATATATAAAGGTTTTGCAAACTCCCCGGAATTTAAGCGGACCACATCACCTCTTTTTATTCCCTTACCGCTATTTAATGCAAAATTAACAAGAACGTCTGCATATTTCTCTAATATTTTTTGTGACGGTTGATATGTTTTCATATAAATCTCTTTAATATCTCAAAATCTTTTTTTAATTCATCTTTTCGAGAAGCGTTATAGACAGCCACGGCCGGATGGAATAATGGCACAGTACACAGTCCCTCTGTTTCAAACACTTTACCATGTATTTTAGAAATGGCTTCAATTTGCTCAGTAAGATTAAATTTCTGCATAATATATTCCATTGAAAAACGGCCCAAGGTGGCTAAGACTCTAGGCTGAATAATTTCTATTTGTCTATCAAGAAAAGGAGCGTACTCTTTGATCTCTGAAGGTTTAGGATCTCTGTTAGAAGGTGGCCGATCTTTCACGATGTTTGCAATATACACATCTTTTCTATCAAGCTTGATGTGCTCCAAGAGCTCACCTAAAATCTTACCCGATACTCCGCAAAAGGGTCGTCCAGTTAACGCCTCGTTTTTACCAGGGGCCTCACCAATAAACATTATGCCGGCGTCAAGAGAACCCTCTCCGATAACTGGTAGATATTTTTCTTTTCGACGCAATTTGGCCAGTTCGGTGTCTAGTTCTAAAACTTCATCATGAATTACTTTAATTGCCGAACTCTTTATCATAGTAAAACTAAATTGCTTTCTCTGCTTGCAACTTTCTAACTTTCAACCTTTCTCCTCTATTATACCCACCAATTTTTCCATCTGATCGAACAACTCTATGGCACGGAATCTCCGGATCATAGTTAGTATTCAAAATATTTCCTACCGCTCTAAAAGCCCGCGGACTTCCGGCACGCTTGGCGACTTCTTTGTAAGTTAAAACCGAACTTTTAGGTATCTCTCTAACAACTTCAAAAACCTTCTCTTTAAACATTCCTTTAGTATATCAAAAACAGGAGTTTGGACGTTGGACACCAGAATTTAGAACTTGTCCAATCTCTAATCTACGCTTTGTTCCAATATCGTCTTAACCTCCGCAAGAACTCCTTCCTGTTTTTCTTCAGACATACCCAGCTCTTGAAGTACTTCTGGACGTGCCTGTATTTGTCTTAAGAAGACGATATTTTTTTCCATCAACATATTTTCTTGGGCTTTTGAAGTCGTGGTCAAAGAAGTTAAAGGATGCAGGCCCGCTTCTCGGATCATATCGTGCAAATTTCCCGTACGCGGGTAGTTCCATCCGACAAACGCTAGTCCCTGACACATACCGTATTCAATAGCGCTTTTTGTAAACTTTGTATTTGTAATGAGCCAACCCTTGGTCATCTTCCTTTTTACACTATCAAGAACAATGTCGACATCTTTAAAATCGTCGTAGCGTGCTTTGACATACAAAGCAACCTTAGTATCTGTTTTGACCCCGAGCTGGTTGTGGAACTTGGCTTCAATAAGATGGAGCTCAGTGTCGTTATAAGCAAGAACATCAATCTCATGCTCAACACAAGATCCTCGCAACATTTGTCCAGTTAGCACTTTATATCCTCTCTTTTCAAAAACTCCAGCAATCAATTGCTCGAACGGAAAACCAGAAGGCCCCATGTCCATTATCGCTCTTCGCAACGAGTAGTTTACAGCAACATGCTTATTGCTTTTCTTTAGCAGGTCAAAAGCATGTCTGTATATCTCTCGGGTAGTAAGTCCGTCCGTTAGTTCACTATGAATAATTTGCAAAATATGAGTAATACTTTCTTTGCTTGCCCCGGCATTTGAAAGAGACTCCTCCAGTTTTTTCGGATCAAACAACTCTCTCTGTCCGTCTGCTTTAATTATGTATACGTCTTGTGTCATTGCTTTTTAGTATACATCAAGTATTCCTCCTCCGAGACATTGTTTTCCACGGTATATAACACAAGACTGACCCGAAACAGGGACTTCTGAACCAGCCTCAGGAATAACCACCCACTCCCCATTATTCTTTTGAAGTACGCAAGAAATGGACTCTTGTCGATATCTATGCTGACATTGATAAGATTGCCCCTCCTCAATATCTACAAGCCAATTAGTTTGTGAGAGTGCTACTTTAGACTTTGAGACGCTAGTAGGCTTAGTATTTGAAACTGTAATGGTGTTTTTCTCAATATCTTTAGATACAACAAAATACGGCTTTTCATTGGTACTTATTTTTTGTGTAGTGAATCCATGACGCTGTCCGATGGTATAACGCAACGCGCCAGTGTGGGTGCCGATTTCTTCTCCGTCCTCATCCAAGACAACACCCGGCTGAGTTTTAATGTAATGGGCTAAAAATTCTTCCATTGAGACATCCTCTAGAAAACAAATACCCTGACTATCTTTTTTGTTGGCGGTTGGTAATTTAAATTTCTTAGCCATTTTCCTAACAACGTCTTTGGTGTAAATGCCAAGTGGAAAAAGAGTGTGTCGCAACTGCTCTTCAGTCAGAGTCCACAAAAAATAGCTCTGATCTTTTTGCGTATCAGCTCCCCTAAACAGAGAACCATTTTCTTGTTTGGCATAATGCCCGGTGGCAACATAATCAGCACCCTGTTCCCTTGCCCACTTATAAAAAACTCCAAATTTTATGTGCTTGTTGCACATTACATCTGGATTAGGAACACGGCCACGAGCATACTCTGCTAAAAAATAATCAATGACCTCTTTTTTATATTCTTTAGAAGCGTCAAGAGTAGTGAACGGGATTCCAAGACGAGCACATACACGCATAGCATCACGCCGGTGATCTTTCCAAGAACACTCTTTCCAGTCGGGATACCAGCCCTTTATATAGACACCTGTCACATCAAAACCAACATCAACCAAAAGTGCTGCTGTGACAGAGCTATCAACTCCTCCAGAGAGTCCTACAAATACTTTTTCTTTATAAGGCATACGTTCTGTTTACCCGAATTAAACACTATTGCAAGTACAAAGCTTTCTTTCGCTTGTGTTCTTCAAAATCTTCCGAGTAGTGCACAGTTCCAGAATTATCGGCCAAGAAAAACAAATAGTCGCTTTCCACGTAATCAAGGGTAGCGATAATAGCATCGAGTCCGGGGTTAGAAATAGGAGTTGGGGGTAGGCCCGTATAAACGTATGTATTATAGGGGGAATCAAGAGCCAAATCTTCGTAGGTTAAATCAAATGTTCCCTTTCCGTTTATATAGCGGAAAGTTACGTCAACTTGTAGTGGCATCCCGATCTCCAAGCGCTTCCATAATACGCCGGCAATCTTTCGCATATCTTGGAATTCATATGCCTCGGCTTCAACGATCGAAGCCATGGTGATGATATCCTGAAGACTTCTATCTGAACTTTCAATAACAGAATAGATCTCTACTGTTCTGTCTCTGAAATTTTGTCGCATACGTTCGATTACATCATCAGCAGTTGTGTCTGGAAAGAAAAAGTACGTGTCTGGGAAAAGGTAGCCCTCACTGTCTGCTGTTTTTACTAAGAATTCGTTTTTATTAAAACGTTCAAATTTATCCGAAAATAGATCTGCAATAGTATCCCGAGTTACTCCTTCTGGAATAGTAACTCGTATGGGATCCAAACCTTGATCACCTTCAATTAAACGCTCGGCAATACGGAAAGCATTTTCAGGCTTTTCAAAATAATAACTTCCGGCTTGCACTCCTTGCTCTCCACCGTACAGAACAACAATTCTCGCGAAGATTCTGGGTGACGAGATAACTCGTTCACGATGCAATTGATTAGCCACCTCTTGAAGCGTCGCTCCTCTGGACAGAATCACTAAATTATCCACTTCAAAATTTTGAGGAGGGGCAATGGCGAATGAATAGATCATTCCGATACCAATCAAAAATATAACGAAAAAAGCCGCGATGAACTGTATTTCTTTTTTTAAAAATAACAACGTAGACATAAGCTATATAGGAAGATTTGAAGGGGCCTCGGCTTTCTTTGATGGAATTCTTTGGAAAGTTGGAGTTTGAACAGCAATACCACTACTTGGATGAAAGATGGTCGCTAATTCTTCGGTGGTTAAAATAATAGGTTTCTGTTTAAAATGCTTGTAGGGCTCTTGGTGGAATGATCGCATTTTATAAGCTTCCAGATACTGTTTTTCTATTGCCGAACGACGCATACGCCTAAAGTCTTGCCACGGATAGTCAAAGTCGGTAAATTTCCCAAGTTTAAAACCATTCAGGGTATTTGAGCTGTACTGACGAAAGGTTCCGATAAGGCCAGGAATGTTGTCAGCGTTAAAGGCATTTTTTTCAGTAATATATACACCTCGGATCGCGCAATCAAATGCAGGTTTTGAAAGACTGCGCTCCAAAGCCTCAACGGTATCCTGCTCACCCTTTGTTAGAGGTGTTGGGAAAATAGTATTTCCATCTTTGTCTTTTTTTGATTTTGTTTTCTCTAGTATGGATTCCACTTCTTTCTCTATACCTTTTTTCCAATCTTCTT
The DNA here is from genome assembly GCA_041751485.1 of Minisyncoccia bacterium. Taxonomy (GTDB): domain Bacteria; phylum Patescibacteriota; class Minisyncoccia; order Phycocordibacterales; family CAJQIN01; genus CAJQIN01. Next base: position 2,458 of record JBGSXG010000030.1, on the reverse strand, counting down.
GCTTACGCAAACGTCCCTCTTTTAATCCTTCAGATCTATTAGCTTGGATCAAAATCTGTATCCAGCACTGCTCTCCCTTATTTAATGAGCCCAAATATTCCATAACCGCAGTCATTGGATCAATCTTAAACTCGTCTTTTGGATCTTTGTCTAAACCATAATCAATGTAAGTCTTTATTGGATATGCATCTTTGTTGGTTAACTTAAAGTAAGTCGCCCACATTGGCCAATTAACCGGATCATGCGGAATGCCTTGTGTATAATCTTCTACTTCGTATATTTCAAGGTTAGGATACTGAGCGTATAGCTGGTGCTCAACCATTCCTCTATACTTTTTCCATGTCCAAATATACATATGAACCTGTCCTCCAATAGAAACAAGCTCCAATGAAAACCACGGCGGAATCTTACCGCCCAGATATGTGTCCAAATAAGAAGCGGAGCCTTTCTGCCACAATGCACTGAGAAATATCTCCATAGCTGCCGGCGACTTGTCGATTAACTGAGGGACTTTTATTTCCAACAAAATTTTTTCTTGTTTGTAAATAAAAACATAACGAACATAGCGAATCCACAAAACGATCGATACTGCTATAAGAAGTGGCGGTAGCCAGAAAAATGAGCTCACGTATAACACAACAACCGCATCAATTAATGCGGAGGTTAGATTACCTACAACATTCTCTATATTATCCATTTCACTCATTATTATACGCTAAAAATTGTGAAGTAAAAGACGGGAGACAGAAAATTGAGCTTAGACATCGGATGTTGGGGTTTGGGGAAACTCTAAATTCAAAAACACCCGAAGCGCAAGCGCTTCGGGTGTTTTCTAATCTCTAACGTCTAAACTCTATTATTACTTTCTTATTCCCTATTTCTTTATCGTATACTTTCCGTCTTTCGTTCGAACAAAGTAATTCGGGTTCTGCAAGTTAACAGCGATAGTGTTCTCTTTAACGTAACGTTCTTTGAGAACTTTCTCTATAATTTCTTCTTTAGTAAGAGGGCCGTGTTGCTCTAGAATATTCTTGACCACATCTTTTACCACTCCACTCATATATCCCCATTCTGTAAGAGCATATAGTCCGCGACCCACAAGAACAAAGCGAGGGTCTTTAATTAGTTCGTTGTGAGTCGTTGCTTCGTGTGCTTTTTTCTTAAAAACATCACTAATTGCTTTAGCCACTTCTCTGAAGTGAATAGGAGAACCGTGTTTTCGGATAACCAAGAAAGCGTAGTCTCGAATACCCTTGGCTGAAATGTTTGGGGAGCTGGCTTTTCCCCACTCACCAAGTTCGTTACGACCAATTTTCTTTGAAATTGAAAGCCATCGCCTAACCACTTCTTCGTCTCGGTGTTCATCTGAAATATTTTTCACTTCTTCAAGAAAGTCACTAATCATTTCTGATTCTGGGATGATATCGTCATCAGAAAGATTAGCATACAGGCTATCAAGAGCTTTATGGATTTCATCTGCGCTGTCTTTGTCTACATACCAACGATGCTTAAAATTGTCATTTTCTTTTTCTTTAACAAAACTATCACCAACAACTAAAAGAAAGTGTGTGTGGTTTTGGATCTCTTTATTCTTTGAGACGTTTTCCAAAATATCTAGTTCTGAGAGGACGCTACCCAAAGATGTAATATGATCCTTTAACTCCTCAAATACCGCCCGCTCTTTTTCATAGGCAGATGACTTACGGATTAGGGCCAGAGAGTGGTTTTCAATCTGTCTAACTCGTTCTCGAGTAATATCGTATTTCTGACCAATGGCCTCAAGAGTAAGGTGTTTTGTCTCTTTTCCAAGACCATATCGACTAGTAAGCACGTCTCTTGAACGATCGTTTAAAACCGAAAGAAGTCGTTTTGTTACCTGTTTTGGCTTAAAGTTAATTGTGGTTGTTTTTTTCTTTGCCATAATAATTTTCTATGGTTTAATTTTTATCATCTTAGAGCCCATAAGTCAAGCGTTTGTAGCCGTTACAATACTTACGAGTCTTCCGGGCACGATTTTCTTAACCTCATACCCTCCGCTTAGCCACTTAGAAAGTGTCTCTTCCTGGTCAATAATATTGCGCAATTCTTCTTCCGATATCCCTGGAGTAAGGCTTAGGGTGGCTCTCACTTTACCATCAATCTGGACCGCGATAGTCATGGTACTTTCTACAAGCTTTGCACTATCTACCTCCGGCCAAGACATCAAGTGTATAGATGTTTTCTCTCCCAAAGAATGCCACAACTCTTCTACTATATGAGGAGCAAATGGAGCTAGTAAAATCAATAAGGATTCGAGAGATTTTTTAGAAACGCCTTTGCCACTTATTGCGTTAACAAACTCCATCATAGCAGATACAGAAGTGTTATAACGTATGCCCTCAAGTGTTTCAGTCACTTTTTTAATAACTTCATGTCTGGCAACAAGAACTTCTTTATCTTCTTTGTTCTCATCGACTAG
>JBGSXG010000029.1:0-2265 GCA_041751485.1 Minisyncoccia bacterium | reverse complement strand
TACATATCTATCTTGCAAACCAGATATATTGCCTTCGCTCTCTGCATACTTTTTGTAAACATCCCAAACATTAAGAGCAGAAAAAATGACGATTACACCTAACACAATAACGGTCCACCATGAATAAATCCTTTTCTTTATTTTTCTTTTTTCTAGACGACGCATATGGTAGTATCAATAGTACCATGTTCGACAAACGAAATCAGAAATTTTTGCGCATAGCCTTCGCCGTTGTGGCAGTTTTGACTACTTTGGGGATGATTTTGCTATATACGCCCATATTTCATATAGTATAAAAGCAGAAAACCCTAAAAGCTGAAAGCAAAAAGCTAGAAGCTATTTTACTGTATCATCTTCATAAAAACCTCTGCCGGAATATTAACCTTTCCTCCTTCGGCCAAACGCTTCTTTCCTTTCTTTTGCTTTTCCCAAAGTTTTCTTTTACGAGTAATATCACCTCCATATAAATGTCCGGTTACGTCTTTGCGCATAGCTTTCAGTGTCTCAGAGGCAATGATGCGCCCCATAGCTTTTCCTTGAATCTTGGCTACAAACTGTTGTCTAGGCAAAATTTTGTGCAGACGCTCAACGGCTTGCTCGGCTTCTATTTGAACGGCATGCTTGGCTACAATACGAGAAAAAGCTGGAACAGGTTCTTCAGCAACCAGTATATCTAAACGAGTTACTTCAGCCTTTTTATTCGGAAGCATAGTATAAGACACAGAAGCATATCCAGAGCTTGTTGTCTTAATTTTCTCAAAAAATCTGCGCATCAATTCACGCAAAGGCATCTCAACTGTCAGAGCCACCCTGTTATCTCCAAAAGTTTCTGTCTCTACCACAGAACCCTCGTGTTCGTATAAAATAGGCATAACATCCTGCAGTCTTGGCGACGGGAGCAAAATATGCACAGAAACCCACGGCTCATACACCTCGGCTATCTCTCCATCGTCTGGAAAAGAAAGTGGTGAGTATACAATTTTGACATCTCCTTTCTTTGTCAACACTTCGTAAGTAATAGTTGGAACAGTAACAACAATAGAAAGGCCAAATTCCCTACGCAACCTTTCAGTCGCTATCTCCAAATGAAGCATCCCTAAAAAACCACAACGAAATCCTCGCCCTAAAATACCAGAGCTTTCTTCTTCATACGTAAGAGAAGAATCCGTTAATTCTAGCTTGAGCAAAGCACGCTTCAGTTCATCAAAATCATCCTGGCTTTCAGGATAAATTGAAGCCCATACTACTGGGGAAGGTTTCTCATATCCATCCATGGCCGGTCCGGCGTCCTTTTCACTAACCACAGTATCACCCACTGATGCAATTCCAGCTTCTTTAATACCGGTAACAACATATCCGATTTCTCCATCATTTAGTATTGGGACAGACTGCGCCTCTGGAGTAAATATGCCCACATCATTGGCCACAAATTTTTTATTAGCAATCTTAAAAAGTAGTGAGTCTTTTTTACTAACCGATCCGCTAAGTACTCGAATATAAACTATCATTCCTTGATGGTTTGAATACTCAAAGTCAAAAACTAATGAACGAAAAGTCTTAGTGCTACTCTCTTTAGGAGCTGGGATACGCTCAATAACTGCATCTAAAAGTTCTGGTACACCCAGCCCTGTCTTACCAGATGTTTCAAGGATATCGTCGGGAGAACACTCAAGTAGCTTAGCCACCTCTTCTTTCACCTCTTCAACTCGAGCATATTGAGAATCAACCTTATTAACAACTGGAATAATGGTGTGTCCAAATTGGCGAGCCATCTCTAGAACTGAGATTGTTTGAGCCTGAACACCTTGTGTTGCATCAACAAGCAAGACGGAGCCCTCCACAGCCTTAAGGGCCCTTGAAACTTCGTATGAAAAATCAATATGACCAGGAGTATCAATAAGATTCAAAAGAGTTCCCTTATAATGCATGCTCACCGGTTGCATTTTTATGGTAATACCTCGCTCTCTCTCAAGTTCCATAGAATCAAGCACCTGTTCCTTCATTTTGCGCTTCTCAACAGTATGTGTCACCTCCAGCATCCGATCAGCAAGAGTTGATTTACCGTGGTCAATATGGGCAATAATTGTAAAGTTTCTAATGTGGTTCATATACTAGATAAATTTTCTTATTAGCACCTCTCGCTCCGCCGTGCCCCGTAGTGAGTTTTGCTCTACTTCTGGGGTAACCAGAGCCGAGCGATGCAGTATGGGGTGGTCAATATGGGCAATGATAGTGAAACTACGAATATGGTTCATACAGAATAAA
>JBGSXG010000028.1:0-23268 GCA_041751485.1 Minisyncoccia bacterium | reverse complement strand
CTTTTTTCATAAGTTTGATAGTCTTTTGGCTTTTAAATTTATACTTTTCACTTTTATCATCTTACCACTTCAAACCACGCAATGCATTTTTTATTTTCAACATACTGCGTCTAGAAATATCTTTTCTCTTTTTTTTGTCAGAACGAAAGCTTCTGTATAACTCATCCTTAGCTTCATCAATTGCGGCATACAAGTTTTCTTGAGTTGATTCAGTTCTGTATAACTTCCCTCCAACAGTAAGATTAAACTCCGCTCGGAACACTTCTCCTTTTTGATGATGCTTACTAATCTTGCCAACCTCAACATCACAATGAGTACTGGTATCATTTGGATCGATTAGTTTTTTTTCAATTTTCCCAAGTTTTTTTTCAATATACTCTCTAATAGCGGGGGTCAGCTCAGTATTCGTCGCCTTGATGTTAATGTTCATGATCTTATACTAAGTTAGCTCGTAATATACACATTATATCAGATTAATTCTCATTGACAGAAAACATATTAATTGTATAAAAACCATACTTAAAAAACGGGTTTACCCGACTTTTCTTTTATAGAAAAAAGTTTTACTGGATGATGGTGTCCAGAGATAAGACGAATGGTACCCTTTTCACATCTGTACCAATCAGCAAGCAGAGTGACTACTTGATTATTTGCCATATTACGCTCTGCTTTTTCTCGCACAGCAATACACATCCTTCCTGAGGATTCGACTACAATACTTTCTTTTTTAGAACCAGCTATGACCCGAACTCGGATGAACATTAGATAAGAATTTCTATTTGAGCCATTGCTCGTAGTGAACTGATGAGGTTCTGGATGACACCTTGAAGCTGTTGTTGTTCTAGTTGTGCAATAATTTGCGCTGATATTTCCTCAAAAGTCGGAGCACCTTCTTGTCCAGCAATCTGTTCGTCATAAACAGCTTGGGCATCTTCTAGTGTTACCTCTATGCTTCCTTCGGCAAGAAGTTCGTCGTACAGCATATCAGCTTCAATCTGTTGTCTGATACTTTCTCGTAGACCATCTTCAGTCAAATTTGCTAATGCAAGCTCGGACTCAAAAGCCTCTTGTGTTTCAAACTGATCTTTAACGAGAGTAAACTCTGCCTCTATATCATATTCGCTAATAACATATGCTCTACTTTCTATTTCTAGAACAATCAGACGAGTATTGATAAGCTGATCGAGTGCTTGTCTCTCAAAAGCTTGTCGTTCTTCTTGCCCTTCTGGCAACACAACACCTCCCAATGATTGCATCTCTATTACATATCCATCAAGCTCTCCCCTAGTGATTGTCTCTCCGTTTACAGTCGCCACAGCTTCTTCTGGATTTTGGGCACCAAGCCGATTTTCAGTAGACTGATTATTAGAAGTTACATACCATACGACACCCCCAATAAGAGCTAGGGCTATGATAAGGGAAATGATTGTTTTGGTATTCATATGAAAATATTATCTATTAGTATCGGTATTTACCATAACACATTTGGAGGTCCGGGTAAAAAAATTAATAATACCTGATACAATGAGCCGTATGCCAAATATTTCCAAAAACATAATCATGTCTTATTTATTAGCCGTTTTGGCTATTATTTTTGTCGGCGGTCTTCTGCTCACTTACGTGAGACATCAAAACACCCCAGCAGTGCTAAGTCCTCTGTATGCATTCAACACAAAAGAAACCGATGATTTTGAAGATGTCGTTCAGGCAGTCTCCGAATCCCTAGATCTTTCAGAAGAACAAGAAGCTGAGTTTTCTTTCACCCTGCGCTCAATCTTATGGGATGCTCTCAATGAGTCCTTGGTAGAGTACCTGGCTGAGCAATTCGACTGGAGCAGACAGAATGAAGAGGTTTTTTTAACACGAGCCGGTGAGCTAATCGAGGAAAATATCCTAATTGAAAATATTTTTATCACGCACACATACACAGCAGAAAACGAAAACCTAGCCTTTATTGCAGCGGATATCGCCCAAAGTGTCGTAAACCAAGCTCAAAATAATTTTTCCAACTTTTTTGATACACGCCTAGATGACATCTCTAAAAAAGCGGCTAACGACCTGGCCCATGCCGGTTTACCAGAAGGTCCCGAGACAACAGGAGTATTTTCCGAAAACTCACAGTCTCCTTCTTTGCTCCCAGACCTTATACCGTTGCCGGCTCGAGACATCTCCATACGAGACAATGGTTGGCAAAAACAACTAGCTTTCAGTACCACTTATTACAACGTTGGATCCGGCCAACTTGAACTAGTTGGCGACCCCGATATGCGCGGCATTGCAGAAGACCACAGTCGCGATGTCTTCCAGAGAATCTATCGAGCAGATAATACTTTTTATTACGAACTGGTTGGAAACTTCGAATGGCACCAAGAACACCTTCACTATCACTACAGCGATTTTGTTGATTACGTACTAGAGCCAGTGAGCACGGAGGGTGATCCGCTACAGCAACAAAAATCAACATACTGTGTTAGAGATGTCAGCCGTCTTTCTGTTGAAGAGGTTCCCAAAGTCGATGCGCGCTACAAAATATGCAGTAAAGAACTTCAAGGCGTATCTGTTGGTTGGGGGGATACTTACTTCCACACCTATGGAGACCAGTTTTTTGACATAACAGGTCTAGAAAGTGGCACATATCGATTAAGCTTTATAGTTAATCCTAATAATCGTCTGACCGAGTCAAGTACTGACAATAATACAGCATTTGTTATTCTGGATATTGATACTAACAACAACACTGTTCAAACTATTGAGTCGTCCCCAAAGGAACCACCGAAGATTGAACACGTTTATGAAAAACAAAAATTATAAAATATGAAAAAAATTATACTTATCGTTTGTAGCATTATCCTTCTAGGACTCATTGTCCTTCCCTTTTTAGCCCAACGCTATTTTAGCAAGCTACCAACTCCACACACAGAACCACCCACACAGCCGAACCTTACAATAGACGAGACTCCTGATGTACAGATCCTAATGCAACGACTAGACATTCCGTGGGATATCGCCTTTTTACCAGAACAAAATGTCTTTCTTGTAACCGAACGTGACGGAACCCTTTTATACATCAATAAAGATACTGAGATTACAGAGATACCAGTTCCAGACGCCACACATAGTGGAGAAGCTGGTCTTTTAGGAATTGCCCTGCATCCAAACTTTTCTGAAAACCGTTATCTATACCTATATCTAACTGCAGAACAAAATGATGGACTTATAAATCGTGTTGAGCGATACACATTTAATAACGGGTCCCTGTCGGGCAAATACACCATAGTAGACAACATTCCCGGAGCCCTATACCACGACGGCGGACGAATGGCCTTTGGTCCTGACGGGCTACTATACATAACAACAGGCGATGCAACGAAACCACATTTAGCTCAAGACCTTTCTTCCCTTGCCGGAAAAACCCTTCGAATAAATGATGACGGCTCAATTCCAGAAGACAATCCATTCGGAACTGCTGTATATTCGTATGGACACCGAAACTCCCAAGGACTTGCTTGGGACGACGCTGGACACCTTTGGAGCACAGAACATGGGAGATCAGGAATCCAGTCAGGACTTGATGAAATAAATTTAATTGAAAAAGGAGCAAATTATGGTTGGCCAGAAAGTGAAGGAGACACTGTGGTATCTGGAACTCAAGCACCTGCCCAACACTCTGGAGCATCCGATACTTGGGCACCAGCCAGCACTCTGTTCTGGGATGGTAATTTGTTTTTCGGAGGTCTGCGAGGAGAGGCCTTGTATGAAGCAGTTCTTAATGGAACAGAAGTAGTTGAAATAAAAGAACACTTTAAGGGTCAGTTCGGACGCATACGAAGTGTCATTCTTGGTCCAGATGGACTCTTCTACCTAACCACCAGCAACCGAGACGGTCGTGGATCACCAAGCGAAGGAGATGATAAAATAATCCGCATTAATCCGCAACAATTCAGGAGATAAGTTACTGCAACTTCCCCGCTACAAATCCAGTTGTCCAGCACAATTGCAGAGAGTACCCACCAGAAGGTCTGTTTATATGGAGGATATCACCTGTGAGATATAAGTTTTCAATAACTTTAGATCGCATATTCTTCATATCAACTTCCTTCAAATCAACTCCACCGTCAGAGACTACCGCCCTGTCCATGCCCATCAAACCTTCTACTTCCATAGTCATTGCTTTCAAAAGATGTACCAACTCTTTTCTACTCTCTTTTGAAATACTGTGAACCTTTATGTCTGGTTCAATACCAAGCATCTCAATTATGACATCTGTCATACCTTTAGGGACGACCTCTTTGGCAATATTTTTAAAAGATTTATTTTTATTAGCATCAAAAACTTTCAAGACACTCTTCTCTAGTGAGCCGTGGTCTGTATCTGGATAACAATCTACTTTTGCCGTAACTTTGCCTTCATAAAAAAGATCAGCCACCTTTCCAGCCAAGTTCAAGATAAGTGGACCCGAAACTCCAAAGTGAGTAAACAAAATCTTACCCGTCTCTGAAAAAACTTTCTTATCATTAACAAAAAAAGTTATCTTCATAAAAGAAAGTGACTTACCAGACAACTTCTTAACCCAGTCGTCATATACCCTCAGAGGAACAATGTTGGGCGTCGGTTCTTGAACAGTGTGCCCCAGATCCCTACTAAGCCAACGCAGACCATCTCCAGTAGAGCCAGTCTCCGGGTGTGATGCGCCACCAGTAGCTATTATGTAATTGTCTGCTACAAACAAACCCTCTTTAGTTTTAACCGATACGATTTTTTTAGAATACGTATCAAGATTAATCTTTCTAACGGGCGTCTCCAGCATGACCTCGACTTTACCTTGTGTTATATATTTTTTCATAGTCCTAAAAACATCCATAGCTTTTTGGCTTTTAGGAAAGACTCGATTTCGCGCCTCCACTACCACAGGAAGATTTTTTGATTCAAAAAAATCAAAAGTATCTTGCACACCGAACTGCGAAAAAGCAGAGTACAAAAATTGTTCAGCTTTGCCAAACTTAGACAGAAGCTCTCTGATGTTAAAGGTAGCGTTGGTAATGTTACATCGTCCGCCTCCTGTTATCTTTAGCTTTTTGCCTAATTCTTTGTTTTTCTCTAATATCAAAACACGCTTGCCGCTCTCAGCCGCTACACCAGCCGCCATCATACCAGAGGCTCCTCCGCCAATGACTATTAGATCGTATTTTTCTTTTTGAGTGTTTTTAGACAACATATGTATAGTTGAGTAATGATTAAAACACAAAAACTTATTTTTGTACACACTAATGTAACCTATTTAAGCCATTCGGGGTAAAATACAGCAGTATTTTACCCCGAAAAAGCATCAATTAGAGGGAATGGTAGTGAGTGCGGCTCTCATTTACGAGGCAATGGCTTTATGGCTGAAACAAATATTCCGGCTGGAAGATGGCTTCATCTACCTCCTCAAACTGCTCTGCTGTTTCTTTTATTTGCATCCACAAGATGCCAGCTCGGCAAGATCCGCCACTTGTCTGATTCTCAGGATCGGCAAATTCCAAGGTCAGAAGACCTTCAGATATTGAAGCTCCAACTAGCTCAAAGCCATCCAGTGGATACTCGGTGGTAATACCCTGCACTTGCTCTTGAGTATTTAAGTAACCACTAAGAAGAAGGTTTATCGTGTCTTGGATAGGGGTTTGCGTTACGGGAATATTTCTCTCAACTGCGACCAGTCCATTCTCAGAACACATTATATTTCCCTCAGAGTCAGTATCTTTTTGAGCATCATAATAATAAAGCTGTATAGCTTTTTGGGGCACCACATCAGCATTAAAACGAACTGGTATTCGGAGCTCATCAGCATGCTCTTCTAATCCAGAGGCATTGGCTTTTTCTAAAATCAAAATACCCGTTTCGGTTTGTGGGTTATCAAAAGCCAGTTCTGCCTCGAACGACACAAAATCTTCAGTCATCCATTCTTCTTGAGCTGTGGCATAATGTTCACCCAAAACATTGCCATTAGAGTCAACCATTCTAACAGTGAAGCTTGCTTCAAAGTACCAATAACCACGAGCTTCTCCTGAAATAGAAAGAGGTGATGATACCAAATCTAATGGTTTCGGACTATTGACCACGATTAAATCACTTTTTGAGTCAATGTGTTCTTGGTCTTCAAGCGGAAGTTCCAGCTGTGGATTTTCTTGTTCAGGATTTTCTGCCTGCTTTTCATTGTAGATATAACTATTGAAAGCAAAAAATCCAACAATTCCTAGGACTATTAAAAGCAAGAATACTATGAGTAAATTTTTCATATTTATAAATAGGTTAAATAATTAATGAGATATTTTTAGTTTACACCACCCAAGACGCGCACGATACCTATATGTTACAGGCTTATTTGGGCGGTCGGACCACCAAAATGCAAAATGGCTCTGCAAAGCCAAAATTCAATGGGTGATACTATATTATTAACCATTGAATTTTGGAAGAAAAACCCCGAAACCGCAGGTTTCGGGGTTTTTCTTCCTTCTAAACTCCAACGTCTAAAACCCATTCGGGATTCAAGAACTATTTTCGTTTCTTTTTAGCTGCTAGCATTTCATGCTTAATAGCCAAACGCTTTTTAGTCTTTTTTGATCGACTAGTTTTTGTCTTTTCAATACCTGTACTTCTTTTTGCCATAGACACTAAGTATTACACGCAAGCCCTATAAATCAAGTGGGTGTAATTTATACAACCCGAAATTTCACTGTCACCATATCCCCCACATCAATCCCCTCCCTTTTACGAACTTGAGCTGATAATGCGATAAACAAACTTCCATCACCCATCGGCAACAAAGATTTCTGCCAAGTATTCTCCCCAAGAGTTATCTCCGCCGGTACCAAACCCCACTTAGGTTTTTTTACACCAAAATCTTCATACTTATGTGGTATTGAAACAAAATACCAACCACCTTGTTGCGGAAATTTTTGAACTTTAGCTTTAACAGAAAAAGTCTTCTTCATCTAGAAAACGAATGCGCCAATTGCAACACCCAGATAATACGGCCAGATGATAAGCGCGAGCGCCGCTTTCCAGAACGACAAACCAAGAAAACCAACGGTAAACAACCAGGCTGCAAGCCAGATTCCTCCCCCGAACACATTGTTCTCAACTTTTATTTTTTGCATCGGAATATCTTATAAATTATATATGCCTAAGTATATACCATAACTCATATACACAAAAAATATCACCAATTAAGTACAGTTATTGTCATCTGTAGCACCGTAGCAAAAGATACCCAAAGAGTATACGGAATATTAAGCACGCTAACCCAACGAGCATGCGGATAGATAAACACAAGGGCCCAAACAAGCGTTGCCAGCACCAATACGATATCAATGAGCGCCAAAAGATTATTTTGCAAACCAAACTGAATGGGCGAGAAAGCAAGATTAAAGATAACGTTAAGAACAAACGGCGCAAAGACTCTACGTGGTATTTTTTTCTTTATATACAAGAGTGTCACATATCCAAACGTAAGAGCGATGATGACATAAAGAACAGTCCACACAGGTCCAAACACCCAAGCAGGTGGAGCCCATTCGGGTTTGATGAGCTCTTGATACCAAGTACTTGTAAGGAGTTCTGTATTCATACTATTCTGCTGACGACACGTCTGTTTTCTCTTCTGCTCGCCTCCACAACACACACCCCACAACTGCCACAAGCGCGCCAGCAAGATTGAAGATCATATCAAGAACGGTGTTGTAGTATCCTCCGACACCAGTCTCGGGCAAGACAACCACAGCTAGGAATTCAATAATCTCGTTAATAATACTAAATCCGGCTGAGGCAAATATAGCAACGAAAGCAATGAACCACATATGCGTCTTGATGCCGACCACTTGGCGGAGCAGGTGAAAAAACATCAAAGCCACCACACCGTAGAGAAAGGCGTGTACTACCTGGTCAAATTTTAAAATATAGAACTCCCCTCCTCCATCAAAGAATGGGAAAATCTTCCAGGCATACAAGACACCGTCTGCAGTCTGAACACTGCCTCCGAGCATATGCATCAAAGCCCAGGCAGTGACGCCAGCTATAATACCGCCCCCAAAGCGTGTAAGATGCAAGGTTCCAAACAAGACCGCCATAATGACAGCGATAGATCCAACGTATGCCAAAAATTCATAATTAAGAGCCGTACCATAGAACCAACCGAAGCCGAGGACAATGGCCACATTGATACCAATCAATGCTTTTTGTGTTTGTGTAAACATTGTATATACATTAAACAAAATTAATAAAAACATTATTCATACAAAAATGTTTCACTAATCCATAGTAGCAAAGATATGCGCTTTTAATACGAAACTTAGCCACAGCTAAACAAACTGCGTAATCTGTGTAATAAAAAACCGCAGGCTCCGAGCCTGCGATTGAATCGAACGGCAGACGTCCTATTGAGCACCCTAGTCCTAATGACAAATAAAAAATTCGTAGGTTTTCCTCTAGGAAACAAAGGCTCTTATATCTAGCCACTCCTAAGTAACGAGAACAAACGAGTAAAGCTAGTACGACAATTATTCTTTATTAAATGACAATTAGGACAAACAATACTTCTGTGTCATAAAACAATAAAGATTGATTTTTGTCAAAAATAGCGTATACTTAATTATGTCACCAGTCTATCGAAATTAAGGCGCAAACTATAGCCTCTTTTAGTTCCAAGGTCGAATGCATCAGCATTGATGCTCGCAGATTGGAACATATATCTATTCTTACGTTCTTATGTACCAGGTATCCTGGTTTCTTAACAACCCAATAAAAAATAAATATGATAAAAACAACAGGTTTCTTAAACCCGATTCTTATGATTGGTCTAGCTCTGGCTCTAGTAGTAGCCTTGGCCTTCCCCATGTTTTCATATGCCGCAACATACGCATATGTAAACACTTCTGGTCAACTAAGTATGGTCAGTGCAAATTCATCACAAGATGCTCTCTCAAACACGTCCAACTTAGGTCTGCATAGCGGAGTTATGCTCGTGAGTGGAACAGGTGGTGTAGAGCCAGTTCAGTATTCTTCTAGTGGGGCAACTCAATATGGTTATGTAAATAGTTCAGGCGTTGTGACATTCGTAACAGCAAACACTTCGGGTGGAGCTTTTTCGGATTCTATAAACATTTCTGAATACAGTGGTGTCATACTTATCAATAGCCAAGCAGATGAAAATCTACAAGGCCACAAAACACAGCTGTAAATAAGTTCTGTTATACAAAAACACCTCTACGATGTTTTTTGTGTAATCTGATCACCTATTGTACACTGCTAATAGTGCAGTTAACTCTGCTTAGGCAGATAAACACAACCTCATTACTTTATTAAATAAACAACAAATAAAATATGGATTCATCATACACGTCATCGACCACAAAGCCCCTCTACAGAGGCACTCAGATTGTCTGGTATATTCTAGGATTCCTAGAAGCACTCTTGACTATTCGATTCATCTTAAAGCTATTAGCAGCAAACCCTGCCGCCGGATTCAGCAACTTCATATATGACGTTAGTTATATTTTCGTAGCACCTTTCTTGACTGTTTTCCAAGTAACGCGGGTTGAAAGTAGTGTTCTTGAATGGACTACCCTTCTAGCTATGGTTGTCTACTACCTTATCGCTTGGGGTATTGTTAAACTGTTCTTTATGAGCAAGTCTGTGTCTACACCAGAAGCAGCTTCAAAACTCAACGAAGCAGAAAACGATTAGTTATCAACTTATCAAGTAATAAAAAAGTTATATGGGAATTATTCTTTGGATTATATTCGGCGGTCTCGTCGGATGGATTGCATCGATTATTATGAAAACCAATGCTCAGCAAGGCCTGATCCTAAACATAGTCGTTGGTATTGTTGGCGCAGTCATCGGCGGTTGGATTATGAGCCTCTTTGGCGAAACCGGTGTTACCGGATTCAGTATTTACGGATTTCTTGTAGCTCTCCTCGGAGCCATTGTTCTGATTTGGATTGTCAAAATGGTACGCGGATAAAAAACTTCATAACAAAATATTGCTTTTTAGTAAGAAAAAATAAAAACCACCCAAGGGTGGTTTTTATTTTTAGTTTGAGTAATAAAAAACCCGGACCTTAAACTCTAAAAATGAGAAGGTGCCGGGCTATTGTCCGCAAGGACCCAAACTGATGCGTTAGTCTCCACTTTAGTGTGGCACTTTGGCCAATGTTTCCAGAGACCCATAATGCTTCTAAAGTTGCCGCTCGCGGGGTCGGCACATGAACTTTTTACCAAGGGAGCACATCAGTTTTTGTCCTGTCTCGCAGATGCATTGGTTAAGGCGCCGCCAAAACCCATTACACCGGACAGGGTGGTTTGTGCACTTTGGCCAATGTTTCCAAAGACCCATAATGCTTCAAACATCTGGACAATATCATTTTAATATTAACTGTCAAGCCCCACAAACCTCCAAAGATAATCAAATTTTTATGTCTGACTATGGCCAAAACTAATGGACAGATCTCCTACAAAAAGTAAACAAGATAGCCAATAAACAAAACTAGTGCAAGATAGAAACCAGTCCAACCTTTCGTTAATGGAAAATATCTTTTAAAGAAATACATCTTATTAAAAAATTCTCTATTACCAGACCAGGTAATATAAACAGCGATTAAGCTGTCGACCAACAATAACCAAAATATTATTTCTACAATCATATTTTAATTATACAAAAAATAATTGCTTTTTGACAATATTGTAAAAATAAAGTATTATAATTTTAGTCAATCCTCGCTATGTTGCGAGAAAACGTTCTTTTTGAAAGGAACAAAGATGTCTGTTACCAGTACTTTTGTTGGAAAACTTCTCGACAGGGCCGACGTGCATATGAACGGAGATAATCCATGGGATCCTCAAGCGAAAAACCCGGACCTCTTCTTCAACGCTATTGCAAACGAGGGGGTTCTCGGTCTCGGAGAGTCTTACGTGGAAGGTGTTTGGGACTGTGTGGATCTTGTTGTTTTTTACCACAAGGTTGTCCAAGCAGGTTTGTATGAATACCTAATGGACAGTAAGCCCGCAAAGATCCTCCAATTTCTGCATCAGAGAAGAAACCTTCAGGGGACGAAAAGAAAGTCAGAACAGAACGCGCGCGATCACTACGGTCAACGTAGTCAGATTATCCAGGCCATGCTCGACTCCCGGCGTACGTATACGTGCGCAATATGGAAAGATCCTGAAAATCTCGATGACGAAGAGTCTCTCGAGGAGGCGCAGGAGAGAAAACTCGATTTGATCTGTCGAAAGTTGGGCCTGCAACAGGGCAAGACATTGCTCGATATCGGTTGTGGCTACGGAAGTCTTATTGGATACGCTAGAGAAAAATATGGAGTTCGAGCGCTTGGCATTACGCCAGTGCCTGAACAAGTCGAGTATGTCCAAAGAAAGTACGGATCGTCGGTTGAAGTTAGGCAAGCTGACTATCGAGATGTGCAGGGTAAGTTTGACGCGGTTGTTTCCGTGGGAATGGCCGAGCACGTTGGGAAGAAAAATTTCCAGGGGTTCATGGAAATACATCGTAACTGTCTCAATCCGCGCGGTGTAGCTTTACTACACCTGATTGGGTTTCCGAAGCCGGCCATACCTCTTCCTGGGCCATGGATGGAGCAGTATATTTTCCCAGGCGTTGAAGGCGTGTCTCCGTCAGAGATCCTAGCCGCTGCTGAGCCCCACCTTTCTCTCGCCGATGTTCAAGAGATCGGTTATCACTACGGAAAGACGCTGGTACACTGGCTTCGTCGAGCGAAAGAGCCGCTTGCTCAGATGAATGATCAGCGGTTCCAGCGGCGGATGTGGGAACACTATCTCGCTTGCTGTCCTGCCATGTTCTGGACTCGGAGACTTAACGTCTGCCAATTCGTGTTTACCGCAGGCGATCATGTGTACCAGTCTGTGAGATAGCTATTTCTTTCAAAACTACCGGTGACCCGCTCTGGGCCACCGGTTTTTCTATAATGAAATTAGAGCCAAGTTCTAGTAAGATTTTAAGATTTCCCCCAGCTTTCCTTTATATTATAATATGCAAATATAGAAACATCGACATCATTAATGACGTCGATGTTTTTTGTTATGCTACCTTTACAGGACAAGTCCAGAAATTTTGACTGGGGGAAAGTTTAAAAAGGCTGGGTTGGGTTTTCTATGATATAAACGTGGCATCAAAAAATACTCCCTTACTCAGTTACGCCAAAATAACGAGGAAATAAAGGAGGGCTGTTGTCTTTTGTAGTACCATCAGTTTCTATGGGCACTTGTGCAATGCTTGCTGGCCATGGCAAAGGAAGCCTGCCAGTAAATGGCTTCTTGCCAAAAAGTCCGTCAGCTACTCCATCTCCTGCACTTCCAGGAAGCCACGCCACCACAACAGCATCCCAGTCAGATATTTCGTCTGTGATAAGTAGAGGTCTTCCTGTTATAAGAACCACCACAACCTTCTCGCTCACTTTTTTAAGATTTTCAATAATAGAAAGGTCCTCTTCATTCAATGATGGTTGCGCAGTATCACCCCAACCTTCTGCATACGGTGATTCACCAACAACGGCAATGCCGATGTCGGCTTTAGGTGTTGATGTAGAGAAAATACCTTGCTCCTGAAATTCAATTGTATGAGTTCCTCCTGCGACTTCTTTGATACCAGCCAAAATTGAAGTTCCATCATTAAACCAGTTACCGTCAACTCCTTGCCATTCGATTGTCCATGCGCCAGATTGTTTTCCAATATTATCTGCGGCACCTCCTGCAACATATATTTTTTGCGACCGATTGTTGTTGACCGGCAAAATATTATTTTCATTTTTCAGCAAGACAAGAGATTGGGCCACTGCATCACGTGCAAGCTTTCGATGTTTCAGAGAACCAAAGCTGTCATCTGTTTTCTCATGAACCGTGACGTCGAAAATACCGGCTGAAAATTTTGCGTATAAAATCCTACGTACGGCATCGTCGATCCTTTCCAATTTTATTTCACCACGGCGTACCGCTTTTTGAACATTCTCAATGAACCCCTTGTAGTCAAACGGCAACATCACCATGTCTACACCAGCATTTATGGCCGTGACTGTGGCCTGATAATTTCCTCCAGGTATTTCATACACGCCGTACCAATCTGACACTATAAATCCCTTAAAACCAACTTCATCCTTTAGAACATCTTGGATCAAATATTTTTGCGCTGACATCTTTGTGTCACCCCAGCTATTGAGTCCAACCATAATACTCATGGCGCCAGCATCAATAGCTTTTTCAAAAGGAGGCAGATATGTGGTGCGCAATTTTTCCTCGTTTATTTCTGTTGTGCCCTGATCAATGTTGAAATTTTCATTACTTGATGAACCCCAGACCATTGCACCATTACCCACATAGTGTTTTGGTGTTGCCAAAATAAAATCTTTTTCACCATCCTTATATTCAGCTTGCAGTCCAGTCACATACGCAGCGCCCAACGTTGCCGTCAGTTCCGGATCATCAGAAAAAGCTTCGTAGGTTCGCCCCCAGCGTATATCCCTTGGCAAATCAAGATTTGGAGAGTACGCCCAAGTAATGCCAGTTGCTCGTATTTCTTCTGCTGTAGCAGTTGCAATCGCTTCGATCAGCTTTACATCTCCTGTTGCTCCAAGGCCTATGGCATGTGGGAATACTGTTGCACCTGGGACGTTACTGTGTCCATGGATAGCATCCACTCCATATAAAATTGGTATTCCTAAACGTGACTCACGCGCCGTCTGCTTAAAATTCCCTACCAACTTTTGCCAGCCAGCAAGAGTATTTTCCTCAGGCTTACTTCCGGCACCACTTAGAATAGCTCCTAAAGCATAGGTTTTAATATCTTCAATCTCTTCAACGCTATTTTTCTCCACCAAGGCCATTTGACCAATTTTCTCTTCCAGAGTCATGTACGACAACAGATTATCAACTCGTTCATCAGTAGAAAGAGACGCATCTTGGTAACGCGGATTATCAGGCACGTTCAGTGGCACTTCCGAAGAAAATAATATTAGCTTAACAAGAGCAAGTATGAGTAGGGCGCAAAAAATACCAACTACGACTAGCCGATCAGTTCTTGTTATTTTTGTACAAAAACACATCTATTTAGTATACAAGATGCTCGTGTATATCTATAACAAGAAGAGTTACAACTATTTTTTAGAGCTACCTTTGACCAAGTAAAAAATATCTTCTCTGTTTAATCTAGCACCAGCCAATAGTCCTAACTGGCTCGACATGGTACGAGATATCGGAACCTTTTGGAAGACAAACAAAGAGCATATTTGGTTGCCGAATATCAAACAGGGTTTCTTTGGAATTACGCAGCCGACGGCTGAAGAGATGGCGGAGTATCGCTAGACTTTGCACTTTTTACAGACTCCGAAAAACTCAACTGAATGGCTTTGTATTGATTGAAACTTTGTTGAATGAGCCATTGCCTCTTTATCAAGCAATTCATTGCAAATGCTGATCTCTTCTATTTTCCCGCAATCTTTACAAATCAGATGATGGTGGTGATGCGCAGCGAGTTCATAATGCGCAGATTCAGCATGAACGTTAACTGATCTTACAATGCCTTTTTTAGCAAAGGTACTCAGAGTTCTATAAATCGTAACTAAGTTGACCTTTTCACCATGTAGCCTGTTGAAAATGTATTCGGCGTTTATTGGCTTGCAGTCTTTAGAAAACACCTCAAGAATCGCCAATCGGGTTGGCGTAACTTTGAGCCCTGCACCAATAAGTGTTGCAGATGTATCTTTTTTCATAATAGACACAGCATATCCTAAATGTTAATGATTTGCAATTAGCACATTCTTAGGGTACAGTACTTCTCAGATGCAAATGTTTTGCATTGATAGCTCTTTTCACCACCAAACACAGGAGACCCATAGAATGAAAGAAACCATGCAACTGTTCGCCGCTGTCGGCCCATTCGGAGCCGGCAAGACGACGTTCGTCCTGAACGTAATTCAGGCACTCAAGTCACGCGGATTTCCGACCAGAGAGAAGGTGGCCTACGTCATAAACGACGAAGGCGGCCTGATCGACGGCGAGCTCGCGGGCAGATCGGCAGAAGTGGTCGCAATGACCAACGGATGCTTCACCTGCGGTGACACCGCGGACCTTAAGTCCACCCTCGCGAAGCTTGAGAAATCGGGCATCACCTGGGTGTTCCTCGAAGGCTTTGGATTGATTCCAGGAAACGAGACGGGGCAATTCCTTGAATCGTGCCCGTATCCGTTCCACATCCTCTGCCTGCTTTCAGCAAAGCATCACGCCCGAGACCTGATCAGGTATGCGGACGTGGTGAAGAGCCAGGCGAAGGCAGCGACCCTAGCGATCGGCGTCACCAAGCACGAAGGAGACAGTATCCTCGATCTTGACGCTTCTGGCATTCCGGAATTCGTGGCAAGTGAAAATCCGGGCACCCCGCTCGTCCTTGTTCCGAACGGTTCCGGCATCCCAGGCATCGTCATCAACATCTTCGAAAAGAAGGTTGAAAGAAGTGCTCGGAAGACGGGACTGACGGTAAGTCGCGTGCATCAGCACGACCACAAGCACCACGAAGGTTGCGGCTGCAAGCATCACCATCACGACCATTCGCACGACCATCATCATGTCCACGACATGCACCCCTATTCCTACGAGCTCACGCAGGAAGCGACTCTCGACGATCTCCGCAAGGCATTCGAAGGGAAAGACTTCCTGCTCAGGGTAAAAGGAGCGGTCGACGGATACCTCTTCAACGAGGTGCACAGCGACTGGCAGCAGACGCTCGAAGATCCACGCAGGTTCGTCACGTTCTACGCTTCGAGAGAGGTGGAGATCGCAAGCGACCTTCCTGGTCTAATGACACATGTCCTCACAAAGGAAGTGTCTGTTGAGGATGAGCCCGGCTACGCACAGCTCCGCAGGGAGACGGTGCCGCGCGAGGACACTGTCCGAGAGATCGAGGCGCTTCTTCAAGAATCGCCAAACGAGCCGGTGGTGCACAGTTCTCCCAAGGGACTTCGCATCATTACGCATCCTGAAAATCTCCAGAACGCCAAGGAAATCTCGCGGAGGCCGTACGTCAAAGACGAATGGTTCCCACAGGTGCTGAAGCGCTTCATGGAATACTGGATTGGGTGCGCGGAAATCATCCGAAGCCGAGGGGACGAAATTGTTCCCGAGGACATCGCGAAGAACCGGTACGAGCTCGCAGTCTCGATGGTCTGGTGGTCAAACCGCTACGGCGAATTCTTCGGTCCCGAGATTGTCCGGGCAGTCGAAAGGCTGCATCCAGGAGCAATGGTCGCTGAAGGCATTCGTTCCATTCAGACTCTGATCGCTATCACGCCACCGGAAACGGTATCGTGGCAATGCCTGGAATTCACGGAAGCCCTGAGCTACGGCGTGGCACACGGCGACGATCCCGAAAGAATGATCGAGGCGGCACGACACTGCCTATCACTGGCGAAAACTCCGGAACTCATGAAGGCCTGGTCGGAGAGCGTCGAAAAGCTCGAAGAAGAATCAAGTAAGGTTCTCGCTTGAAAACCTGCCGCGACGTTTCAGATCAGCCTCAGTGGATGAACTGGGCGTCGCGGCTTTTTTATACAACATATGACAAACGCAATTTCACAAAGAAAAAGAGACAAGATCCTCGGCATTCACGGGGAGCTTTCGTCTGCCAAAGATCTGAAGCCGTCCGAGAGAATTAATGCCACATTTTCGGAACTTGTAGCGATAGTCCAGGACACTCATGCCGACCACTCGAAAGATATCCTGGACGACAAGGAGATCCGGCTGATTCAGGACGATCTCCGAAGGATGTCATCGAGGGCAGAATCCGAGCTTGAGTTGTTCTGGGTGAAGAACGCACTCAAGTCTGATGATGCAGAAAAGATACTCAGGGTTTTTCCGTATTACCCGAACTACGAGAAAATGACCGATCTCGAAATCGAAAGCATGCGGCTTTGCGACGTTCACAAAGGTCACAAAGCATTGTTCGTAGGCTCGGGACCGTTGCCACTATCGTCCATCATGATGGCTCGCAAGTGTGGAATCTCGATAGATAATCTCGACACGGACGATGATGCATGCACTCTCTCAAGCGAGCTTGTGGAAAGGGTTGGGCTTTCGGGAAAGATAAAAACCATCAATGGAAACATCCTTGATGTGCAGGATCTCACCGGATATCAGACGATTTTCATTGCCGCGCTTGCGGGAGAAAGCGAGGAAGAGAAGACGAAGATCATCGACCATGTGGTCGCGAGAAGCGAGAGAAACACCCACATCGTCATGCGCAGCGTGAGCAACCTCGGCACGCTCCTCTATCCCGAGATTACACCGGCACACTTGAAGGACATAGAGGTTATTCGCAGAAGCGAAAGTCCTAAAGACATTATCAACAACATCATAATCGGTAAAAAGAAATAACATGAAGCACTCTCAATCATCACAAGCAAAAGAAAAGTTGGATACACTTCTGCGCCAGTACGCCGAGTACAACGGGGCGACGACAGAGGAAGAAAAGGACCGCATCGGTGACGAGATGACCTATGTGGACCCGATCGTCTGGATGATGTACAAGCACAAAGCATACCTCGGAAGTGATCACGAAATCACGACTGTAGGTGCACTCCGCGAACACTGCGACGACCATGGTGGCATCTGCGCCAAAAGATTTCATTTCCTCTCGACGTCTATCAAAGCAAAATACGATACAGACATTAAAGATTCAAAAGAATTTTCAGACGATATGAGAATAGAAGATCTTTATGGAAGCGAACTTTTTGATGCGGTCGTATCTGAGGATGACCTTATACGTGACTGGCAGAAATACGAGTTCTATAAAAGGGATGACAAAGTTGCGAAGTGGAAGAACTACTTTATTTAACTTCAACACAATTAACAAGCTGAAACTAGTGCTTTTAGCAACAAGGACTAAAAACTGGTAAAATTAAAAACATGAACCCGTTGCGAACACTTATCTTTTCAGCACTACTTATCTCAGGTATCTTTTTACCTTTGCCAAGTAGTGCTCAAGAACTTATTCAGGATAAGGTTGAGATTGTTAAAGCGAAAGTCATTGAAGTGGTCAGCCAGGAGAAGAAAGAGGTTCCTGGTACAGACGTGCAAAGCACTTATCAAACGATCAGAGCCGAGATTCTTGAAGGAGACAAAAAAGGAGAAGTGGTGACCATTGAGAATGATTTTTTAGTACTCGAAAAGGGAGATAAGTTTTTTCTCAGACATAGCATTGATGGTTTAGATGGACGAGAAATGTATGCTGTTCGAGATATCGATCGACGAGGCGTCATACTTGGCTTTATTATTCTCTTTGCAGTTGTTGTCATAGTCTTCTCTGGAAAGCAGGGGTTGCGATCACTTCTAAGTCTAGCCGGAAGCTTTTTTGTCATACTGTATATCCTCGTTCCTAGTTTATTAAAGGGATATCCACCGGTCCTTACAAGCATTGCGATTGCCGCAGTAATACTTTTCTTGGCAATTTTTCTTACTCATGGTTTTAACCGAGAGTCAGGTGTTGCCTTTACTGGAACAGTGTTAGCCGTAATGCTTACTGGAATATTGGCGTATGTTGGTGTGGAATTAGCCAGCTTAAGCGGTTTTGCTACAGATGAGGCTGTCTATCTGAACTTCAATACAAGAGGCGCACTTGATTTTACTGGTCTTCTTCTGGGAGGCATTATGATCGGTGTCCTTGGTGTGCTTGATGATATCGCTGTGACTCAAGCAGCTATAGTGAGTGAGCTATATAGTTCAGCACCACACCTTTCTAAAAGGGAAATTTACACAAAGGCAATTCGTGTCGGAAAGGAACATGCTGGTGCACTGGTTAATACATTGGCTCTTGCATACACCGGTGTGTCTCTACCTCTTCTTCTGCTTTTCTCAACATCAGATTCATCAATGGCAAGTATTATCAATCAGGAAATATTTGCCACTGAAATTATCCGTACAACTGTAGGAAGTATCGGTCTTATATTGACGGTGCCTATCACAACTCTTTTGGCTGTTTACGCCTTGAAAAATTACAAAGGAAAGCATCATGGTCACAGCCACATTCATTCGCATTAATTTTACTACCAAATATCAAGCAAGGTTTCTTTGGAATTACGAGGCCGACTGAGGCAGAGATGGTGAAGTATCGCTAGGATTTAAAGTGGCTCGAATCTTTTGAGACAACTCCTGAGGGTTAAATGTTCCATGATTCTGAACCCTTAGAAGTGGCATACCGGCACCCTTAAGAATACGCTCAACCTCAATGTCTCGGTCCTGTCTATCAGGGCGATCATGTGATCGGTCATCAAGCTCAATCGCAAGCTTGGGAGAAAGGTAGGCTTTATCGCAAAGCACAAAGTCTACGGACTTTTGACTTACATGCCTGAACGCCGCCTTCCAGTTCTGTCCTACCACTTTCTCATCAAGAAGTGTTGGTAGATGAACTTGAGCGAAAATAATGTAGTCTTGGCCTACAGCTTGGACCAAAGCTTTGTAAAACTCATGCTCGGCTTTAGTTAGAAACCAATTGCGACGCTTGTAGTCATATTTTGGTTTTTCATCCTCGACATCAAACTTGTCTTTCAAGAGTCCAGCAACTGCACCAATCACAATAATTATTCCGATAAGTATATAGATTGATGTCATGTTGGTTATATTTTAGCAGAAATATTGACTTCATTCACTATTCGATCAACGATCATGGTATGCCAGAAGAAACAAAAACATTTCCAAAACATGCCTGCCAGTTTTGTGGCTGTGAGCGTAAGTTGGTAGAGACACTTATTGATGATGAGTTTATTTGGAACGAGAAAGACCAGATGTATCAGCCAAATAAGTTCACTGATACGTTCGAGCATACTGGTAATGCTTGGTGTCCAGAATGCAAAGAGGAATGGACGGGGTTATAGGTAAGAATTCAAATTGTGACTACAGGTCGCTTTTAAGGTGACTTCCAGTCACAAAATGAAATACAGTATGCAAAAAGTTCGTTTTTTGCACAGTACAACGTGATTAGTGTGCAAAAGGGATATTTTGACCAGTCCAGTATACCTATCCTACTTTTCGCCAACACTGGCAATAAGTTCCATTTTAAGTGTATTTTGGCAAAAAACTAGTGAATGAATGCTTATTTTTACTACTCATTCACTAAACTTTGACAATAAGGGGTGAAAACACTATAATATTAAAGGTTAATTAACTAAACATTATGGCCATCACCAAACCAATCATAACGAGACTTCAAAATCTCAAAACCGAGTACGAGACTCTTAAAAAAGGTAAAGAGTCACTTTTGGTAATGGTTGATGAGGCCGAAGTAGCTGAGGCGGTCTATAACTCTAATGCTATAGAAAACTCGACACTCACACTCATGGAGACAGAGAAAATCCTCTTGGAATTGGCTGTAGCTAGAGAGGTATCGGTCCGAGAAGTTTTCGAAGCAAAGAATCTGGCTCGAGTTGTTGCCTACATTAGAAACAAATCTCAAGAGCTCGAGGTAAATAAGGAAATAATACTCTTTCTTCACCAGATGCTTATCGGTGGGATCAGAGATGAGATCGCTGGTCGCTTTAGAAAGACTGGTGAATATGTTCGTGTTGGCACACACGTCGCACCTGCACCAGAACACGTTGAAAGAATGATTGATGCATTGCTTTCTGAATACACAGGAAATATCTCAGGATTTTTTGTAGATAAAATCGCTAAATTTCACCTTGAATTTGAAACTATCCATCCGTTCTGTGATGGCAACGGCCGTATTGGTCGAGTCCTCATAAACTATCAATTCCAAAGACTTGGTTTTCCAGGCATTATTATTCGTGACAAGGAAAAGAAAGAATACTACAGCACCTTTGCTGAATACCGAGATAAAAAGACGGCAAAGAAAATGGAAAAGATTCTCGCCCTTGCCCTCATGGAATCACTCCACAAAAGAATCACTTACCTTAAGGGTGAAAAGATAGTAACTCTTTCTGATTATGCAAAGACGAGCCACACATCCGCATCCGCCCTTTCCAATGCCGCACGTCGACAAAATATCCCCGCCTTCAGAGAGAAAGGTGTTTGGAAAATTGCCGAGGGATTTATTTATAACCCTGGAGAACAAAAATAAAATATATGAATCCCGTTGCCAGCCAAGAAAATTCTATAGTCCAAAGTCGATTTAAAAACCTTTTTGAATTTCTTAAGGCTTACAATGATTTACGTACTCCAGTAGTTTCTGATATCTCAAAGCAAATCGCTACACTTTGGTTAAGTACTCTACCAAAACATCCATCAATTAAGCTTAACGAGTACATAGTAAATCCTAAACAAGAATCTGAGGAGGAAATCCGTCAAGAGAACGATATTCTTTTGGAAGTTACTAGGCCGATAATGACTCATTGCCCTAAACCACCCGAGATTCTTTCGGAGTGGCTTATACCAGGATGGACCAAGATAGATCAGAAAGCAGAATTTAAAAAGAGTCGGAATGTTCAAACAAAAAGTGGCGACACTGAGATTGAAGAGTTTAATGATGTGGAGGAGCGTAAAACTGCGTTTAATGTATGGAATAAGAAAAGAAGTGCCTGGGTAGAAAATGAAAAATCCACATGGGAGGCAATAAAGTTTTTTGAAAGGGTCTATGAATTATATGGACAGATGGAACGCGAAGGAGAACGAGTTGAGCTCCTAATTGGTGAAGGTCTACTTGAATATTCAGATGAGTCAGTCGGAAAATTTAGTCACCCAATACTCTTACAGCGACTAGAATTGGAATTTCGTCCCGAGAAAAAACAACCCCAGTTTATTCTTCGAAGAAAGGAACAATCGCCCGAACTTTATGTAGATTTCTTACGGACACTCCCTACTGTAGACACACGACAACTTGTTCAATGTGTTGATGAATTGAAAAAGATGGAGTTTGATCCTTTGGGACAAGAAGATACAAGCGGCTTCCTTCGCCGTCTTATTCAAGGTCTTTTTCCAAATGGTGGACAGTACATAGAGAATAGCCACCAAAAAACATTTGATAATATTACAATTGAACGCAATCCTGTTATTTTCATGCGTCAAAGACATGCAGGGTTAGGACATGCGATTGATTTGATACTTCAAGATATTACAAATCGCATACAGACTGGTGAGCCTTTCTCTGTCGCAATGATGCAGATACTCGGTTTTCTTGATGAGAAAACAACTCAATCTGAAAATGGAGAGGACGTGTATACTTTTGGTAATGAGGATGCTGAAATTCTATTAAGTAAGCCGGCAAATCAAGAACAACTACAAATTGCAAAACAATTAGAGCACCGAGGCACTGTGCTTGTTCAGGGTCCACCAGGAACTGGTAAAACTCATACAATTGCAAATCTTGTAGGTCACCTACTCTCACAAGGGAAACGAGTGTTGGTGACAGCTCAATCACCAAAGGCTTTGCGTGTCCTACGTAGAGAAATTGTTCCTGAAATACAATCTCTATGTGTGAGTGTTTTACAGAAAGAAAAACAAAATGTTGAAGAATTACAGCAGTCTGTAAGGGATATAAGTGTAAAACTTTCTCAGGATGAAGATCGATTAGAAAAAGTGACAATCCAAACTCGTGAAGAAAGAAGCAAAATCCTTTCGGATCTTCAATTGCTGCGGCAACAGCTTTTTGATGCACGTGAAGATGAAATTCGAGAGATTGTTTTTGGAGGAAAAGGTATTCGGCCTATTGATGCAGCAAAGAAGGTAAAAGAAGGTAAAAACAACGATTGGATTCCTGGACCAGTTACATTGGGTACAGGGTTGCCACTAACTCATACTGAAATAGTTGCACTGTATCAGACAAATGCAATTTCTATTTCTGATGAAAAAGAGCTTAATGGATGGCGGCCAGAGCTCGGCACTTTGCCATCTATTGCTGATTTTATAAAATTGAATCAAGACCTTAATCATGTACGAGAACAAGATTTAACTTTCGGAAAGGAATTTTGGGATAAAAAGGTTTCATCTGACATAGATAATGAATTTGAGAATCTTATAGCATCAGCAACAAAGACAATAGAGTTTTTTAAAGACAGCACTTCGTGGCAACTTGAGGCAATTCAAGCTGGACGAGACGGAGATGTCTCAATGAAGGCGTGGGTCTCTCTTTCAGATTTTATTGACCAGTCATGGAAAGATATCCAAGAGTCCAATGCCTTGGTAATGGAGTATGGTCCGCATACCACTGATACACACCATGTCGATATTACATTACCTATTATTAATGAAATAGTTGCTTTTGTTGAA
>JBGSXG010000027.1:0-5574 GCA_041751485.1 Minisyncoccia bacterium | reverse complement strand
TTCTGTGCCAGACCAAGAAGTTTCTGAAGAAGGAGAGTGGGAAACCTATCGAAATGAAGAATATGGGTTTGGAATTCAGTATCCGGACATACTTAAAGTTGTTTCTGTGTCTGGTTTAAATTCACAAGATGGTTATTTGACGACATTTATTTCCAAAGATGATAATTATGTCCCCGGAAAAGAGCTACCGAAACACTCAGTGAGTATTCGTAAGATTGCGGAACCTTTTCCAGCAGAAAAACTCATCGACATTTTGATAGAAAATACTACCTATGATGGAAGCGGTAGACACCCAGAATCATTTAATGATTTTGAAAAAAGAAATATCGGTGACTACACATTTTATTTTATTGAGGAAGGGAGATTTGAGGGTCATTTGATTCTTAAGTACTACCTCTCGGGTGAGAATGGAGTGTTTTCTTTTGAGATGCAGTCAATTGGCGTTGATTGGACCAATAACAATCTTAATGTTGAACAAGACCAAGGGCATTTGTATTTGAAAGAAATGCTAGAAACGATAAAGTTTTTTGATTCCTATAAGACAACTGGGTCAGTTTATAGCGCCGTGACTATTCGAGACGATAATTGTTTTTTTCCTGATGACGACGCTGGTTGCGGCCAACAAATAGTAAAAGTTGACGAATCTGGAGAAAGTCAGATTGTCATAAAAAATGTGTATGACATTTTCGGAGACTCAAGCAGGGGAAGTATAAGGATGTTGAATTTTTCTGATAATTTGAAGGAAATATTATTTATCCAAAGCCCTGCAAGTAGTGCAGGACCCAAAGTTTACCTTTATGACCTTAATACCAATCAATATCAATTGATAGCATCAGTTGATTATGTTTCAGGATCAAGACTTTCACCTGACGGAACTAAAATCCTGAAGATGAAAGACGGACAAGAGCTGCACATTGTTGATCTGTGGACTGGAACTGAAAGCATTTTAGTTTCTTTGGGTGACAGTGAGACGTTTGTGGAGACAATCGGTGGCTATGGAGGCGATTATCTAGGTAATTATTCATGGAGTAATGACTCTGATAGTGTCTGTTATAATGTTTACAATCCCAGCGATAATTTGAGTGTAGATGAGAAAAGAGTGTCTATAGATTATCGTTGTGTGGATGTAAATTGAATAATATTAAAAGTTAGTTTTTATTGTAGTAAACTAGTTCCAACATCCTCCACAAAAGCGCGCAAACGATAAAACAGCCCAACAAGGCTGTTTTATTTTTGACGGAGGACGAGACTTTGAACTGTGGTAGAATTTTTGTATGAATAACAAATATCTTGTAATTGGTTTAGTTGTTGTAATTATCCTAGGAGGTTTTTATTTTTTGAACAAAGCTGATGCAAGCGTTGTTGTCGAGACTCCTTCTGATTGGATTAAGGTGAAAAATAATAAGGTCGCTGACGATTGGGGTATTGTGGCTCACTATAACCACGATTTAGAAGAGCTCGGTGGTTTGGCAGGACGTTTTGAGGTAAGAGAAGTTCCTAGTAGCACAGATTTTTATGGAGAAATGAATGTGGTTGATAGTGGCGAAATTTTCATTGATGGTGTAAGGGGTGAATACCGCATCCTAGAGACAGAGGCAAGTTCTACGGTGATTGATTCGGATACAGGGAGAGTTATACAGCCAAAGCAGAGTGCTGGAGAGAGGGTAAGTGTACAGGCACTGGTTTCAATTAACGGAACTAGGTATAGAATTGAGCACAGTGTGATAAAGGATTACTATTTGGATAATAAAGAAGAGATGTTTAACAGGATTCGCTCAATAGAATTTAACTAGCTCAGTTCCAACATCCTCCACAAAAGTGCGCAAACAAAATAAACACGTAATACTTTAGTATTACGTGTTTATTTTATAAATAGCGTTATGATGTTTTTTAAAAGCTTAAAAAATACAGATATTTAAATAAAGTACCCCGCACGATCTCGTGCGGGGATTTTGATTCGGGACACCTTTTAGGAGGTCGAAGGAACAAGTTCAATTACCTCGTCTGCTTCGAAGGCGAAGTAGCTGCCTTCTTCTGGGAAATCATTATCGCGCCACCACTTAAGTGCTTGGCTCTTGCCGGCCTTTTCCAGCAAGTCCAGAGCCTCTGTTTCCAGAATTAGGTAACGCTTCGCCATAGGCAGCGGATCTTCAGTCAGGACGCCATGCGTACTCAGGTTCTCTGCTTGGGCTTCGAACTCTAGGCCTACCCACTCCTGGCGAATATGTCTTGGAGCTTCTCCGCGAGGAGTTTTTACAATCCGGATTCGCACGTAATTCACCGTAGTGAGAATTTCATAGTAATCTTCTCCTCCTATACCTGGCACAAGCGATACTCGGTTAGTTCTATTGTCCGGCGTTTTCATGACCAGTTCTCCTTTATTAGGGTTCTTGTTTAAAAGATACTACTTTGCTTCTAAGGAGTCAATTTTTGTAACTTAGGGCCATATAATACGTCGTGTTATAGTGAGGTCAGAGGAATATTACAAAATAAATTTAAAATATATGACACAAGATAATAAATATGAAAATGGATTTGGAGTGATAGCAGCCATTGCCATAGTGGCTGTTTTGGCTGTTGGTGGATTTGTTACATATAGAGTAGTTCAAAATTCACAAGTCCAGGTCGAAGTCGAAGAACAAGAACAGATGGATGAATCTGAAAAAACCGTCGCTGAGGTTCGAGCAGACGTTGTTTCAACACTTAATGACGTTAGGTCTGATTTAGTACTTAGTGCGCAGGCGTCTGTCGATACGGCAGTGTTGGCGCTTACTGATCTATCTGCTCGAGTAGACGAAGCTGTGCTTGCTGTTGAGGGACAAGCACGAGCAGAGCTCGTGGCCCTAAAGTTAGAGGTTGAAAGACTCAAAGCAAGACTTCAGTCACGAGGTGGCGGATCAAGCGCAAGTGCTGATGTTGCCACTGAGTCAGAAATTGAAGCAGAATTCGATTCTATTATTGAGGATATCCAAGCAGACCTCGAGGCTGATGGAGGTGCTGATGTGATGGTTGAGGATGATTCTATGACGGAAGATGAAGACTCTACGTCAGAAGATGACTCATCAACAGAAGACGAAGGATCTACAGAGGCAGAAGCTGATGGTTCTGCTGAAGTTGAGGCCGAAGCTACGGTAGAGTCCTCATACTAACAAAGTAGGATGGCTTTTGAAAAACGACTAGCGAAAGCTGGTCGTTTTTTGCTATGATAGCCCCGGCACAACAAGCCGTTGTAGTTCAGTTGGTAGAACACGTCATTGGTAATGACGAGGTCTTGGGTTCAATCCCCAACAACGGCTCAAGCAGACGTTCGAGCGTAACAGCAGCTATAGCGCGTGCGCGTGGCGTCGGCCTAGGGCTCGGGGAAAGGGGTGCGGATTAGATACCCGCACAAAACCCTTTCCCCAAGCCCGACCATTAAGCCACCTTAGCTCAGTCGGAAGAGCATCTCACTCGTAACGAGAAGGTCCGCAGTTCGATTCTGCGAGGTGGCTCCGCAATCAGAATGAAAGGTTTTTTGGCGGGATTTTGGCGGGCAGAGCGAAGCTCTGCCCAAGGATTTAAGCCATTTCCGACCGCTTCGCGGTTTTTTAGGGTGAGGTTCGAGCCGAAGATTTTTTGGAGGGAGATTTTTTTGGAGGGGAGGTCGTTCGTATTGGCGATTTCATCCAGTGTTAAAGCGTCTTTTATCCATTCGCGTGTCGGTTCGATCCACGCGGATGGGGTTCTCAAAAGACGCCCTATTTTCTCCTCGACAGACTTTTTGTCGGACATAAGCGAGCGACGCCTTTTTAAATAGTCCTCACGCTCAATATCTTGCGCGACATAGACATCTGTAAGTCTGGCGAGGTTTTTTGAAATGTTTTGTTCTTCTTCTCGCAAATCTAAAACTACGACTGACGCGGTATGTTTATTTTTCTGTTCCTCAACATCTAACATTTCAAATAATTTTGTTGCCAATTCTTTCGGCATACTATATTCGCTTATCTTTGCCGAAAGTTGGCGATCCAATTCCTCGCCTCGGATGCACGGCTCAAAACATTTTTGCGTTTTAGATTTTTTGGAACAATGATAATAAGTGTACAAATGTTTTGTGCCGTTCTTTTGTCTTTTTATTTTTATCTCTCCCGTAATTCCCATACCGCACGAACCGCAGGACATAAGTCCACAAAATGGTCGAGGGTCTGTTTTCTTGTCTGGCGTGCGACCTCTACCTCGCAAAACATTATTTGCTTTATCAAAAATTTCTTTAGAAATAATCGGTTCATGTTTGCCCTCATATATTTCGCCTGCGTGGCGAAAATGTCCATAATAAATCGGATTACAAATAATATGTGATACTCGCGAAACATGAATCCGCCGATTATTTTTTGAAAGTATATCCGCTTTTTCTAAAATTTTTGCGATGTCCTCTAGTCGCACGCTTCCGGTTGCGTAGAGTTCAAACATTTTTTTAACCAGTTTTGCATTTTTCTGATGGACAGCAATTTTTTTGATGTTGGAATTATTTATGTAGCCAAATGGAGCTTTTCCGGGGAAATCTCCATTTCGTGCTTTCTGCCGAAGCCCGCGAGCGGTATTTTCACTTAGTTGGCGAACATATTCGTTCGCCATTCCTAACTCAACGGACATCATCAAAACATTGTCATTTGGATAATGACTTTGTCCGTGAGTTTGAATATGTTGGATTATGTTTTGTTGGAGCATCCATTGAATTTTTCCGCTATCCACTGGGTTGCGAGACAAGCGGTCAATTTTCCAGCAAACAATTCCTTGCGCCTCGCCGTTTTGAATACGCGAAAGCATAGTGTTAAAAACAGGGCGACCGGGAATTTTTGCGGATCGTTTTTCTACAAACTCGTCTAAAATATAAATACTTTCGCGTTTGGCGAGCTCTCGCAATTCGGCTAGTTGTGATTCAATAGAAAGGATTTGTTTATCCTCAACATCTGTACTTTTGCGGGCATATAAAAAGTATTTTTGCATAGTTGCATTATACCACAACGGATGGTGTAAACTACAACCAAATAGTATAATCTGTGGATAATGAACGAATCAGAAAAACTAGGCAAAAACTTAAAACGAATTAGAACCGCAAAAGGCATATCACAAGGCGAGATTGGTCGAATACTTGAAGTAGATAAAAGTTTCGTCAGTAATATTGAAAACGGAAAAACAAATCCAACACTTGCGACGATTGCTAAGATAGCAAAAGCAATCGGAGTTTCTGTTGGAGAGTTGATGAAATAGTTTTTTAAAAGGGAGTTTGCCGATTTGGGAAATCGGCAAAATTTAACACGCGCACGGGCGGGTGGGGTAAGTGTTATATATTCTGTACGACCTCCCCCCCAAAAAATCTTCCCTCCAAAAATCTTGGGCTTTTGAATTTTTGAACCTCACCCTAAAAAACCGCGAAGCGGTCGGAAATGGCTTAAATCCTTGGGCAGAGCTTCGCTCTGCCCGCCAAAATCCCGCCAAAAAACCTTTCATTCTGATTGCGGAGTCCCTCTTAAACGAGGCTAGAACCCATTTTAGCAAAAATTTGTCATCAAATCTAATCTCACGCGCCGAGCGATT
>JBGSXG010000026.1:0-9229 GCA_041751485.1 Minisyncoccia bacterium | reverse complement strand
TGAAAGCTGTAAAAAAAGTGTTGAAACGGAAGAAGTAACCGTGGTTTTGTAAAAAATAAACCCGGCCCTCCTTTTTAGGGGAGGAACCGGGCTTCCGGGGGCAAGTGAGCGATAGTTGAATCTGAGCTGACTATACTCCTTTTGATTTATGGTGTCAAGCTGGCAGACTCGTGTTTTGTGTGTAAAAGCCTCACAATAGAGGCTACGCCTCTATTGTGAGGCTTTTTTGAGGTGCTAATCGGGGTAAAATACGGCGTATTTTACCCCGATTAACGAAAGTAAGCCATTTTTTAGCGATAATAAAAAAACGAAGGTTAACTCTTCTTTTTTTGAATATCAAGCTTAAACCTTGATATTTATGAGAGTTTCTGAGCTTGATAGTCTACGGGAGCTTTGCGAAGGTGGTCTTCGAGTTTGTCGCGTGATAGCAGGCCAGCCTGGGCTCCGACTTTCTGGACCACAGACATTGAGTTTACAGGTCCCCACAGGAGCGCCTCATCTACACTTTTTCCTAAGGCTAAGGCTGATGTGAATGTTGAAGAGAAAGAGTCACCAGCACCGGTGCGGTCTACTGGAGGTGCCGGATCTGGGTACATTGGTCCGTGCCAAGCGTCTTTACCATCATATACATAAGCGCCCTCTGGCCCGTCTGTAATGACGACCATTTTGGGACCAAGGTTATGCATCTCTTCTAGTAACTTTTTTATATCATCTTCGGTATGACCTAAGATTCTCTGGGCTTCTTCTTTATTGCAGAAAAATATTTCAGAAAGTTTATAGAGTCTTGAGAGTTTTTCTTTACCAAGTTGCATTTGAAATGTGCCCGGTTGAAAAGCTAGTTTTGTATTGGGGTGTGCCTCTAGGTAATCAGCGATCATATTGTGGTAGGGAAGAGAATTCTCTGCTAGAGATGAAAGATAGATCCATTTTGGTTCTCCCAAGTCAGGTAGGGTATATTCATATTCATAATGCTTAACCAAAATTGTTCGCTCAGCTTTCCAGCGCAAAACAAAGTGATAATTAGAACCAATACCTTTATGGACTTTAACAAAGCGAGTATCAAGACCTTCTTTTTTCATTTGACCCAGCATCTCTTTGCCGTAGTCGTCGTCTCCTATGTTGGTTACTAGTGCTGTAGAAAGACCCAGTCGATGGGCAGAGACTGCGGCGTTTGGACTATTCCCAACAGCAGCTACGATGTCTACTTTTTTGTAGGGTAGCTTGTCTCCAAAATGCATACATAATTCTTTTGATTTCTCTGGATTATCTGTTTCAATCCAAGCATCTTGTAATTCTATGAAAGCGTCGGTAACCGTGTCGCCGATAGCCACAAAATCTAGTTTGGGCGTTTTTTTAGAGGGTGAAAAAAGTGAAAACATACTATTATATTAGCCAATAACTTTCTAAAGTATAACACGTGTTATAATGTGGATATGACAGCAGATGATTTACGAGTATTTCTTGATGGAGACGTCGAGGATGGAGAAAAAGTGCTCAAAGAGCATAGTCGAGACACGTCTCTTTTTTATGTTCAGCCACAAATGGTTGTTTATCCCAAGAGTACAACAGATATCAAACAATTAATAAAATACGTTTCCGAACCTAAGAACAAAGGGGCATCACTCACTGCTCGAGCTGGCGGAACTGACATGACTGGTGGACCACTAAGCGAGTCGATCGTGATGAATTTTACGAGGTACTTGAATCTTTTTGATGTGTACCCAGAAAAAATGGAAGCTTGGGTAGCACCAGGGGTTTATTATCGAGATTTTGAAAAAGAAACAGATAAATACGGTATCGAGTTGCCAACCTATCCCGCCTCTAAGTCGATTTGTGCTTTGGGAGGCATGGTTATGAACAATTCAGGAGGAGAAAAAACCTTGCGATACGGGCAGACCAGAAAGTATGTCAAAAGTATGAATATGATTTTGGCTGATGGTAATACTTATCAGATAAAAAAACTATCTAAAGTAGAGTTAGAAGAAAAAAAGAAACAACAAAATTTTGAGGGAGAAATTTATACAAAACTCTCTAAGTTGATTACTGAAAATCTTGAAGTCATTGATCAGAATAAACCCAAAGTATCTAAAAATTCAGCCGGGTATTATTTGTGGGATGTGTACAACAAAGAAACCGGCGAGTTTGACCTAACACAACTGTTTTGTGGATCTCAAGGAACTTTAGGAATCTTAGAAGGTGCTCAGTTGCGACTGGTTAAGAAAAAAGAACATCAAAGATTGGTTGTTCTTAACTTTAAAGACTGGCGAGCCTTGCCTGAAGTGGTTAATGATTTGTTGCCGGTTGAGCCCGAGGGGTTAGAAGTATTTGATGATGCTACCTTAAAGTTGGGAATTCGTTTTATGCCAAAGGTGGCTAAGAGAGTTGGAGAGCCATTGTGGCGTTTTGCTCTGAGGTTTTGGCCAGAAGCTATTCTTGGTTTGAAGATGTTTGGTTTACCAAAATTAGTTGTATTGGTTCAGCTTGCAGAAGATTCGGAAGAGGAGCTGGATAAGAAGACTGCTCAGATTTTGGCGACTCTAAAAGACAATGAAGTTTGGCCACGAGTTGTTAAGGATCTAAAAGATGCCGAAAAATATTGGATTATGCGCCGAGAAAGTTTCCGTCTGTTGAGGGAGAAGTCTATTGGAAAGACGGCGGCATCTTTAGTTGAAGACTTTTGTGTTTTGCCCAAAGATATTCCAGAGTTTTTGCCACGAGCTATTGCTTTGCTTAAAGAAAATGGAATTACAGCAACTATTACGGGACATGCCGGTAGTGGTAATTTGCACATTATTCCGTTAATAGACCTAAAAGAAGCCGGCATGATTGAAAAGTTGCCCAGAGTGGCCAGCACATTCTATGATTTGGTGGCGGAGTATCATGGCAGTATTACGGCTGAGCATAATGATGGTATTTTACGAACCCCATATTTGGGCAAAATGTTTTCTCCAGAAATGTTAGAATTATTTGCCCAAGTAAAAGATATTTGTGATCCGAAAGGCATCTTTAATCCGGGCAAGAAGGTTGGGGGCACTCTTAAATATATGGCAGAACATATAAAAAGTAACGAATAACTAATAACCCCGACAGAAGCGTCGGGACTAAGCACTAATTCTCATGGCAGAAGAACAAACATCAAAAAATATTTTTATAACAAGACAGATACCTGGGTCTGCCAAGGATTTGTTAGAGTCTAAGGGCTATGAAGTGACTGTTGGAACTTGGGATAGGCCACCAACAAAAAAAGAGCTTATAAAAATGCTTCGAAAAAAGCCGTATGTGGCAGTTATTACATTACTAACAGATCCTATTGATGCAGATGTGTATGACTCTGTGCCACAGGCCAAAATCTTTGCTAACTATGCGGTTGGCTATAACAACCTTGATATAGAAGAGGCCAAAAAAAGAGGGGTTGTTGTTACGAATGCTCCGGGCAATTTTTCTCATACTGCCGGAGAGCACACTATTGCTTTGGTGTTGGGATTGGCATCAAATGTTGTTTCAGGAGATCGATTTGTTCGAGCTAAAAAATATCGAGGGTTTGACCCGATGCTTTTTGTGGGTACGGATTTGCCCGGTAAAGTGTTTGGTATTGTCGGGGCTGGCGCTATCGGAAGCAGTGCAGCAAAAATGGCACATCACGGATTTGGTATGAAAATCGTCTACTTTGATATAAACAAAAATGAAAAACTAGAATCTGAATGTGGGGCACAAAAGATTGAAACAATCGAGGAGTTGCTAAAAATGGCTGATTTTGTAAGCCTACATACACCATTGTTGCCAGAGACTAGACACCTAATAAATGCGGAACGTTTGAATCTTATGAAAAAAACAGCTTATTTGATTAATACTTCGCGTGGACCGGTGGTTGATGAAAAAGCTTTGGTTCAGGCTTTGAAAGAAGAGAAAATAGCTGGAGCCGGTTTGGATGTGTACGAGGAAGAGCCTTATCTGACTCGTGGTCTTACAAGGCTTCAAAATGTTGTCCTAACTCCGCATATTGCCACTGCCACCAAAGAAGCTCGGGAGGAGATGTCAAATATCGTAGTAGACAATGTCTTGTCGGTTTTGGAGACTGGAATTGCAAAGAATCCAGTATTTTAATTATTGACTTTCAAAACTTTCTATATATACTGTGTGATTATGTTAGAGCTACAGACAAAAAAACGAACATCTAAAGAAAAACTTTCTAAGGGCTTTATCCCTGCTGTTTTTTATGGAAAAGGAACAGAGTCAACAGCTGTTTCAATAAAAGAAACTGATTTCCAGAAGGTTTTTCAGGAGGCAGGAGAGTCAACAGTTGTTTCTATAAAAGGTGATGCTGGAGAACATGATGCTCTTATTCACGATGTGCAGTTTGATGTATTAACCGGACGACCGATTCATGCTGACTTTTATGTCTTTGAAAAGGGTAAGAAGATCGAAGTTGAAGTGCCGCTAGAATTTATTGGAAAGTCACCGGCTGTAGAAGATCTTGCTGGAATTTTGGTTAAAGTTCTTCATGAGCTTCCTGTTGAGGCTCAGCCAAAAGATTTGCCTCACGATATTAAGGTTGATATTTCAACCCTCGTCTCTCTAGACAGTGTTATAAATGCAAAAGATTTGCAATTACCAAGTGGTGTTGAGTTGGCAGTAGACCCAGAAGACGTGGTTTGTTCTATTGCTGTGGCCAAAGAAGAAGAGGAGGAAACAGAAATCGATTTGGATTCAATTGAAGTTGAAAAGAAAGGTAAGAAAGAAGAGGAGGGTGAGGATCCTGCTGAAGGAGATAAGAAAGAAGAGTAGTGACGTAGACCACAATATATTGTGTAAGGAAAGGCGCATAAGATGCGTCTTTTTTGTATATGCTACAATTAAGTCCACTGTTTATGAAAAAATCTATTATCGTTTTTGGACTGATGACAACATTGCTTCTCGGCGGTGTATTAGCTGTGTCTGCAGAGACTGCTGAAGAGCGTCGGGAGCGTCTAGAAAACGAATTGTCTGGGGTTGAAGAAGAGATTAGAAAACAACAACAAATTGTTAATGAAGCAAAAAATCAGACGGCCTCTATTGAGCGTGATGTGACAATCCTTGATGCGCAGATTCGAGAGGCGGAGTTAAAGATCAGGGCTCGAGAAGTAGCTATCGCTCAGCTTGGTGGAGATATTACAAAAAAAACAGAATATATTGGTGATTTAGAAAGCCGTATAGAGCGTGGAAAAAATTCTTTAGCTGTGTTGTTGAGAGAAACCAGTCAGCAGGATGACACTGCTCTGGTTGAGATTTTGTTGGCGCATGACAACCTTTCTGATTTTTTTGAAAACGTGAACTCAGTTACTTCTATAAAGTTTTCTTTGCAAGAATTGTTTAATGAGATCAGGCTTACTAAGGCAGATACTGAAGTTGAAAGAGAAGTTTTAACAGAACGACAGATTGCCGAGCGCGATGCTAAACAGGCTATTGAGGCAGAGCGAGATACTATTCGTCGGCTTGAACAAGAAAAGCAAAGGGTCTTAGCTATTAGTCGACAAACAGAGGCGGCATACGAAGCTGTTTTGCAAGAGAGGCAACGCCGAGCAGCTGAAATTCGAGCCGCGCTCTTTGCATTGCGAGACTCAGCAGCTATTCCGTTTGGAGAAGCGTTGCAGTATGCAGAGACAGCTTCCCGAAGGACTGGTGTTCGTCCGGCATTTATTTTGGCGATTTTGACCCAAGAATCAAATTTGGGAGAAAATGTTGGAACTTGTAACAGGCCCGGAGATCCAGAATCAAAAAAATGGTACAACATTATGCCAGGACCTAATGATAATTCTTGGCGAGACGACCAGACTATCTTTTTGCGCATAACCAAAGACCTTGGTCTTGATCCAGAGACAGTGCCACTATCTTGTCCATGGCAAGGTGGGTGGGGAGGAGCTATGGGTCCTTCACAGTTTATTCCAGCTACTTGGGCCTCGTATGAACCAAGGGTTGAATCAGCTTTGGGAGTTGCGCAAGCTGATCCTTGGAATCCTGAACACGCTTTCACGGCTTCAGCTCTGTATTTAGCAGATCTTGGTGCCGGAGCTGGTGGGTATACAGCAGAACGAACCGCAGCTCTGAAGTACTACGCTGGTTCTAATTGGTCATTACCTGCAAACGCTTTTTATGGAAACGGGGTGATGAATCATGCTACGAGAATTCAGAGTACTATTGATGAGTTGAAGGATTTGTAATGACCCTGTGGTATGTATTTTTAGTACGACTTTTTCTTGCTAGAAAAAGTCTGAAGTGCTCGTGCCGTCGCACTCACAACCCTAAAAATACATACCGCAGGGTCTCCGAGGTTATGGTTGGGTGAAAAATTTTCTATTGCAAAAAGTAGACTCTTTGGTATAGTAATGCGCACATATGAAAAAAGACATTCATCCGGAAAACTATAGAAAAGTCATCTTTCTCGACACCTCAAGCGACGAGAAATTTCTTATTGGTTCAACAATCAAGACTGAAAAGACAGGAAAGTGGGAGGATGGAAAAGAGTATCCTCAGGTTGATGTTGAAATCTCTAGTGCTTCTCATCCATTTTATACAGGACAAGAAAAAGTACTCGATACTGCTGGACGAGTGGAACGATTCAAAGCACGACGAGCTGCTGCTAAAAAATAACGACAGAAAAACCCGCGCACAGGCTATGCCTGTGCGCTGGTTTGTAATGCTATTATTACACTATGGAAGATATACAAGCATATAGGGATAACCCGAAAACTACGTACCTTGTACCAGCCTACGAGGATCTTTTGGCGCAAATTATAGAAGCTGAAAAAATGAAAGAGGACCCCTCGATGGCCGAACTTGCAGAAGAGGAACTCAAAGACCTTATGATCCAAAGGGATGACCTCAAGAAGCAAATGGACGGTATTCTAGAAGCAGAGAAAACGGAAGAAGAATTTCCTAATGAAATAATTCTTGAAGTGCGGGCTGGTGCTGGTGGAGATGAGGCTTCTCTATTTGCTCGAGAACTCTCCGAGATGTATCGGTCCTATGCAGAAAAGTTAGGCTGGTCATTTAAGGTGGTTTCTGAATCAGAGTCTGCTATGGGTGGTTACAAAGAAGCTGTATTTGAAGTGCGAGGTATGGATGTCTACAAAAAGCTACGTTTTGAAACGGGGGTTCATCGTGTGCAGCGAGTGCCTGAGACAGAAAAAATGGGCCGAGTGCACACTTCGACTGCGTCAGTTGCCATTTTGCCAATTAGAAAGAAAACTAAAATCGAGATTGACTTAGCTGATATAGAAATTGAAACATCGAGAGCTGGAGGAAAGGGAGGTCAGAATGTTAATAAGGTTGAAACCGCTGTTCGTGTCGTACATATTCCAACAGGTTTAGATGTACGATCTACTGCTGAGAGAAACCAACTAAAGAATAAAGAGAAGGCCTTAAGTATCCTAAAAGCCAAATTGCAGTTGCTTAAAGATGAAGAAGACGCAAAAAAACTGTCTAGCGAAAGGCAGGGGCAGATTGGAACAGGAGATCGGTCGGAGAAAATTCGTACATATAATATATTACAGGACAGAATTACCGATCATCGGCTTAAAGAGTCTTGGCACAACATAGAGAGTATTTTGGCTGGTGGTATAGATGAGATTATAGAGAGCTGTGAAAGTCACTTTGACTCAAAAGAATAATTCTGCTAGAATCGTTTTCTGTAATGACACAAACAACAACCGCAAAGAAAAGTTCGATTGTCGAGGATCTTATGAGCGTAGGAGCTCATTTTGGTTATGCCAGTGCTCGACGACACCCAAGCGTTAAAAGTTTTATTTTAGGATCAAAAAATAAGGTAGAAATTTTTGATTTGGAAAAAACTGCTGAGAAATTAGCTGAAGCCGAGAAAGCTATGCAGGCTTTTGGTGCTGAGGATAAAACAGTTCTTTTCGTTACTAGCAAGGGTGAGGCTCGAGAAATCATAAAAAAAGCAGCTGAATCTATTGATATGCCATATGTTGCTGGACGTTGGATTGGTGGAACTGTAACTAACTTTGAACAAATTAGAAAGCGTGTACAAAAACTTATTGATCTTACAGATCAAAAAGAAAAGGGACAGCTTGGTAAATATACTAAGAAAGAGCGCTTGATGATTGACCGAGATATCGAAAAGTTGACTGAGATGTTTGAAGGAATCGTCTCAATGAGCAAGATTCCAGACGCGCTTTTTGTTGTCGATTCTAAACAGGAGAATATTGCTGTGCTTGAAGCTAATCAGAAGCATATTCCAATTTTTGCGCTAGCAAGTTCTGATTGTGACTTATCTATGGTTGAGTATCCAATTCCTGCTAATGACTCTGCTCAAAAGAGCATTGATTTTATGGTTAAGAAAATGCTAAATGCATACCAAGAGGGAAAAAAGAATGCACCCGCAAAGACAGAGAAGCCTGTTTCAAAGAAGGTTAACAAGTAATAACATAGTGCTTGGCACAATTTTTGCTTTACAAACTTTACACTTTATAAACTTTCTGCTTTTAACTCATAACTATATTTATGGCAATAACTACAGAACAAATAAAAGAACTACGAGACCCCAGTACTACATCGCTCGTGTAGGCGAGCTCTGAGTACGGGGCGAGATGTGGTAGTATTAGATTTAAATAAAAATAGGATATGGCAATAACTACAGAACAAATTAAAGAGCTTCGAGACGCTACTGGTGTTTCTGTGATGCAGTGTAAAAAGGCCCTTGAAGAGGCCGGAGGAGACCAAGAAAAGGCTAAAATTGCTTTACAGAAGCAAAGTAAAGCTGCTGCATCTAAAAAGGCAGATCGCGAACTCGGAGCGGGAACAGTTGCTTCGTATATTCATGCGGGCGGAGCTGTAGGTTCTATGGTGGAGCTTGCTTGTGAGACTGATTTTGTTTCAAAAAATGAAGAGTTTCAGAAGCTTGCCTATGACCTCGCGATGCATATTGCAGCAAGTGCTCCCGAATTTTTGAAGAGAGAAGAAGTTTCTGAGGAAGAAGAATCTAAAGTAAAAGAAGTTTTTAAAAAAGAGGTTGAGGGTAAGCCGGCAGATATTCAAGACAAGATTATGCAAGGAAAACTCGATGCCCATTTTGATGAAAAGGTGTTATTGCGTCAAAAATTTATTAAGGACCCAGATAGAAGGATATCTGATCTCGTTGAATCTGGAGTTCAAAAGTTTGGAGTCCGAATTGAGATTGTCCAATACGCGAGATTTTCAGTAAACTAAAGGAGTAACATTCTAGGTCAATAAT
>JBGSXG010000025.1:0-5451 GCA_041751485.1 Minisyncoccia bacterium | reverse complement strand
AGTGTCTGATGCTCTGCCGCTACCACATCCTAATTCCAGTACCTTTAAAAATTTTTTATTTTGTAAAAACTTTTCAAGTAACAAAAGGTCCGACACACCTCCAAAGGTGTACGGCCTCAGCAGGTGTTGATAATATTCTGGCCGAAGGTATTCTTCCGCGGTGTTTATCTTTGCAAGCCAAGGATATTGTTCTACGAGTTTATTTGTTTTCATGTCATTTCTTCTCTGCAAGCATGAACATGTTCATGCCTCGATTAGCCACTGTTTCGTTGGCATTGAACCTCATTTCAATTTCAAATACTGATTTAAATACATCCTGATTTTCAAGGTAGTTGCTAACGACACTTCTCTTTTCATTTTCTGGATCAAAGTCTTCTAGGCCAGGGTGAACAAAGATGGGCACACCGTATGTTTTATGTATATGAAATCCTGCGTCAGAAAAAAGTTTTTCTATGGACTCTTTTGAGTGAGTCACTAGTTCTGGAACGTGTGGCGCCCATTTCACTACTTGTTCATTTGCAAGTTTTTGTAATTCTTCTGTGCCAGCTCGATAGTTATTTATTTTGGAAGCTAGTGCATTATGGTAACTATGGCTCATTATGAGGATGCGACCACTTGGTTTCAAAATACGGAACAATTCTTTCGCAGCCTTACCTTGTTCATTTATGAAACTAAGCGGGCTGTAAATACTCACGATATTATCAACACTGTTATCTGTAAACTGATCTATATGCGTTAAATCTCCCTCTACTATGCTAATGCGATCGGACATATTACTCCCATTAATATTTTCTGAAGCTTTTGCAAGCATATCTTTCGAACGATCGAAGACAACAAGTCTTCCTTTCAAAACCTCACTTAGTTTTATCGCCCACCTACCTGTGCCGCCACCAGCGTCCATGGTAAGCGATGATCCTGTACAATGCGGTGCTATCTCTCGCTTAATTATTTCCGTGATGATTTCATCTGACAATCTCCAAAATGCACTGACACCGGCTGCCTTGTCAACAGTTTTTGCATACGGATTAAAAAATGAATCGAAAACTTCTTTTTTCATATTATGGTAGCGTTTTAATATTTTTAAGTCGTGGATAATGAATGACATCTTTAATATCGGAATATCCAAGTGCCCAGGCAATGAATCTTTCTATCCCTAGTCCAAAACCAGATGTTGTTTTGTATTTTGGCTGTTTGCGAAGGTTAATATACCACTCATAAGTT
The DNA here is from genome assembly GCA_041751485.1 of Minisyncoccia bacterium. Classification (GTDB taxonomy): domain Bacteria; phylum Patescibacteriota; class Minisyncoccia; order Phycocordibacterales; family CAJQIN01; genus CAJQIN01. The sequence goes on along the minus strand of JBGSXG010000025.1, from coordinate 4,230 downwards.
TCTCTATCGACTTTTTGTCTTTCGAGAGACTCAATGATTTCTTCAGGATTATCTTGTCGTTGCCCAGAGCCGACTATTTCACCCCCAAAACCACCCTCGACAATTGGTGCAAACAACAAGTCGGCATTTATGACACTATTCGCATTCTGTGGATTAGGTTTTTGGTAAAAAGGAACGATGTCCCTGTCGTAATTACAAAGCCACATCGGCAAGCCATCTTCCATCGCTCGGACAAGTGCTACTTCTCCACTGTTGGTAATATTTCTTCCAAAATTACTTGTCGAGTGGTATGAGGGATTTTCTTGTAGCCACGGATACACTTCGCCGAAAATTTTTTTGCTAAAACTCTTTATAGTGACGATGTTACGCAGTGCCTGTTCCGTTTTTGAAAAATCAACACTCATAAGATTTATGATTGGCGTGAGTGCTATGAATGTTTTGGCAAGTGCTTGTACGTACCCCTCAATAGACGGCAACAATTCATCTAGTGTTCCGGTTATTTCCACTTCACAATGAAAAAACTGGTTCAAGTGACGAGCATCAGGATCCTCGCCTCGCATAGATGGTAAATAACAATATGCTTTATCTAGATGAAACATGAGTGGTTCAAAACCGAATTGCGATGAGTCGGTAAGATTGGTTTGATACTCTCCAAATTGAATACTTATGACTTCAGAGTCGGATCCTGGGCCCATGGGAGACGAGGCACTTGGGGTTAACATAAAAAGATCTATATTGACTGCACCAAAATCTGACCAGTATGCATCACTCGTTAATTTTACATAGTGACGGACAATCGCTAGTGCAGCAAAATATTTGTCATTCACCACATCATTAACATAACTATCTGCATCATATAGTGGCGGACGCAAACTAGTTTGATCATTTGTTTTTATAAATTTGATCGCATCATCCTCTGCGTTTTCTAATATATTCTCAAAAATAAATTTTTTCATTGCTATATTTATATCAAAACTATCACATAAAAATAATAAGGAATACTAGAACCAATAGGACGCAGACATACTTGTACATACGCTACTTTTGAGAATACAAAAAAGCATTCTTCTCGCTAAAACTTGGAATGGAAACGTCCTTTCTTTCGACAGATCCAAATTCTTTCTCAATTAGCCCAGAAAGGAGTTCTGCGGAATCCAAGTATGTAGAAACAACTTTTGACGCACCTCCCTGAGCAGAAAACCAGCCCTCATCTTTGAGTAACGTATGTGCTCTCTTCAAAACTTTTTTGTAGAAAGTTTTGAATTTTTCTTCAGTATCTCCACCACCAACTGGATTATCCGTAAGGTCACTAATAATTCCATCAAACTGTTCTTTTTTATCGATGAGGGTGTCCATATAGTTCAAGGCGTCCCCTACAACTAAGTTCACATTTTTCTTTTCGAAGACTCTTTGATTGAGGTGTTTTTTTGCACAATCGATAACTTGTTGATCTAGATCTACGATGGTGATCTGTGCGTTACGATTCTTTTTTAGGATAGTTTCTGCTACATATCCATCTCCGCCACCGAGAATGAGGATCTTCTTGTCTTTTGGGGTCATTTTTTCAAGCAGGGCCTGGTCGTATACGTCGTGGTCATATTCTGATGTTTGGATTATGTCGTCTATGACTAAACATTTTCCAAAGTCTTCTGTGTCGATAATGACGATATTCTGAAAATCAGTATTTTCTTCAAATATCTTGTTTAGAACCTTTATATTGTCCACCTTGCCAGTTGCATATACAGGAGAACTAAAGTATTCCATGGTTACGAAGCCACGCTTGATGTGAGTTACTTCAGCAGTTTCGTGCTTTATTTGTTTTTTTAGGTAATCGACGGCGTTTTTTGTATCTTCACCTTTTGTACAGCTGAATACGTCACAGGCTACGTAGTTATATTCTGGCCATGTATGAAAAGATATGTGTGAGGACGATAGAAGCAGGAACCCGGTAATGCCCTGGGGTTCAAATTTATGAAAATAACTATTTAAAACATCCAGCTTCCCTTCTTTTGCCACTCTAGGAAGTATTTTTTGCCAAAACGATAATGAGTTTAGTTGCTCTCGATCGCAACCGAAGAAGTCTATTGTATAGTGTGCACCGCGCACTTTTTTATCGTTTGGACTGGTCATAGGAGCTTAATTACGAGGCATCAGTACTATTTTCTTCCGTTGCCTGTTCCCCTGATGTCTCTGTTGACTCTAATCGTTCTATTTCTTCCGTTTCTTCTTTGTCATTTCCTTGTTCCCCAGTCTCCTCTTGAGCAAAGAAATCATCTGAACAAACTTCCTCTTCTCCTAATTCTTCTTCAGAACATGTGGTTATCTCACACTCGAGCTCTCCTTCTTCACAACTCAATTCTTCACAGTCGTCTTTTACGTATGGATCACAGAGGTCAGCATGTTTAGCATTTTTTGTGATGTATTTGTACGGAGTTTGGTCACATTCCTCATCCTCCGGATCACAGTCCCAAATAAAACAATTTTCAAGTTCGGGATCACATGATATTTCTGAGGTGATAATAAAGCCACGCACCTCCACAAAGGTGTAGTATTTATAGATAGCTGAACCTGCTAGGATCAGTACCAGTGCCGTCAATAACAATGCGTTTACTTTATTCATCGCTTGTATTTTTACACTACCACATATTTATTAAACAGGATAGCTTTTTCCACGCTTGATCCAATGATGCTCGATATCTTCTAAGTCAAACTTTTCTTTGAAATAGTTGAGGATGAAGTCTGTGTCCATACCGTTTTTGCAGGTGTATACGTCTGCACTGACGAATTGCGTTGTGGTAAAGGTGTGGACGCTGATGTGGCTTTCTTCGATGACCACAATGCCCGTCCAACCGCCGGGATCCTTAGTATCGTTCCCTTTTGCCTAGTAGATTTCCGGTTCTGCTAGCTTTTTCATACCAAGTTTTTCAGGGAGACTGTTGAGCACATCGAGGACGATTTCTTTTCGCCCTAGTTTTTCTTCAGAGCCACCATAGCCGTCTATAGTGAGATGTTCGCCAAAGTTAGTTGTTTGCACCATTATATACACCATATCAAATTGACCCTCCTTTTCAAAAGTTATCCACAGGTGGTGGTTGGTTGGGGTATACTTTGGGTATGAATGAAGAGCGACAAACAGTTATGATGCGTGTTAATGATGGCGTTAGAGATATTAAAAATATCATTAAGTCTATTTTTGTTTCAAATAAAAAGAAGAATAAGTTTGATTAGTTTTTGAATTTAAAAAATTAATATATTTTGTCTCATATTAATTTTTCTATACATTTTATGTAAGCATCGGTCATCTTGTGCCCGGTTCTAGGAACAATAAAATCAGCTGGTGACATCCCGCGCTCTTGTTCTCCAACCAAGGTGATATATGGGGTATTTATTTTTTTTAATGACACCTTTATTTTTGATATGTCTTTGGCGAGCTCCGTTCCAAGAGTTTTAGCTTTTTTCTTTCCAACTTTTCCAGCAACATCTTTTCTGAAATCTCGCTCCAGGCTTTTGAAAGAAAAGGTATGAATTGGTGAAATAGATGCAAAAATAATTTTTTTGCAGGGATATTTTTCTGCAATTAGATAAGCCAAAATTGCTCCAAAAGAAAAACCAATGAGGGTATCATTTTTAGCAACTGAAAAAACCTGCTCGGAAAGGGGTTTATACCAGTCAGGATTTACCTGTATAACGCTGTATCCTTTTGTTTTCAGGGTGTTACTTAACTTTCGATATCTCAAAAGATTACAGTTTTCACCGAGACCCGGAATGATGTAAATATTTTTTTTCATAATAAAAATTAGGACATCTTAAGGGATGTCCTAATTGTTTTGATTCTGACTTCAGACATCGAAATCGCCGTTTTTGACGCCCTGGATGAAGGCTGACCACTCACCTTCGGTGAAAAAGAGCGTGGTTTTGTTGGGGTCTTTTGTGTCACGTACTGCGACACCTTCTGGCTTCATGGCTACGGCCACGCACTTTTTGCGCTTACCGCACCATCCAGAGACCCTGAAATCCGTGTCCTTCACTTTAAAACGTGGCATATGCACCAATCCTTTCGACCGAAGTGGGCAATTTGTAGCACGGCCTTGTTAGTAGAACATCCACCAACAATCCGCTTACAATGCTACTACTTAATGAACGAATGTCAACTATGCTGTAATTGCATAACGACTTGGAAATAATTACTCATTAATATTGAGAAATTTAACGTACTTAAAGATAATAAGA
>JBGSXG010000024.1:0-6331 GCA_041751485.1 Minisyncoccia bacterium | reverse complement strand
AGGATTTATTATGCAAAGAGTCGTGGCTCGAATACGAACACTGAATGTGTTCCTCGGAATTGCTATCCGTAATCAGGAAAGGAAAGTGTTGTTGGTTCGTTACACAGACAATGATAAGTGGACGCTACCCCATACCCCTATCGGTGATCGTTTCAAGGGTTTTGGCGGGAGTGATTTCTTTGATGAGGCACAATGTCTCTGTCGTCAGCAGTTGTGTGGTAGTTTCAAAGACATCCATCGGAAACATTCGCATGCTGGCACGGGTGAAAACAGATCGTCTGAGCTACATTTTTTTCTTGGTGAATTTGTTGGTGAGCCTGTTGAGGGCCCGGGAGTGCACTCGATTCTGTGGCTACCTTTCGATGAGTGTATTACTCGGGACGATGTGTCTCGATTTGCAATTGATGCTGTGCCGTTTTTGAAAATGGTCCAATAGTTAGAGCAAAATACAATACAAGGCCCCGCGCGAAGCGCGGGGTTTTTTCTATATGGTATTCTTTTATTATGAAACTAAAACTGAAAAAATTAGACGTCGATTTGCCAACACCTAGATATGCCTACGAGGATGATGCAGCGTTTGATCTATACGTACGAGAAAGTGTCACGTTGGCTCCTGGAGAAAAAGCTATTGTCGCCACGGGTATTGCTATGGAAATTCCGAAAGGCTATGTAGGTCTTGTGTGGGATAAAGGGAGTGTCGGCATTAAGGGAGGCATAAAGACACTAGGCGGGGTAGTGGACTCAAACTATCGAGGAGAAATTATGATTGGTGTGGTTAATCTGTCTGACACAGAATACGTATTTGAACGCGGTAATAAAGTAGCACAAATGATTATCCAGAAAAAAGAAACAGTTGATATCGAACTTGTCGATGAGTTAGAAGGTACAGATAGGGGAGATAAAAAATTTGGTTCAAGTGGTGTATGATTTTTTGTTGCAGCGTCTTTGGACTAATCAGTTGTCTAAGTACTATAGATTTTTCAATATGTTTCCAAGCCCTTGTGATCTGGTGGTCTTGATCCTATTGGCGACATTCCACATATAAAAAGCTGCAGAATTTTCGTCATTCTGATGTAAATTGTCATTACCTACTAAGTTTCCTCCTGAAAGGTCTACATTACTAACGTCTCCAAATGAAAAATTTGTGAACGAAGACATCTCAGCTTGTGCAGGAGCGTTTCCATCTAATGGGACGTCGTTTCTCAGGCCCATACCATCTACAAAAGATATTCCGCGGTTTTCTTGGGCGGCTTGTCTCATGCCGTCACGATAAGCATCATTTGTAGCGAGATCTCTAACTGGTGAATAGTGCCAGTGAACAGCTGCGAGTTGAGGTGTTTGCCATCCAACTTGAGCACATGCCCAATCAACATTTGATTTTATATTTTGAATGGCTGTTTTTATGGATTCTACATAACCACTTTCTGTCGCACAACAGACCCAAAATATTACTGGCATTGATCGCATTGAGTCGTTTATAGTGATGACGTCAAGCCAGTTACGAAGACTCTCTCGCTTGAAATCTTTTGTGACTTCTGGTGTTGGTTCTGTGTTATCAGCAAAATTGTTAAGTTGAAATGAGTTGTCTCCAAAAGCGCTTATTACTGAACCACCAACCCACTCGTCTGAACCTCCTATATCTCCGACTCTGTAGCTAAGACCTCCGACGAATGGCAGATTGCCTGAATCTGGCAATGTTGCTGGAGCAGTTGCTCCTAATCTGAAGACAAAAGTATCGTTAGCTGTAATGTGTGTGCTTGCGATTAGATCTGGTTTAAGTGCATTAAACCAAGTAATTTTTCCAGAGTCATCAATGGACTCTCGATACGGATTCGTCGGAGCATCATTGTCGGGGTCGCCTCCGTTGTAGTAGTGAGTTCGGCAGTCGGTATTAAAATTTAATTCAGCAAGAAGAGAACCTTTGCCACCGCCGGTTGATGATTGTCTCCATTCAAAATCTTGATTTGGCACGCCAGTATCTTCTGGTTGAAGAAAAAGCGGCCTCAAGGCTACTCGGCGGTTATCATTTGAGGTGGGATTGATGCCGGCGCTGACTCCGCTTCTAACTTGAATTGACATTGTCATCAGTTGGTCTGCACTACCTTGTGTGTAGTCTTCTTCACCAAATTTCCAAAGGTGTCCAGCAGCCGGGGGGACTCTTTCTTCAGGAGAGAGTCCTGTGAGTACATAGTTGTTAATGCTGCTGACTAGCACTGGGTTGGGGGTTGTTTCTTCTCTTGTTCTAAGAACGCCAGCGCTTGCGTCATCTCCTTGCACCGCCCATGCAGTAACAGCTGGACCACCTAGGTGTCCAATTAGATGAACGAGCTGTGAAGTGTATCGTGGTGCTCCGCTAGACACTTTGCCAATAGAGTCATGGAGCATTACGTGTATCGCACCTTCTTTAATATGAGCACGAAGCTTCGCTAGGTTAACAGATGAGACGTCAGACATAATATAATTGGATTATTTGGGCAGAGTGGGGGTGCTTTTTTAGTAGATAAAGTTATTAACGTTAGCTAGTGGTGTGTGACACGAATGTTGCTACGAGATTTCCACCAAAGTCTCGCTGAAGATATACGGTACCTCTTTTTGCAGCTATAGGTTCTACGTCGTCTGTCCAACTTGCTCCAGTTACTGTGATAGTTGTTGTTGCTCCGGATGCGACGAATTCTACAACGCCAATACCTCCCGATGGAGGGGTGCCAGTTACGGTGATAGTAATAGAAGCGGATGCTGCGGTTATAGCGTGTCTCTGTTGTCCGTCAGAAGAAACAGGTCCTATGTTAACGCTCGCGGTTCCACCGGCTCCGGTCTCTGATGTTGGTGTCTGTGTTTTCCAGCTAAGAAGTGCGTCTTCTGTTGAGTTAATGCCAAAACCGGACCATTCAGCTCCGTCATATCTTTCGAGCCTTCCGGTTTCTATGTTTAAGCCGACCTGCCCAGAAGATGGGGTGTCTGGTCTTGCGCTCGAGTTGGCCCAGGCGTCTATTTTAATTTTACCGTCGCTTGTGTGAGCTTCTTCTAAAAATTCGTTCAAGACGTCTCCCCAGTTGCCACTATCTCCTCCTACTGTTGGTAATCGTGCCATGATAAAAATATTGTGTATTTAACTTAATATATGTTGATAATTATACATCATATGTAAGAGTGTTGCATATCCACACAGGAAAGATCGGGTGGTATAATTGTTAATTATAAGTTAAAATATATACATGAGCTTTTTTGGACTAGGTACGCCAGAACTAATACTGATAGCTTTTTTACTACTATTATTTTTTGGTAGAGAAAAGCTTCCTGAATTGGCAAAGAGTATGGGCAAATCATTTCGAGAACTAAAAAAAGGAATGAGTTTTTCTGATGAAAAAGAGGATGACGATGTTCCATCTGCAGATACAAAGAAAAGAAAAAAGTAGTAATACGAATAAGCTTTTTTGGGAACATGTTGCCGACTTACGTCGGTTATTGTTTTTTGCTATAGCCATTACTACTGCTTCGGCTGTTTTTGTCCACTCATATAGAGTTGTAATTATTGATTTTCTGCTTGTTCAGGCTGACACATACAAGATTGTGTTTTTATCTCCGCTTGATCCAATTTTATTTATAATGAAGCTGGATATATTGGGGGGTATTTTGCTGTCAGTGCCGCTTATTTTACTTTTGATATTCGATTATTTACGGCCAGTTATTGGCGGTAAAGCCAGGTTATACATTCCGGTTATAGTCGTGGGATCATTTGTCGCTCTTAGTATGGCATTTTTTTACACTTTTTGGGTTCTTTTACCGCTTGCTCTTGAGTTTTTGGTTAATGTACAAGTGGGCAATATTGAGCTATTTTTTTCAGCTAAAGAATATTTTAATTTTGTTTTACTACAACTAATTCTTACAAGCATTATATTTCATATTCCCTTTGTTATAGTAGCCTTAACTTTTTTTGATATAGTTTCTCCTAAATTACTTGGAAGCAAGAGATTTCATGTTTATATAGCCATCACTATCTTCTTTGCTTTTCTTACGCCAACTCCAGACATATTTAATTTGCTCATTGTGTTGCTACCCGCTATAATAGTTTTTGAGATAAGCTTAGTATGCTCTAGATTAATACAAGTTTTTAGATATGAAAATAAATAATTTCTCTCAAATAATTTCAAGAAAAAAATTTCTTACAATAATACTTTCGACTCTTGGTTTTTTTGTGTTGGCGCAAATTCCGGGCTCAAAGCAAATGTCTGGAATGCCAGAAAAAGGTTCTTATAATTCATCAGTATATGGGGGTGTTTCCAAGAAAAATATTTAAACTACTTGTTTCGGCAATCTTTTTGCCAGTCCTATTTTTTGCCAGTCCTGCTGTTTTCGTTTTGGCTCAGGAATACGGTGGTGGTGTATATGGTGAAGGTACCTACAATGAAGGAGAGGTGCAAAATGATTCAGGGTCTACCTCTACGGGTGGGTTTTATAGATATACAGGCCAACCAGAAGAAAGCCAAGATCAAGAGGGTGTTGATGTTGAACAAGACAGCCAGCAAGAAGGAATAGTAGATGATGAGAGTCCTAAAGATGAATATATTCAGTCAGGGGATTTCGTGGAAGGAGAAGGCGATGATTATTCAGCTGAAGATGTAAGTAATGAAGAGGAATTGTTAATAGATATTAAAGATCCGGCGGGTGCGGAGCAGTCGGCAACAGGAGAACGAGATGAAGAAAAAGGGCCATTCGGTGGGCTATTGATGATAATAGTCTTGTCCGTAGTGGTTTTAATTACGGGGGCTTATTTGATATTGAAGTTTACTAGATGATAATCGTAGGGGGTAAGTACAAACATTTCAAAGGCGGGGAGTATGAAGTCCTTGCGGTGGCAAAAGACTCGGAAACACTCGAGGAGATGGTGGTCTACAAAGCGCTCTACGCTCCGCACGAGGTGTGGGTGCGGCCACGTGCCATGTTTGAAGAACATATTGAGCGAGATGGGTATTCTGGGCCAAGATTTGTTAAGATTGCGTAGATGGATATTCAACAAAAAATTAGATCTTCAATTGAAAAGGCTTTAGAAAAGCTTGGTGTTTCTGGTGTAGATTTCCAGATTGAACATCCGGCTGATTTATCGCATGGAGATTTTTCAGCTAATGTGGCCATGGTTGCAGCTAAGCAGATTGCCAAAAATCCAAAAGATTTGGCTGAACAAATTGTAGAACTCCTTAGACAAAAAGATGATTTACAGACTGATGATATTAATGTTGCTGGTCCTGGGTTCATAAACTTTCACTTAACAAAAGAATTTTTTGAAGAGGCTCTTCAAAAAGGTCTCATCCTTGAACAGGATTTGAATGATCAAAATATTTTAATTGAACACACCTCGCCTAACGCTTTTAAGCCATTACACATTGGACATTTTATGGCTAACACTATTGGTGAGTCTATTGCGCGCCTCTTAGAGGCACGAGGCGCTAAGGTAACAAGAGCAACCTACGGAAGCGACATTGGCTTGCCGGCAGCTAAAGCTGTCTGGGGTATGGGGCAGTTACAAGCAGAGATGCCCGACGAAGAATCCAGTCTTTCTCAAAAGATGGAATTTATCGGCAATGCTTACGCGCACGCCTCAGGTCTGTACGAAAAAGATCCGGAAATAAAAACTCAGATTGATGAGATAAATATTCATATCTACAAAGATGATGAAGAAAATATAAAAGCTGTGTACCAAAAGGGCAGGAGATGGTCGTTGGCATATCTTGAAGAAATGTATGCAAAACTAGATACCGAGTTTGATTATCGCTTTTATGAAAGCGAAGTTTTTGAAGAAGGAACTCGGGTAGTCAAAGAACACCTAGGCAAAATCTTTGAAGAATCAGAAGGCGCTGTCGTCTTCAAGGGGGAAGACCACGGATTGCATACACGAGTTTTCCTTACATCTAAAGGAGCGCCAACATATGAGGCTAAAGAGATTGGCCTGCATTACAAAAAATCAGCCATTCCATTTGATACTTCTATTGTGGTAACGGGCAATGAGCAAGCCGGTGTAATGCAAGTTGGCCTGAAAGCATTTGAGCAGATTGATCCAGAAACTGCTAAAAAGACTCAGCATATTTCTCACGGGCTGATGCCGGCCAACGGGGAGTGTCCAACCAGCGCCATGGAGTCCTCCTCCCGCGTCTTTCCGCTCGACTGGACTACGGTCCAGACTGTCTCGGCGGTGATCGGTGTCCTCGTTGTGGCTCTGGTGCTGCTGGCCTTCGTTCGGCGGCGGGCGCTGCGCCGGCAGGAGGAGCGAAGCCGAGCGGTCGCCGACCAGCTCGCCTCTCATATTGCCGGGGAGATGATGGCTCGTTCGCAGCAG
>JBGSXG010000023.1:0-2328 GCA_041751485.1 Minisyncoccia bacterium | reverse complement strand
GAACGGCAATCTCTGGGTAAGCATCAGCATACAAAGGATCTTGAAAAACAGTGATGCGACCGATTACATAAATGCCTTTATCATTCATTGTTCGGATAAGTGAGCGCATATCAGAAGCTCGACAACGATCTGACACGTAAGGCTTAAGCACGGGGTTTTCTGTCAAAAAAGAAATGCCCCCAGAGAAATCTTTTATATCAATAATAATTGAGTTTATTTCAGTAGTATCTGCAATTTTTATCAAGTCCTCTCGAAAACTTGGAGTTCCAGCAACACAAGCAGACATATAGATATTTTTTACTTGCTCTGGTGTTTCTATATAAATAGGCTTGTATATATCAACGGGTTCTTTGGTTTCTGACGGTTCTTGTGGATCATAAACTACATTTTGTTCTCCGGAATCATAGGACACTGCAAATAGCATTGGTACAAAAAACCAAAGTATCAAAAAAATAAACACTCCAATTGTACCCAGAAGGTATACGTGCTTGTTATTCTTCAGATGTGTATGAGGGAGCAACTTCTTCATTAGTACTGTCTTGATTAATTTGTTGTTTCGAATGGAATTGTAGCCGTTTTACAATAGAACGTTGCCAAATATTAATGGAGGAAAGTAGAATCAGAGCAATTCCAGCAACAATCAAAAAAACCTCATCCCACATACGCGGAAAGCCCGTAAGAGGTACAGCCAGTATTAAGATGCCTATAGTGAAAATAACTCGATTCGTACTCATATAGCAGTAGTATACCTTATACTAGGGCCAACAGCCTATCCCCAACCAAATAAACATCTCCTGCACCCATTGTCATAATGACCGTATTCTCGTCTGAGTCTTTTAATAGACTAGCTATAGACTCAAGACTCTCAATTGCCCGAGCATTATGCGTCAGCTCATTTATGTTATCGGCTAGCTTAGTGTGTGATACTGTCGGATCGTCGGCTTCGCGAGCAGCATAAATCGGGGCCAAGATAACATCATCTGCTCGACTAAAGCTTTTAGAAAAGTCGTCCATAAAACTTTTCGTTCGACTAAACAAATGTGGCTGGAATACAACTATTTTCTTTTTGTCTGGATACTTATCAGCCAATGCGTCCAGAGTTACTCTAATTTCTTGTGGATGATGGGCGTAGTCATCAAAAATTAAAGCTCCACCTTTAGACTTTCCACGATATTCAAATCTTCTCCAAGTACCAGAAAATTGTTTCAAACTTTTCTCAATCTGCTCTGTCTTAACAGAAAGAATAGCTCCTACGGAGTAAGCCACTTGGGCATTATAAATGTTGTGTGCCCCAGGAACCTGAAGCTCTAGCTTGGGCATTTTAGTGTAATCAAATATTGTCGCCTGAATATCTTTAATAACGGGTGCGATGTGCGGATCGGCCGGATTACAGACAACAAAACCATCCGCCGGTACTTTCTCGGCCACCTCACGGAAAGCACTCTGAATGTCAGCCAGATCTTTATAATAATCCAAATGGTCTTCCTCTAGGTTTGTGATAACAAAAATACTCGGCCTCATATACCGGAAAGATCTTTTATACTCACAAGACTCTGTTAGAAAATACTTACTCTCTCCTTCTATGAAGTTACTGTTATAACGAGAAACTAAACTGCCAACAATCGCAGTCGGAGCAAGACCTGCGTCAACCATAACATCAACTGTCATGGCCGTAGTAGTGGTCTTGCCGTGAGTGCCTGAAATGGCAATAGTATATGATCCGCTCGATACAAGGCCTAACATTTCTGGATAGGTATAAACAGGAATATTTTTTTCTCTAGCTTTTTGTAATTCTGGCTGGTCTTCTGGAATAGCAATAGTGTAAATAACAACATCTATATCGTCCGTAATGTTTTCTGCTTTTTGCTCCATTAAAACCTTGATATCCCTAGAAGCGAGTTTCTTTGTCACCGGTGATTCGCTTATGTCTGATCCAGATACAGCAATTCCCCTTGAGGCCAAAAGTTGCGCCAAGGCTGACATTCCTATTCCGCCTATACCAATGAAATATGTTTTCTTTACGTTATCTAAGTTAATCATATAGTTCATCTTGAAATGCTTCTCGCCCCGTAGCCAACATTTCCCTCAAGAAGTGTTGTGGTACTGGGGTACCTCCAATACCTATAAAATAAGCTTTCTTTAGGTTATCTAAATACATAAATCTAAGCATAGCAGAAAAATCAAATTTAGGGGTTGAACCCCTAAATAAACGGGTAATACTATAGTATTACCCGTTTAAATATCCCGAAGCGCAAGCGTTCCGGGTTTCTCTAACGTCCAAACTCCAATCTCTTTTGTATTATTCTAAAGTCTAAACTCTATTCTCGC
>JBGSXG010000022.1:0-9462 GCA_041751485.1 Minisyncoccia bacterium | reverse complement strand
TTCTTGGTCTGGCACAGAAGCTACGTCTTTTTGTTGAGGTGTGTGTGCAGAGAAAGCAAAAAGAAGTCCTCCCGTTGCAAGTACTGCGATGATGATAAAAATAATTAAGTAAAGATGTTTCTTCAAAAAAGAAAGTTGTTCTTCTTGTGGTTCCGGGGATGTAGGAACCTGAGTAGGTGTGTTATTTTCCATACAAAAAGCATACCATGTGCAGTTCAAGTTTTCATCCCCCGTCAAAAATAAAACAGCCTTGTTGGGCTGTTTTATCGTTTGCGCAGATTTGTGGAGGATGTTGGAACTGAAGTGGTTATGAGAGCATTGAAAGAACAATAGCACCAAAGTACTGGAAAACAGGAAAAGCAACTAAAATAAGCTGCACGCTTATTAATAAGATAGATGGTTTTAAGAAGAGGCTTGCAGTCCCAACAATAAATCCAATCAGATAAAATATAGCAAAGAAGTTAGTGAGAAAATGTTCAAATCCACCAAATATCAAGATGCTCAATAAAAAACTTCCGTTGATAAAAATCAATAGTAAAGCAAAAAGTATTTTTAAAACGCTCATATACAAAAATCATACCATGTGTGAACTGGAAATACCTCTGTGTTGATTTATATTTTGTGGATTTTACTAAGAAAATCCCGTTTGCGCGGTCGACCGGATCTGTTCACTCCTCGGAAACCCACGGTTTTCCGACGTCCACCTTCGACAAGCTCAGGTTCACTGCCTTCCTCCACGGGAAAACTACAGTTTTCCCGACCCCTTTCGTGTTCAAGCCCGGACACAAGCAAAGCAGTTTGCTTGCTCCGACCACGCAAAACAAAAACCCCTTTCGGGGTTTGTTTTGCGCGGTCGACCGGACTTGAACCGGCAACCTCTCCCGTGACAGGGGAGTGCTGCTAACCAAATTGAGCTACGACCGCATTATCTAAATTCCAACGTTCTCATTGCTTTCTCGAATATTTCCTTTTTCCGAATCAAACAAAGAGAACAATCGCCATTATTATACATTAAGCTATACAATGCAAGGCTATCTCTATGACTTAATGTAAGTTCACATCCCCTTTCTTTATCACAAATAAATCCACCTTTTATACCATTCGTTCTGAGAACCAACAAAAGACTCTCAAGAAAATCCCTGCAGCCCGACGTGAATCCGGAAGAGAAAACCCATCGCTCCTTTTGTCTATCTTTAGCAAAATGTTTTCTAAAATAAACATTACCATCTCCATCAAAATACCCTCGAATAAAATCGCCAGTAAATTCATTTGGAATATCCGGCCAGGACATATTATGCGTCTTAGCCGGAGTGAATCCCAAAGAAACAAGATCATTACATATTTCCTTACTCCCAATCTGAATCCGATATAGTTTTTTATGATTTTTGTTATATTGCTTTTTCTCTGAAATAACATGAGTAGATCCCACGCTTGCCCTAATCTTCTGCAAAATACATTTGTCCGTAATTTGGAATTCTATATAGTGTGCACCGCGATTGTTTTTCACCATCGAACCGTCTGCGGCGAAAAATCCTAGAACATAGGCCATCTCTGAAGACCACTTTTTAAAAAAACTAGTGTTTACTTTTTTATATACTGGCATTTTTTCAGTATATCATCGTGACAGGATATTTACCTATCCACACGAATCTTTGTATAAAATAAAAAGTGTGTCGGGGGAGGGGGTCGAACCCTCGACCTCGGGCTTATGAGTCCCGCGCTCTAACCAACTGAGCTACCCCGACAAATGAGGAACGGAGCAAAAGCTCGCTTTTGTTCCTTCCGAATGCCGTCGGGACAAGATTCTCTTACCCCGACAAGTGTAGAAAACATACCATATTGTTATGTGTTACTCAATTCCTTTGTCCTTGCACTTTAGTACTAAAAATGTCAGTATAATGCGTATACCACATCGCGGGATGGAGGAGTGGTACCTCGGGAGGCTCAACATGGGCTTGCATAACGGAAACGTTTTGTAGATTCCCTGTCAAACTCGGTGAAACCTTACTTGGCAACAAGTTGGCAATACCGAGCCAAGCTCTAGCGAAAGCTAGTGAAGGTGTAGAGACTAGACGGCAGGCACCTACGTTCTATACGAATACGGTGAAGATATAGTCCAGACCCCAAATTCTTTTGAAGCAATGAAAATTGTAGTGGCAAGCATAACCTCCAGGCTCGGGTTCGAATCCCGATCCCGCAACAAGAAAAAACACAACTCACAAGGGTTGTGTTTTTATTTATGCACACAATCACAGTCTCAAGGATTCGAAAGCCGGACTGAGGCTCTGCGAAGGAGGCCGGGCAGGAGCCACTTGATATTTTTCGAGAGAAACGAAGAAAAATATCTTAGTGAGCTGACGCCGAATCCCGATCCCGCAACAAGTAATTAAAAACAGCCCTCAGGCTGTTTTTAATTTGTTTTTAGATTTTAGATTTTAATTTTTAGATGTCTAAATATACCTAAACTCCAAAAAGACCTCCTCAAAAAGCCGAACGATACGCTGGGCCTCCCGATGAGTAATCAAAAAATCTTCCCCTTCGTGGGCAATAGAATTTCTAATCTTATGAGCCTCCCATGCACTATCAAGAGTCGTAAAATCTGACTTCTCTATTATTTTCAATTGCTCCCCAATAGAATCCCCCCTATACCCCATTCGATCTAACATTTCTCCCAGTAAAATATCTGCTTCAAGAATAGCCAACTTCCAATCAGCAGGACTCGTCGAATTAATAAGTTTAACAACCTTCTCCCAGCGCTTGTTTTTAAAGTCAAAAGCCTCTACTTCTTGAGACTGCTCATCGGGCACTGCTCCAGGAATTTTTTGTACAGATTGATCACCCCACAGCTTGTGGCGCTCAGCAGTTACCACTTTATTTATCTCTCGAGTAATGTAAATGATAAATACAATCAAAGCGACAGAAAGGGCCACTGACATAACCCGGATTAAAGGCAAATACGAACTAGCAAACAGATTCCAAAAATCCTGAATACTTGTTCCGCCAAAAGATATGTGATCAAAAACGCCTGTTAAGCGACCAAAGATTGCCGTGATGACAGTGAGTATAACGAACAAGAACAAAACTTCTGATAACACTTCTGCATCATCTGGAATTCCATTGTTATTTGCATCTTCCATATACTCTCAGTATACCTTAGTTGTCTTCACCCAGAAAATCTTTACCAACAACAAGCAAAGCCTCTTCTGCTCCATTTTTTGCCATTAGCTGTAATCCAAGAGGTAGACCATCGATCTTTCCTGACGGGACAGACAATGCCGGAATGCCCGCGATGTTTGCAGGTACTGTAAAAATATCTTCCAGATACATCTGCACTGGGTCTTGACTTTTCTCTCCAAGCTTGAAAGCCGGGCTAGGCGTTGTCGGCAGAGCAATGATATCAACACTTTCAAAAGCCTCTTCAAACTCTTTTTGGATAAGACGTCTAACTGCCAGAGCTTTACCATAGTAGGCATCATAATAACCAGTAGAAAGAACGTAAGTGCCCAACATAATACGACGCTTTACTTCTGCGCCAAGTCCTTCTGCCCGAGTCTTGGTATACACTTCGTGCAAAGAATCCCCTTCACTGCGAGCACCATATTTAACACCATCAAAACGTGCCATATTAGATGAAACCTCAGCCGGCATAATAACATAATATGTCGCTAGAGAATTGAGCATATCTTTCAGAGATATTTCTTTTATCTCATAACCTTTTGCGCGAAGCTTCTCAACAGATTCATTAAAGTTATTTCGAACGTCCTCATCAAGACCTTTGATATTCATGACTTCAACAGGCACGCCAACTATCTTGGGTTTTTTAGAGCAAGAATAAGTATCCTCTGCAATACTTGTAGCATCTCGCGGGTCTTGTCCTTTTAATACATTGTATAGAATCTCAGCATCTCCAACTGTCTGCGCAATGGGCCCAATCTGATCGAGGCTAGACCCCATAGCCATAAGACCATAACGGGAAACTCGTCCGTATGTAGGCTTCAAACCAACACAGCCACAAAAACTAGCTGGCTGACGAATTGATCCTCCAGTATCAGAGCCTATAGATGCCAGAGCCTGATTTGAAGCAACAGCTGCAGCTGAGCCCCCTGATGAACCTCCTGGTACCCTACTTGCATCGTGAGGATTCTTAGTTGGGCCATAAGCAGAGTTTTCTGTTGAACCACCCATAGCAAATTCATCCATATTAGTTCTTCCTAGAAAAACTGCTCCAGCTTCTTTTAGTTTCTTAATAGCAGTTGCGTCGTACACGGCCGTGTAGTCTTCGAGGATTTTAGAAGCAGAAGATGCGATCCTTCCCTTTATCAAAATATTATCTTTTATGGCAAGTGGAATACCGAGCAGTGGAGCATCCTCGCCAGCATCAATACGCTCTTGTGCTCTTTTAGCTTGCTCAAGAACGTCATCATATACTTCAAGATACGCATTAATATCAGAGTCTTTTTCTGCAATCCTATCAAGATATCTTTGGGCCAACTCAACAGCTGTATATTTTTTTTGCTTTAGATCCTCTCGGGCCTTGGCAATAGTAAGTGTGTGAATATCTATAACCATACTGTTTTATGAAAGGATTTTTTTAACTTTCAGATACCCGTCTTCCTGTTCAGGAAACTCAGCGACAATCTCTTCTCTAGACTCGCCTTCCACAAAAGGATTTTCATCTTCACGAAGAACATTGTAAACAGATCCGATATGAATTTGCTCATCCATAGATGCACCAACTTCTTTGATGGTGTCAACATAAGAAATGATGGACCCAAGATCGTTCTGGAATTTTTCGACTTCCTCTATAGACAGATCGAGTCGTGACAATAAAGCTAAGTGTTCAACGTCCTTTTTTTCGATCATATTAGAAGTCTACCCTATTCTGACAATACTTTCAAAAAGTCTTTCTCGGAAAGCACCTTAACCCCCAGCTCTTGAGCCTTTTCAAATTTTGAACCAGCACTCTCTCCGGCGATCACATAGTCAGTCTTTGTAGAAACAGAACTAGAAACATCTCCTCCACGCGAACGTATCTTCTCTTTTGCATCATCGCGAGACATTGAATCAAGTGTTCCTGTTAATACAAAAGTCTTCCCCTTAAGAGATGTCTCTACAGATGCTTTCGTTTCAGAGATCACTTCGATATTTTTAAGCAGTCTTTCAAGTAGTTTCTTATTACCTGAATCTTTAAACCACTTCACTATTTCTATGGCCATAACCGGACCCACTCCTTCTATTTTTTCGAGCTCTTCTTGTGATGCCTTTTGTAAATTGTAAATTGAAAATTGAAAATTCTCCGCAAGGAGGTACGCTGTTTCTTCCCCAACTTGTGGGATAGAAAGCCCAATAATAAGCCGAGGTAAGGTTACTCGCTTTGCCTTCTCAATGGCCTCGAGTAAATTATCAACAGACTTTTCTGCAAATCGAGGAAGGGCCAGCAAATCCCCGCGCTTTAAAGTAAAAATATCATCAAAAGATATTACCAGCCCCTCTTCGAGCAAAACATCAACAACCTTTGGACCCAAACCATCAATATCAAAAGCTTTTTTAGAGACAAAATGATACAGCTTTCTTTTCTGTTGCTGGAGTGAATTTCTCTCTATACATCGCCAAGCAACTTGGCCCGGGACGCGCTCGATTGAGCCATCGCCTCCGCACTCTGGCACCTTCTTTGGAAAGACATATTTATTTTCTTTGCCAGTACGTAACTCTGTTAAAACATTCACAATGTCAGGAATAATATCCCCAGCTTTCTGGATCACCACAGTATCACCCACGCGGACATCAAGACGTTTAATTTCATCTTCATTGTGCAGTGTCGCTCGCGAAACAGTTGAGCCTGCAATCAAAACAGGACGCAGATGTGCTACAGGCGTTAAGACTCCTGTCCTGCCAATTTGTAAAACGATATCTTCAACCACGGTGGTAACCTGCTCTGCCGGAAACTTCAAAGCAATAGCATAGCGTGGGGCTTTACCGGTATAACCCAAGACATCTTGATATTCTTTCTCATTTACCTTAACCACCACACCGTCAATCCAGTAGTCTTCTTTTTCTTTTTTCTTCTGCCACGTTTTCCAAAAACTAAATATTTCTTCCAAAGTTTTTGCCTGCATAAAATGCGGATTTACTTTAAACCCAAGCTTTTGCAATTCTTTGAGTTCTTCAAGCTGCGTCTTTGGCACCTGCACGCTCTGAGCAATATCATATATAAACGCATCGAGCTTTCGCTCTGAGACAATACGCGGATCAAGCTGTCGAATAGTTCCAGCTGCTACATTGCGCGGATTAGCATATAGCTCTTCACCTGCTTTTGCTTTCTGCTTATTCAGTTTTTCAAACTCTTTTTTTGAGAGCCAGATTTCTCCTTCAACAATCAGATTAGTTTTCTCTTCAATAGAAAGAGGAATGGATTCGATCGTGCGCACGTTCGTGGTCACGTCTTCACCCACTTTACCATCACCCCGAGTAGCAGCGGTCTGCAACAGTCCTTTTTGATATTCCAAAACGACTTTCAAGCCGTCTATTTTCAACTCGCAGGTATATGTTGGCGTGACCTCTTTGTCGTAGTGCTCTTTTAGCATTTTTCGCACCCGCATATCAAAATTGCCAAGATCTTCTTCAGAGAAAGCATCGTTAAAAGACCACTGGGCTACTTTGTGGGGCACCTTCACAAAACCTTTCAGGGGCGCACCCGCCACGCGCTGGCTCGGTGAGTCGGGGCTAACAAGCTCAGGATACTGCCCTTCCAGATCAACCAACTCGCGCTTAAGTGAGTCGAGCGCTTCATCAGAAAGATCTTGCTTGTTGAGAATATGGTAGTCGTAACGGTGTTTTTCTACCGCTTTTTTAAGCTTTTTATACCGCTCTAAAATACTCTTAGGAATATTCATTCCTTCATACTACACCACTTAGTAAAGAGTGGGTACATATAGTCCTAACGAATTTCGACAAGTCTAAAAAGAAGTTGTGAGCCAAGAGAAAGAAGTTCTTCTGCAAGCTCATCAAAATTTTCAACAGGCACATAGAGTCCCTCCTCCCCAACAAGAGTTGCCAAAAAAACATCCGCGCTACCAGACACACCTATCCCAGCCACATTTATTTTGATATTATCTGACCTAATTAGAGAAGCGACTTCAGAAACGCTTTTTTGAGCTTTATTATAATTATTGCCTACATCCTGATACGTATAACCGTCCGGATAAAGATTGTTTGTAACAGCGTGCGTAGGAAGACCATCGGTAACCAAAATAATTATATCCTGACGATCATCTTCGAGATCAAAAGATTGCACAGCCCCTACCAACCCAACAATAGTATTAGTTCTTCCACCGATGTTTAGGTTTTCAATATGATCAATAACACTCTGTGCGGTTACCGTTAAAGGCAGCTCGTTGTACGTATCGCCAGTGAAAGGAACCACACCAAACCTAAGGTTATTAATAAAATTTGAATTACCTTCTTTGGTGAAACTACTCAAAAAATCCTTTGTTCCTGCGTGCAAAAGATCTAATTCACTTTGAGCGCCTGGAGGAAGAGGTATCCCGGGTTTAGTTATCCCATGGCTTTGATAAAGATACTCACAGTCATAATAATCATTTGCACCTCCACTTCTTGTAGCTCCATCTCCTCGACAAACACTTCCAGAGGTGTCGATCACCAACATAATATCCGAATCTTTTAGTTCATTTGAACGAAATGTTATTTCCGCCTCTCTCTCGCGCTGGACAATGTTTATTGCATCTTGATCTGCAACATTTACTCCTGCAACAGTAAGGGCAACATTCCTATTATCTACAGGGTCATGCTCAAAATTTAGTATTGTTGTAACCGCGCCATCATCAGATATTATATTCAGTGTATAGGAATTTTGTCCTCCTACAGAATATGTTTCGCCGGCACATTGAATGTTGCCCCCATCTGTGTCAAAAAATATACTTGTATTTTTAGTAAGCCAATATTTTGCGCAACCAAAACCAGACTCTGCAGCATAAAAAGCCTTCATTGATTCTCGAATGGATGACGTAATGCCTATTTCTTTTATCACAATGACTGTTAGGCTCAAGCTCACAGAAACAACAAGTGAGATGATGATAACTGCTATCAACAACGCAAACCCTTTATTCTTTTCTTGTGGGTGAGTTTTCATTATTGTGAATTATATATATACATGCTAAGCACAATGTCTCTTTCAAGAAGGCCGACCCGATACCGAACATGAACATTTATTCTCTTTTCATCCTCGGCAGTGTCTTCGGTGGTAACATATCGCTGAAATCTTGATATCTCTCCGCCCGTATGTTGGTACAACTCTGTACTCTCATCAAATCGAAGATAACACGTAGATCCTGAACTCGAATTATTAAGCACACAACTACTCAATTCCAGATCAGTAACATTATTTGAAACGGTATCTATACGACAACTACCACTTGGGCATGACAGGCCACTGTCCCATTCCTCTCCTGCAGAAACATTGCTTTGTTTTCGAGCCAAAGTAGCCTCCATTGCATCAAACGCAAGGTACGAGGCAATAATCTGATCCCTAGCCATACTGGTGTATGAAATGCTACGTGAAGCGAGAGTAAGGGGAGCAGTAAGCGCGATAAGAAGTATGGCAATCGCCACAAGCGTTTCTATAAGAGTAAATCCCTGTTTTGTATTCTGTGTTTTTCTCATTGAACCCGCTTTAAGACAGTTGTTTGTAGATGAATTTTTTGATCCTCTTCTCCTGCAAAATGGGCTCTGGCCTGAATACGCACCCTATCACCACCTAAAACAGTAAAAATCAGAGAATCGACAACAACCCGATCGGCAGTGTTGAGCGCCACAGTATTGTCGCCAGAACGCTTGTATACAATATTATCTTCTGCGAGGAAATATTCTAATTCCTGACCTGCCGTATTTTGTATATCTTCGCCATAAACCGCTCTGATCCCACCGCCTGAGAGTTCTTCATACGCCGTTGAAACTTGGATATTCCTGACAATATCTTCAAAAATAAAACCCATAGTATCACTCACTGCGCGAGTCCTCTGTGAGTGTGCACTAGCTGCTGTAATAGAAAGGACAGCGGTTATGGCAATAAAAGATACAATGGAAAAAAGACCTATTGCCACAATTATTTCTATGAGAGTAAATCCTTTTGTACGTGAGTTATTCATGTCTCTATGGTGCAACATTAAACCTACCACTAGTATATATTATAACCGATCTTCTGTAGTCCCCACGTACATCTAAAAGAACCACTCGGGCAAAATCCACGAGATCCCCGTCTTCATCAGTAATAATCGCCGTAAGCTCCGGTCTTCTAAAGTGAATGTGCAGTTCATCTGTCTCTTCGTCGCAATCAAGAACTTCTTGTTCGGTTGCTCCCACACAAATTTCCTCTACGATTATACCCGGTTGAAAGCGCTCCTGTCGGTGCTCATTTCCTGAGACATAACGACTGTGCGCAACGGT
>JBGSXG010000021.1:0-3294 GCA_041751485.1 Minisyncoccia bacterium | reverse complement strand
TGCCGACAGACTTACATATGTTGCTGGACTCATAACAGAACACCTCTCTGATTTCCCGACAGCCGACGAAGCAAAAAATGCGCTGTGGAGTTATGCAGAACAAGAGGGAAGAGGTGAGGTTCTTTGGCCAACACGTGCGGCACTGTCTGGTAAAGAAAAATCTCCTGATCCATTTGCGCTGATTTCAATTCTTGGAAAAGAAGAAAGTTTGAAGCGAATTGAGGAGGGAAGGGAGAAATTAGAGATTAGAGATTAGAGATCAGAGATTAGACGCTGGAGATTGAAACAAAGAAAAGCCCGCGCGACTTCGTCGCGCGGGTTTCAAAAACCGTTCTCACACAGCACATTTCTCTAAAAAATACTCCACGCCTCTTCCTGACGCGCGCCCTCCAGGACTTTCCTCGCACCAGTAACCAGCAGAAGATGCAGAACAAAGAAGAAAGTTGCAGAAATTGATCCTCCGGAGATATAGATCAATAGCTTCTCCTGCCACACAAGCTCCGGAGCCCATACTGCAAGCAGCAGCATGCTGATCATGAAAGCGATCACAAACAAACATAAGCTGACGCCAAGCAGCCCGCTGAAAAGAAACCGTCTCGCATGCCGAACATGTCTGAGCCTCCACAGACTGATCCATGTACTGAGTATCTGCATTTTATATCCTTTCTCTTGAAGGTAACTCTGACTCCAATACTACGTCTTTTTATAGACATAGCAAGTAATGGTATACTTATACACACAAATGTTACGCAATATCATCCTCAGCCTCATATTGCTTATTGCAACGGCCTTCGTTGGATCTATTTTGGTATCCGCCCAAAGTGCCACCGAACTTCGAAGTCAAATCGACGACTATAATAAACGCATAGAACAACTCGATAAAGAGATAAAACTATACGAACAAGAGCTTCTTAAGATTGGTTCAGACAAACAAACTCTTCAAAAAGCAATCAACGAACTAAACATCGCTAGACAAAAACTATCTACCGACATCTCAAAAACAGAAAATCAAATTTCTAGAACAAATCTAACAATCGGGCAATTAGCAAATGAGATTGTTGATAAGGAAAGACGTATCGGGAACAATAAAGTGGCTCTAGCCGAAACCATAAAAGAGCTTTCTATCCGAGGAGATATTTCTCTCTTAGAAATTTTGCTACAACAAGATAACCTTGCAGACTTCTGGGCCCAAGCATCTGAATTACAAAATCTAAACAGAGGTATTCAACAGACAGTGGTTAGTTTAGAAAATCTAAAAGAAGTACTACAAGAACAGGTCTCTGAAAATGAAGCTCAGAAAAAAGAACTTGAATCTTTCAAAAAAGACCTTGATAACAAAAAACGAGCAGTTGATGCCAACAAACAAGAACAGGATGCAATCTTAGCGGAAACGCAGAATAAAGAATCAACATATCAAAGTATAGTTGAACAAAAAAGAAAAGCTCGAGAACAATTCGAAGCAGAACTGCGAGATTTCGAATCTCAACTAAAATTCATCTTAGATCCCAACTCTATTCCACAAAAGGGGAGCGGGGTATTGCGTTGGCCTTTTAACTCAGGATCCTTTAGTCCTCTATCCATCATCACACAACAGTTCGGAAAAACAGCTGACTCAGGACGTTTGTATGCCTCAGGAACCCACAATGGAGTCGACTTCGGTTTACCAACAGGTAGCGAAATTCGATCAGCTGCCAGCGGGGTGGTTCGGGCTTCTGGAAATACTGATGTAGGACAATGCCTTTCTTACGGTCGTTGGATATTGGTTGACCATGAAAACGGACTCTCGACCCTCTACGCCCATCTTTCTAGTATCAATGCAACAGCTGGAACCACGGTTAATGCGGGCACTGTTATAGGATACAGCGGAAATACAGGCTACAGCACAGGTCCACACCTACACTTCACTGTTTTTGCTCGCGAAGGTGTTACTGTTGTAGGATTGGGAGACTATAAAGGAGGCTCTTCACCCTGTGTCTTACAAAACGTATCAATACCAGTAGCTGCGCCAGAGGCCTATCTTGATCCGATGTCTTTCTTGCCACAATAGTAACCAGTTCAAAAAGATAAAAGTTTACAAAGCGGAAAGTAAAAAAGTATGCACGAACAGCCAACAGCAGAAAAAGGATTTATTAAACTACTCATACTGGTTTTGATTGCACTTATTGCTGTCAGATTTTTATTTGATTTTGATGTTATATCTTATGTTTCCTCTGAGCAATTTACTTCATTTGCACGGACTATCTGGCGAATGGTTATTGTTGGTTGGACGGGCATCATAGATGGACTAGTACTTGTTTGGACTATTGGCAAAGGCTTTGTCCTTGAAGCTGTAGAGATTGTGAAAAGTTGGATACAATAAATAATGGCTACCGAAAAAGAAAAACTGCATCCAACAAATTTTTTACCCTCAGAAGAGATATTCCATTTGGCAAAAAGGATTGCTAAAAAAGAAAAAGCACTACTTGACGCCACAATTGGTAAGCTGGCGAAATCTATCGAGCAAGTTGGAAGTTCTGCCATACCTGGTGCCGTGGGAAAAATGGACGTAGATTTTGCAGTTCGAGTAGAAAGAAAAAACTTTGAGAAAGTGGTAGATAGCCTATTGTCTATGTACACTCCATGGAAAAAGAATACCTTATGGAACAAAGATTTTGCTGTTTTTTCCTCTACAAAAGAATGTCCAATCGATGTTATGGTTGTGGTTATCGACACACCTTATGACTATTTTCATACTGTGCGCGATTATCTAAGAGATAATCCTTCTATTCTTAAGGAATATAACACCTTAAAAAAACAGCATCAAGGTTCTAGTTACGAAGACTATCGTTCTGCTAAAAATGCTTTCTTTCGAAAAATCTGGAAAGATGTAACATCCTCCAGCTAAGTGAGGTTGTATTAAATGAAAGAGGTCGAAATTACTCTAAGCTGAGAGAACCGGAGAGGGCACGCCCCATTCCCATGGGTCCCACGTCCTCTGCCGGTATTCCTCAGAAATCATTGCAAAGTTCAAATTTCAAAGTGCAGAATTAAAACATTAATAACTTTTGAATTACAATTTTACATTTTTAGATTTGAGTTTTACACTTACTTCATGCACGCATTAGACGAACAAACAGACGAAGACATATTAGCGCTTTCTTTAGAGCAGCCAATGTACTTCGAAGTGCTGGTTGATCGCTATCAGGCGGCCTTTTTGCGTAAAAGTAGAAGTATTTTAAAAAATGAGCAAGATGCGCTCGATGCTGTGCAGGATACTTTTGTAAAAATATATACAAAAGGGGAGAGTTTCCAGAA
>JBGSXG010000020.1:0-4848 GCA_041751485.1 Minisyncoccia bacterium | reverse complement strand
TTTAAAACCGAGCTTGTGGCAATTTTTGCCAAACCTTTCGGTATAAGCATGTTGCTGGCGTATCCACTCGACACTTCCTTTACATCATATCTCTTTCCAACTTTTGGAACATCATTTAATAATACAACCTTCATACCGTGTTTTTATTACCTTCTATAACACCTTATACTACTTTAAAAAAATATAAAAAGCTAGGATCTGGGCGCCAGGCTCTAGAAATTAAAATGTAGAGGTTAGAGAAACCCTAAATTCTAAGTTATAAAATCTAGGCAAGTTCTAAGTTCAAAATTCAAAGTCTCAAAAAGATTTATTTTGAGCTTGTTTAGAATTTAATTTAAAACCCCAAAGCTATAGGCTTCGAGATTTTTAACTAACAACTAAGCACTGATAACTATAGACTGTTTAGGTGTTCAATAGCCCTGTCCAACTGGGGATCGCTGTCAGCTAGAATATCTTCTTGTGTAAGTTCAACTTCAATATCTGGTGCCAGACCCCCATCAGAAATAGAAACACCACTTGGGGTCAACCAACGGGCAATGGTTACTTTAAGAGAGGTCCCACCGTCGAGTCGGATTAGCTCCTGAACAGAACCCTTACCAAAAGTTCTGGTACCAACAAGCGTGGCCCCGACTTGCTCTTGCAATGCCCCCGCTAAAATCTCAGAGGCCGAAGCAGATCCACCATTTATAAGAACAGCTAATTTTAGATTGTCTTTAAAAATGTCATATCCCTTGCTTCGATACGATTCTCCGGATCCATCACCAAATTCCTCTTTCACAACCACCTTTCCTGATGGCATAAACCAACTGGCCATATCTATAGAAGCCTCAAGATATCCTCCTGGATTTCCTCGTAGGTCAATAATGAGCTTGTCTGTTCTCGCTTGGACGAATTCACGCAAAGCCTCTCTAAACTGATACGGACTGGTAGCAGAAAAATTATACAAAGAAATTATAAATACACGGTCACGCAACTCAGTCTCAATAGAAGGAACGTTAATTTGGTCTCTAGTAACCGGAATATCAAGTGGCTCATCGAGACCGGCTCTTCCGATAGTCAAAATAACAACAGTCCCCTTCTCTCCACGAATCAAATCAATCGCATCATCAATAGACATTGTGGCAGTTTGTTTTCCATCAACCTCTAAGATTATGTCACCAGCCTGAATACCGGCTCTATCAGCAGGAGTTCCTTTCAATGGCGCAATTACTGTTAGAAATCCGTCTCGAACTCCGATTTCTATACCCACTCCTTCAAAGTTTCCACTAACATCCTCCTCAAAAGTTTTTGCTTCCTTTGGTGGCAAAAAGACAGTATAAGGATCTCCATACGCCTGTGTCAGACCTTGAATAGCGCTGTATAGTTTTTGTTGATCTGTAATAGCCACATCGGTTGTGGTCCCAACAGTTGGTGGTACGTACTTGCTATCCAACAAATTCCAAACCTCCCAAAAAAGATTGAAGTCAACATCCTCAGAAGAAGAATTAAAATTTATAACTCTCCCAGCATTAGCTTGATCAGGTGAAGAAGACTCTCCAACATACAACCCCCCCACAAAAGAAAGGGCCGCCAGTCCGGCAACCAAAGCCACAAGGGCATAAAGCTTTAGTAAAGAGTTTTTCATAGCTATGATTATTGCATACGAAAACGGTGCTGTACACAGTTATTACTGAGACTTTCTTTGATATACTTATATACATGATTGAAACATATTCATACAACGGCACTACGTGGGTAAGGCTCATAAGTCCTACTGCCGAACAGCTAGCCGAGGTTCGAGACACCTACGCCATTGAACCAGAAGCCTTCAAAGATCTAGCTTCTCCCACCCCGCGACAGAAAATAGAAACATACGAGCACTCAATTTATGCCGTCTTTCATATTCCCGCATATAAACATAGCCACAGTAAAAGCCACCTCCAAGAGATCGACTTCGTAATAGGTAAAAATTTCATTATTACAGTACAGTACGACACGATCGATGCTTTACAGAAACTTTCAAAGGAAGCAGAAATGAAATCCCTTATTGGAAAAGAAAATGCAGACATTACTCCAGATATGATATTTGTTGAGGTTCTCCACGCACTATATGGATCAGTTAGTGATGAGATATCCTATTTAGAAGATCAACTTCGAGTTATTGAAGACAACATTTTCGGAGGACTAGAAAAAGAAATGGTCAGTGTCCTATCTAAAACCGGCAGAGATATCTTGGACTTAAAGCGAACTTTAGCATCACAAAAAAGACTTTTTGAGAGCCTGATTCTTATCGCTTCAAAAGCCAAAAATAAAGCCCTGCTACATCGCGTTGAGTCTCTGTACCACAATTCGTATATGCGCATTTACGAACAAATAAAACACGATTTCAGTCTTGCAAAAGAGTTACGGGAAACAAACAACTCTCTACTCTTCACAAAACAAAATGAGGTAATGAAATTATTTACCATTTTGGCTTTTGTTACTTTCCCTCTTTCACTAGTAACAGGATTGTTTGGTATGAACACCACAATTTTACCTATCGTTGGACTTCCGCACGACTTCTGGATCATCTTTGGATTTATGGTTGTAGCAACAATATTCTTCTTTGGATACTTCAAGTATAAGAAATGGCTGTAATCTAGTCGTTAGTTATTAGTGCTTAGTGATTAGAAAAACAGGTATGCTGAAAATATTCAACACAGAAACTAAACGCACAGAGGAATTCAAACCCCTTAAAGAAAAGACCGCGAAAGTATATCAGTGTGGCCCAACAGTTTATTGGACACAGCATATAGGCAATATGCGTGCAGTTGTTGTTGGTGATGTTGTTTTCCGAACCCTACGACACCTCGGCTATCAAACAACTTTCATCCGCAATTATACAGACGTCGGACACCTCTCTGGTGACAATCTAGGAAATGCAGACACCGGAGAAGACCGAATGAATGTCGCATCTAAACGAGAGCAACTTTCGCCAGAAAAAATTGCCAAAAAATACATTACTCAATACGAAAAAGATACCCGAAAACTCAATACCATTTCTCCTTCTAAATCTCCAAGGGCCACAGAACACATATCTGATATTAAAAAGATGGTTAAGGTGCTGTTAAAAAAAGGTTTTGCTTATGAGACAGAGATGGGTATATATTTTGACACTAGCAAAGCAAAAGATTACACTCGCCTTTCAGGGCAAAAGACGGAAGAAAATAAAGCAGGTCTTGGCCATGGAGATGTGAACGATTCGAATAAAAAAAACCCAACAGATTTCGCATTATGGATTTATAAAAAAGGAGAACACTCAAACGCGCTCCAAACATGGAAATCACCCAAAACATCAATCTTTGCAAAAAAACCTGAAGGTTTTCCGGGTTGGCATATTGAGTGCTCCGCTATGATAAAAAATATCCTCGGAGAAACTATCGACTTACACCTTGGAGGAATAGAACACATCCCCGTCCACCACACCAATGAAATAGCACAGTCAGAAAATGCTAATGGGAAACAGTTTGTTAATTACTGGATGCACTACGAACACCTGGTTGTAGATGGTAAAAAAATGTCCAAGTCAGAAGGAACAAGCTATGTTTTAGACGACCTTATAAAAAAAGGCTTCTCTCCCCTGTCGCTCAGGTTGTTTTTCTTACAGGCACATTACCGATCACAACAAAACTTCACTTGGGAAGCTCTTGAAGCAAGCGAAACTGCGCTTAGACGTCTAACTACACAAGTCCAAGCATTACCCATAGGTGGAAACCTCTCAGACCAATATATTCAGAAATTTAATGAACGCCTTCAGGATGACTTTGACACACCGGGCGCTTTAGCGATTACATGGAATTTGCTCAAAGATCAAAATATATCAGATTCCGACAAGCGAACAACAGTCGAGCATTTTGACGAAGTCTTGGGTCTAGAAATACTTACACATTCTTTTATGTCCACAGAAATTCCTGAAGATGTGTCCTTGCTTGCAAAAAAGCGCGAAGAAGCACGACAAAAAAAAGATTGGGAGCAGGCTGACAAGCTTCGTAAACAAATTGAAATAAAAGGATTCGTAGTGAAAGATACAGATTCTGGGCCCAAAATAGAGCAAAAATAACTTCTCCACACCTTCTACACAATAAAGCCCCAGCTCAATATTATGGCCACCTAGAGGCTATGGTAATATAGAGTAAATGGCAGAAACACCTTTTAAAAAAGCCCTCCGAATTCCACCACAGAGCATCGATGCTGAGATGGCCTTTTTGGGTTCAATTATGCTACGTCCGGAAGTTCTTTATGATGTCATGGATGCGGTCTCTCGAGACAGCTTCTATTCAGATAAACACCGTATTATTTTTGAAGCGATGATAGAGCTGTTCGGTAAATCCGAACCTATTGACCTTCTGACACTTTCCTCGAAACTAAAAGAAAGAAACCTTCTAGACAAAGTCGGAGCAAGTAGCTATCTTTCTGAACTAGTTAATGCCGTCCCCTCCTCTTCTAATGCCGAACACTACGCACGCATCATTCAGAAAAAACACTTGATGCGCCAACTAATCGAGGCTTCAGAATCTATTTCCTCTCTTGGATATGATGAATCTCAAGATTTGGAAGAACTCTTGGACAGTGCCGAAAAAGAAATATTCAAGGTGACAAACTTCTCGACCCTTCATAAGTTTGTCGATATGCGAACAATCCTGGGCGATGCTTGGGATCGTATTGATAAACTACATAATGAAAAAAATGGAATGCGCGGTGTACCAACCGGCTTTACCGGACTCGACAATAAACTGTCCGGTCTCCAGAAGTCAGATTTAATCATCTTAGCCGCCAGACCTTCTGTCGGTAAGACATCATTAGCACTTGATATTGCTAGAAATGCTGCAG
>JBGSXG010000019.1:0-3120 GCA_041751485.1 Minisyncoccia bacterium | reverse complement strand
TGCTCTGGTTCGAATGTTTTTCCTTAAATATGCTCGAATCTCTTTAGCGTTGCGCTTTAAGAAATTGTGCACTTCTTCTTCCTTATCTTCCGGATATACAGTAAACAAAACTTGTCCGATTTTCAAGGATTTATCTAGAATAACACGAGTAACAGTTATGAGGGAGGTTCTATTTGTCTCTCTGGCAATATAGGCAGAAACCTCTTCCTTTAGGTACTCAGTTAGACGCTCGTTTCTGATATTGTCGGCCATATTATTTTTTTACTATAGCAATAGAACGAATTATATCGCCAGACGCAATCTCTATTTTAGAATCAATCATTGTTCCAAACTCACCGGCACTTATTACAGAGATGTCGTTTTTATTTTGCTGGAGTTCTTTTATTGTTCCTTGGCCTATTTCATTTTCTCGGCGGACAATCTTGACTTGAGAACCTTTTTTTATAACACCCTCATTAAGACGGCCTCCAACAACTTGCTTGTCTTTATTTTTGCTAAACACTTTTAGTATCTTGGCTTCGCCGGTTGTTTCTTCTGTGTCAAAAACTGGACTTTGGCGCTGAAGTTCTTCTTGGAGCCACTGTGTTAGTGTGTAGATAATAGAAAATGTTTTTGGAGTGATACTGTGTCTGTCTGCCAAATGTTTAGCACGACTCTCAATGGGTACATTAAATCCGATAACCAAGCTGTTTTCTTTGGTAAGAGCTAGCTGGATATCTCCCTCTGTAATTGGTCCGGTACCAGCATAGATTATTTTAGGATAGACTCGCTCGAAAGAAAGTTTCTGAACTTCTTGAATAACAGCATCAAGTGTTCCGTAGGCATCTGCTTCAATGATAATAGGTATAGCCAATTTGCCGCTAGAGTCTTTTTGATCGGCAAAAACTGTTTTCGTTGTTATGGTTTTAGAGGCAAGCTCCTCTGCTTCTTGTTTGCTATCTACAGAACTGAACAGCTCTCCTGCATTTGGAATGGCGTTCCATCCAGTAATCGATACTGGCTGTGAAAGGGAGGCCTTTTCTATTTTTTTGCCGGTAAAATCATCAATGTATCGAACAGGAGTGTAGCTTCCTCCGCACACAAGAAAAATACCTTTCTCGAGTGTTCCGTTTGTAATAACAAGCGTCGCAGAGATACCTTTTTTGGGGTCGAGGTTACTTTCCACAACAAAGCCTTCTGCAGAAACTGATCTATCGCCAGTAAGCTCCTCAACCTCTGCTACTAAAAGAATGGTATCAAGCAGGTCAGCAACTCCGTCTCCTTTTAGGGCTGATATGGCTACATTGGGAACATCTCCACCATAACCTTCTAGATAGATTTCATTTTCTGCCAAGTTGGCTTTCGTGCTTTCTATATTTGCTCCGTCTTTATCTATTTTGTTTATGGCCACAACAAATGGAATGCCAGCTTTTTTGATTGACTGGAATGCTTCAATTGTCTGGGGCTTAACTCCGTCATCGGCAGCCACAACTAGTACAGCTATATCTGCCACTAAAGCCCCGCGTGATCTTATAGCAGAAAAGGCCTCGTGGCCCGGTGTGTCTAAAAAGGTGATCTGCTTGTCGCCATCGGGAGTTGAATGTACAACTTCATATGCTGAAATGTGTTGAGTAATTCCACCACTTTCTTGGTCGACTACGTTGCTTTTTCTTATAAAATCAAGAAGGGTTGACTTGCCGTGGTCAACATGTCCCATCACCGCGATAATGGGCGGTCGAGTTGTTGTGTTTTTTGTAGTCATAATTATATTCGTTTAGTAGCTTCGGTAAGGGCCTGCTGTTCTTCGTCGGATAGGTCGTAAGTAGATTTAAAAGCCTTAACAGGTTTTGCGTATGTACTGACTCTCTCTCGTGTGTACAGGCTTGAGATGATAACGCCGTTACCGTCAGCGTCAATGAGTGCGATTGCAAAGCTTTGATCGCCACCAAATCCTTTACCCTTGAATGGATTGAAACGCACAAGGCCGACGCCTCGAATGCTGGTGATTATTTTTTCATTTAAAAGAGACATTGCTTGAGTAGCCTCTTTCTCAAAATGTTGCAATGACGAAACATCTGTTGATAGTGTCGCAATTAGTTCTTCCAAACTCTGTGCATTTTTTCCACGAAAAAATTTCTTGAACCTTAATTCAATTCGTAATAGCCATAGCCCAAGAAAGAGCATAAGGCCTAAAATGAGATATATAAAAATATCGATGTGCATCTCCACCATAAGGCAATTTCGAATTATTGCATATTTTGAGCCTTTTGAAAAGAGTATAGTCCGTGTATGATAAAACAATTATGTTTCAAAGAAAGAGAATTTATCTTGATTACGCATCGATAACGCCAATTGATCGAAGAATTTTGTCGTATATGAAAAAAAAAGAGCGCATATTCGGCAATCCTTCCTCTATTCATATGGAGGGTCGCATGGCTCAATCTTTGCTTTCTGAAGCGCGTACCTCTATTGCACGTATGGCACAAGTAAAACAAGACGAAGTTATTTTTACTTCAGGGGGAACAGAGTCAAATAATCTTGTTATTCAAGGAATTGTTTCAGCTTATTCCGGAAGTGGCTTACCGCACATCATCACCAGCGTTGTAGAACATCCGTCCGTCTTGGAGGTTATTAAGAATCTTGAACGTCAGAAAAAAATTACAGTAACCTATTTGTCTGTTAATAAAGACGGACTGGTGATTCCGGAGGATATTGTAAAACACCTCAATGAGCGCACACTGCTAGTCAGCATTATGCTTGTTAACAATGAGCTAGGAGTTATTCAGCCAGTTTCAGAAATAGCATCTTTAGTGAGAGCATATAGGTCAAAACAAGGCACCAAGTATCCGTTCGTTCATACTGATGCTAGCCAAGCTCCTTGTTATTTGGATATGCATCTTGGACGTCTAGGTTCTGATGTTGCAACTTACGATAGTATAAAAGTATATGGTCCACGGGGAGTTGGTTGTATCATTTTAAGAAATTTTGTTTCTGTGGATCCGATTATGCACGGAGGCGGGCAAGAAAAAGGTCTGCGTTCGGGTACAGAAAACCCCGTGGCGGTTGCTGGTTTTGCTGAGGCACTAAGATTAGCAGAACAAGAAAGAAAATCCGAAGTGATACGTCTTACTAACTTGCAAG
>JBGSXG010000018.1:0-2491 GCA_041751485.1 Minisyncoccia bacterium | reverse complement strand
CTGCCTATAGGTAGTAACAAGCCGATTTTGGGTCTATTTTATGGCTTCGTTTTCTCTTTGAGGAAACCAAAATTGCTGAAAACAACACCATCATTTCTTTAATTTATGCGGAAAATTCGTTAGCTACGGGAATTGCTGCTTACTTTACCTTCATGAGCACCTGCAATCGTAATATACCGAAAAACAAATCGTTCCAGCATTAAAACAACATCGGTAAAATCTTGCTCACTTAGCTGGTCATATATTGTTAAAAGTAGCGGAATAGAAAGAGTATGCTGTAATATTTTAATCAATCGATATAGTCGATCGCGATCCCAATCTACAGTTGAAGGGTTAGAATAATATGGCCAATCACCAGAAGAAATTTTTCGGTAGATAGCGGAAAGTACTCGCATACTTTCTATGCGTTCTTCAATAGATTTGGCTTCTAAATCAGTTACTCCTAATTTAGGAGGAATAACTTGGTAATCAAAGAATTTTTTCCTAAAGTAATCAAAGAGATCTTTTCTTGGGGCATGCTGACCGGCAAATGAAATAAAATATGCATGTAAAAATTTATCTATATCTGTATCTTTAACAGTTAAGATATCATACCATTTCATTTCCACACCATCTTGAATTACTTGATGCCCTTCTAGCATTTCTAGAGTAGTTGATCTTAATAGATCCCCATTTCCTAAGCTCCTTCCCCTATCATTTAGGGTTGTAAATAAATGATAGGCTTCGTACCTGTCATCACTAACAATGAAAATCACATGACAATCATCTGTGATGCAAGTACGTATGGTGAGCAAATGCTGGAGCTTCTCGCTTGGAGTAAGCAACGAATCAGTATCTATAATAGGTTGAAATAGTCTTTCTTCAATAGCTAAATGAGCATCATAAATTTTTCGATGAGAATCTTGTCCCTGTTGAGGCCTGTTTTTTGTGGAAGTTAGTAAAAGATTTTCAAAATATGCATGATCAACCTTTGACATTCTAAGTCTTAATCGCTCTCTAAGTTTTCCTTGATCAACTTCTTCATAGGTCAAAAAGTTTTTCCTTGTTTGGGTAGCGTGTGCATCCGCAGAGCTTTCGGTGTCTACATCATTAACCTGTTTAGCTTGTACAGCAATTCCGTTAAGAGCTTTTTCCATTAGGGACATGGTTATTAAAAAGGTTGCAAGTCGTTGTTGTCCATCTACCACCTCGAAAACTCGCCCTGTTGCAGAATTGGCAGCAAAACGATCCACACTGACCAATCCACCAAAAAAATGTTTCTTCATTTGCTGTCCATGTTTCAATCTTAGCTTATAAAGAATTTCAATATCGCTGATAAAATCTTCTATTTCTTCTTTCTTGCGCCATGCGTATCCTCGTTGATACTTTGGTATTATAAATGGAACTCGACGAGCAATTAAATCCCCAACTGGTATATTTTCTGTGCCTTTAATCATTGTTATCCTCGATAAATTCAAAAAGATTTTTGGGTTGTATCTTCAAAGCTTCACAAAGCTTCTCAATGCTATCAAATGAAGGTGCATGTGTAGCTTGTTCAAGCGAACGAATAAAACTAACAGACAGATCTGCTGTTTTAGCAAGTTCTTCTTGCGTCATGCCCTTTTGTTGGCGTAACTCTTTCAATCGTTTGGCGAATTGTTGGCGTAGCTGTCCCATACTCACCTCAACTAATAGCCAGACTGGTAGTTAAAACAAAAACGCCCACAGTTGTTAGCTGTGAGCGTTTGCCAAAAAGGTGGGGAGCACCTTTGCTTAAGTCGTATTTCCATTGAGCAAGTTTACCAGATTCCACAACGGCCGTCCCCCTTCATCCAGCAGATATGACTTAACTTCATGGATGCCGCTGTTGGCGTACTCTTCCGCAATGGCAAATATTTCGCCCAGACGGTCTAGTACTTCGACATCCCCCGTGTCGGCAATGGCAATTGCCTTGAGGATGACTACATCATCTTCGGTAAAAACTTTGGTGGGTACTTCTCCCCCATTGTTACCTTTGCGCGGTTTGGTGCGGTGGCCGTTCTGAAAGCCAAGGCAAGCGGCAAACATAAACAAATCTTTGAAGGTATCAAAGGGGGCTTGTTCAGGTTCGCTGTTAGCCTCTTTTTTCAATTGACGATAGACCTCTATGACTGCTTCGTCAATATAAACACGGTCTGTGCGCGTATATTCTGTGTCACTCATCTCATTATTTCCTCAATGCTGGTGCAACTGGTTGCCCGGTCGAAATCAAGACGATACTCTGCACCAATCCGTGCTTCCAAATTGCGCCGCGCTTCATCACGCAACTCTTCATCAGTGACAAATAGCACCAGTTGACTGGTAAGCTGGGGCAATTTTTCCGCAATGCTATTGCGATGATGCGAAGATAAACGACCAAAAGGCGTATCCATAACCAATGGTGCTTCTTCTCCACTAACCTGTGCCATAGCGGTAATGAATGAGAGGCTTAACACCTGCCGTTCACCAGCAGATAACTCTGGTCGGGCAGATT
>JBGSXG010000017.1:0-8741 GCA_041751485.1 Minisyncoccia bacterium | reverse complement strand
AGGCATTGCTCTGTCACTTGGCAAAATACTGAGTTTGTAAAAGAAAAACACCCTAATTGGACTACCGGGAAGGCTTCTTATAAGTTTGTTCTTTTGAGGTCAAAACGTAAGCAGGAGTGTGTTCAATGTGGTTTAGATGATCCACGTATGCTGGTTGTTCACCATGTTGATAAAAATCGAGAGAATAATAAGTTAGATAATCTGGCGTGGCTTTGTCCAAACTGTCATTTTCTTGTTCATCATTACAAGAATGAAGAGAGGTCTTTGTTTTCTAAACTTAAACACACAAAATCATGACCATGGTTCTATGCCAACACTGCGGTAAAGAATTTTATACAAAACCTTTTTATTTAAAAAGAGGACTAGGTAAATTTTGTTCACGTACGTGTCATCATGCCAAAATGAGAAAAAGGTCTTGTGTGAAATGTGCAACTTGTAAAAAGACAGTTGAGCGAACGCCTAGTCAACTTATTGGTTCAAAGAGCAAGACATTTTTTTGTAGCAAATCGTGTCAGACTCTATGGAGAAATAAATATTTTTCTGGCAAAAGACATAAACGTTGGAAGGGTGGCGTAGGAGTTAGTTACAGAAGTAGAGTCGATAGTAGCGGCAGGAAAAAGATATGTGCTCGATGCAATGAGTTAGATTATAGAATTCTTGCTGTTCATCATCTGGATGAGGACAGGATGAATAACCATCTTGAAAACCTCGTGTATCTTTGTCACAATTGCCACCACCTTATACACCGTGATAAGGTAGAGAAACGTCTTTTTAACAAAAAACTTAAATAGACGTAAGTATGGTGCCTATGGTGTAATAGCAGCACTAGAGTTTGTGGAACTCTCGGCCCCGGAGCATAACCGGGTAGGCACCCAACAATGATCAAAGATCTTCTCAAAAAAGATCAGAAAAATATACAACTTTTTAGAGAGCAGGAAATTACTTTCGAAGAGTTTCAAGATAGAGCAAAGAGTATTTGTGCTGATTTTTATACCTTATTTAAAGAGCAAGGTTTTCCACTAAAAGATGATGATTCAGAGAATTATAAAAGCGCAGTTGTGCTTACCTTACATCAGCCACTGGAGAGGTTAGAAGAAATATACAGGGCTCTTAAGGAGAAAACGCCAAAACAGGTTGATGCAAAAGACTTGGCATATATGGAAGATAAGGTGCGTGTGAGCAAAGGAGAGAAGCAGTTGTATGGTACGCAGTATAAAGTTGAGAACAACCAAATAACCTTTTTGCCGATTGAAAATAAAGAAGGAGTTGATGAAAGAAGGCGATCTGTCGGGTTGGAACCTTATACTGCTACAGAGGAAAGATTCGATACGATTACACGCGAGGCCATAGAAAAACTTACTTGCCCAATTTCTACGATCACTATTATTGATACACAAAAGGAATGGTTCAAGTCTTTTAAAGGGGTTGAGGTTCGTGAAGGACAAAGAGATATATCAATGTGTGGCCATGCTCTGTTGGAGGAGATGATGACTATCGTTGAAGACACTTGGGAAGATGAACGGTTCAAAGAAAATCCAATGGTTATCAACGCTCCGTTTATTCGGTTCTATGCCGGAATGGCTTTACACGAGCAAAAAACGGGGCTACCTGTTGGAGTCTTTTGTGTTAAAGATATTAAGCCAAGAACCTTTTCTCCTCAAGAAATTGCCACCTTTCTTGAGTTAGCCGAAAGGGCGGAAAAAGAAGTGAATATTCACGGCTAACATCTTGACAGCTGAAGATATGTTTATATTTAAACTTATTTGGAATCTCTTAGCCGTCCTTGGAATCTTGACCGTCACTGCTCTCGGCGTGCTTGTCTACGTTTGGTTTACTCAGCCATTTTTACAAGCGGTGTTTCAGCCGAGCATGATCTGGTCTGATCAAGAAGTGCCTGCTGAGACAGACAGTAATCCAGCTTTGTCGGCCGAACAAGAAGCTATTCTACGTTCGTCGGGCGTAGACCCGGCGTCTTTGCCTTCTGAGATAACTCCTGAGATGGAAGTTTGTTTTGAAGAAAAACTTGGAGCCGAGAGATATGCTGAAATCAAAGCGGGTAGTGAACCGACAGTAACTGATTTTTTTAAGGCGCAAAGCTGTCTTTCATAATTTGCATTACCGATCGCCTAGAGTATCATAGGAAAATAGAATTGTTCATACTATTTTTAGGAAGGGCCAATCATGGAAGATGAACTTAGGGAAATGTGGAGACAATACACGGACCTTCGAACAGATGAGCTAAGAAATCGATTGGTTTGTCTATATGTCCATTTGGTTTCGGTTAATGCGGAGCGTTTATGTGCTCGAATTCCGAAACACGCAGATTCACAGGCCCTGTTTTCAGCCGGCACTCTTGGGTTAATTGATGCTGTCGAAAAGTTTGACCCTGACCGCAATATTCTGTTTCAGACTTATGCCTCTAGAAGAATTCGTGGAGCTATGCTTGATGAGTTGCGTTCTGTTGACACAGTTCCCAGGACTTTTAGGCACAGACTTCGTCTTATCGACGGGTTTCGTCAGTCGTTTTACAAAAAACACGGCTACATGCCTACGGTTTATGAATTGCGCAAGGGAACTGGACTTAGTGAAGACCAAGTTGCTTATGTTTCAAAATGGCTCGTTCTCGAAGGAAAAAGAAGTGTTTCTTGGGTCGTTGGTTCTAACAGTTCTGGAGAGGAGGTGGCGCTAGATCAGATCGTCGTAGACTCAAGGGTGCCGATGCCTTTTGATGTAGTGAATGCCAAAGATGTTAAAAGGTTCTTACTGAGCAATTGTTGTCGGTCAGAACGTCTCGTTTTGTCTTTGCACTATTATGTAGGTCTAAATCAAAAGGAGATCGGGAAAGTCCTTGGGTGTACTGAGTCTTGGGTATGTCTTCTGCACAAAAAAGCTCTTGAGAAAATTAGAAAAGAGTTACTCTCCTCTGGTACAGGACAGGAGTCTTTTTTGTCGAGTTAGCGTTGGACGCTTAGACGTATCTGTGGTATTGTCTTCTCGGATGTGTTTGGCAAGTGTGTTGCTTGCCTAGAGGGAGAAAGAGCAAGGAAGCTTCATGCAGAAAGGAATTCGTATGCTCGCGCTAACTCGCAGAGTCGGAGAAGAGGTCGTCATCGGTGACCCAAGTAGCCCACTAGGGCTAATTAGAGTCGTCGAGATCCGTGGTGACAAGGTTCGCCTAGCGTTTGATTTTCCAAGGGAAACACAAATCAATAGGAAGGAGCTGGCTGATCAAAAAGCCAGAGGTGAAGGCCCCTCGAAGGGAAAGAAATCTTCGGGTCGGGCTGCTTAAAAGGCCCTCCTTACTATTGTCGCGCCGCTTCGGTCAATCCGAACGGCGCGTTTTTTGTTATTATATAAGGTAATATATAAGTAACCTTAATTTACGATATGAAGATTTTTCAAGAATTTAAAACATTTGCGTTGCGTGGCAATGTTATCGACTTAGCAGTCGGTATTATCATTGGTGCCGCTTTTAATAGTATTGTTCAATCTCTTGTTAATGATGTGGTTATGCCACCAATTGGTTGGGTTTTGGGCCGAGTTGATTTTGCTGATTTGTATATCAATCTCGGGAAGGATACCTTCGATTCGTTATCTGCAGCTAAAGCCGCTGGTGCTCCGACTATCAACTACGGTTTGTTTATAAATGCTCTTATTAGTTTTATTATCACTGCTTGGGCGGTCTTTTTGATTGTTAAATTGATCAATCGTTTGCGTGCTAAAGAAGAAGCAAAACCCAAGGTTGTGGAAAAAACCCCCGAAGATGTCATATTGCTTCGTGAAATACGAGATTCTTTGAAGAAGTAGTTTCGTAAGAACGACCTTATAAAAACGTCTATAATGCCAGAACAGCATCCCTTACAAAATCAGTTTTTTGAAAGCTATGAAGAATTTTCAGATTCTGTTTTTAAACACTGTTATTTTAGGGTGTCAGATCGAGACGTCGCCCTTGATCTCATGCAAGATACCTTTGCCAAAACTTGGGCGTATGTACAAAAGGGGAATGACGTTGAAGACGTAAAAGCCTTTTTGTTTCGGGTGGCCAACAATCTAATTATAGATTTTTATCGGAAAAAGAAGTCGGTGTCTCTTGATCGGCTTGTTGATAATGAAGAAGATTCATACGAGCCTAGCGAGAACGGGCATATGCAGATGATTGCAGAAGCTGAGGTCGGGCAAGTTATGAAAGCCCTTCAATCTGTTGAGGAGCCGTACAGACAAGCTGTCACTTTGCGGTACGTCGATGGTTTATCGCCGAAAGAAATATCTGAGATAGTTGGAGAGAGCCCAAATAACGTATCTGTTAGAATTAATCGCGGATTACAAAAGTTACACACAGTTCTTGGAGAACATGAATAACGAATACCAAAAAACAGAACAGGCTATACAACGCGCAACACAAAATGTGCGACTTTCTGATATAGAGAAAGCCCGCGTTCGTAACAATCTACAGCGAATAATATCAACAGAACAAACTGTTCGCGTAAGATGGTTTTCTTTAGCGATTGTCCGTTATGCTGTGGCTCCCGCGCTTATTATCTTTGTTATTATTGGTGGCGTTACTGGAGTCTCAGCCTCTACGTTGCCCGGAGATATGCTTTATCCAGTTAAGGTTTCTGTTTTGGAAGAAGTCCGTGGTTTATTGCATCGGGATACTGAAAGTAGATTGGCTTATGAACAGGAACGTATAGACAAGAGACTTTTTGAGCTAGCTGAACTTGATGGTTCGGGAAATCTTGATACCAAGAAAGAAGCACAAGCTTTAGTGTATCTTGATCGGCATATTGATGTGATACAGAGTCGATCCGAGTCGATGTCTCCTGACGTTCGCGTTAAGACAGAGTCAGATGTTGAGGCGACACTTCGGGCGCAAGAGCGTATTTTTGCAGAGCTGGAGAAAACACAGGTTCGTGAGCACCTACAAAGTGCCATTGCTCGCGTGGTCCAGAGCCGGGCTCGTGCAGAACAAGCGCTTTATAGCAGTGAAAACAATTTGGCAAATATTGCTTTAGGGATACAAAAATCTGCTGTAAATCTTATTCAAGAAGCTCAGAATAGGCTTTCTAATTCTGAGGAAACCAGACTTCTTCGACAGACTTCAGTGCAGATCGAATTAGCCCTTCAGGCCACAGAAGAAGGGAATCGATATGTAGAGGCTGGCTCTTTTGCTGATGCTATTGTGCAGTTTGAGAAAGGGAAGAGGATGGTTAAAGAATCTATGAGTTTCTTTGATGCGGGTAAACGATATGCTTTTGGTCAGCGTGAAATATCTTCTGAGGCCGTGTCTCTTCTTAGAGAAAAAACTGAAGTCGTCGAAATCGCTTCTGCGCCAGTAGAATCAGATTCTTTAATGATGAGCGCTTCAATGTCTATCGAAGCAGATAATTTTATAGTCGAACCACAAAGTCCTTATCTATATTTTGAAGATACGC
Organism: Minisyncoccia bacterium; assembly: GCA_041751485.1. Lineage (GTDB taxonomy): Bacteria > Patescibacteriota > Minisyncoccia > Phycocordibacterales > CAJQIN01 > CAJQIN01. The sequence goes on along the minus strand of JBGSXG010000017.1, from coordinate 3,309 downwards.
TCAAAGATCTTGTGGGAAGAGCTGCCGTTCCAGAAACTTACATCAATATATTTCCTGGAATAAAAGAAACTGACTTCAGCGGGGTTATTGGTGTGGGCGGAGTTTACCAAGTTGTTTCTGGCAATTTGCAGTTTCTTGAGACTGCTTCGGTCGCGAACTCTGCTTCTGCAAGAACTATTGAGAGTGAGGGATATATTAGGTTGCTAATAAATATAGCTAGTCGGTTGCGTATCGAGCTTGCCACTGTGGAAGATGTTGATCGTATTTTGTCGATTTTACAGCAAACAGAAGGCGAATCTGCACGCTCGGATGCGCCCGAAGAGGATCCATCGATTCTTGATGTTAAGCTTGATGTTTTGCTAGAACGCAACTAAGCTGAAGATATGATATTACTTGATGGAAGAGCGGTGCGTGATATGCGCAAAAAGCGTATAGCCGAATATGTGCAATCTATAGAAAAACCCATTCGGTTGGTTATCGTTCAAATTGGTGATGTTGCTGAATCTTCTTTGTATATTGAGCAGAAGAAAATATTTGGAATGTCGGTGGGTATTCCGGTTGTTCATGAGCATTTGTCGGAGGATGTTTTATTTGATGATGTGAAGAGGTGTATTGATCAGTACAATACAGATGATTCTGTATGTGGGATTATTGTTCAGCTACCCGTACCGGAACACTTAGATAAACAGAAGGTTATAGATTGTATCGATTCAAAGAAAGATGTTGATGGATTAACCACAGAAAATATACAATTACTTGAGGCGCATAAGCCTCGGTTTGTGCCAGCCACGGCTCGTGGTGTTATAACTTTGCTCAAGGCCTATGACATTAATGTGGGTGGTAAGAAAGCGGTAGTTATAGGCAGATCGGCACTTGTTGGAAAGCCAACAGCTCTTCTGCTTGAACAAGAGGGGGCAATTGTTGAGGTATGTCACAGGCAGACTCCCGATGTTCCTTCTGTTACTCGTAATGCAGATATAATAGTGGTGGCTGTTGGGCACCCAAATCTTGTTACTTCTGAATACGTTCGAGAAGGACAGGTGGTAATAGATGTTGGTATTAATACTGTTTCTGGACAGCATCTTGATGAAGAGGTTCCGGGTAAAAAATATATTGGGGATGTTCATTTTGATCAGGTGGCGTCTATTGTAGGAGCCATTTCTCCTGTGCCAGGCGGGGTGGGTCCGATGACAGTCCTGTCTCTTTTTGAGAACTGTCTTGATGCTCATATGTTGTGTAATAATAGACAAGATGGAACGTCTTTGTAGATGTTTACTAAATAAACAAATTATAAATAAGTTAAAAAAGTATGAATAATGAATATTCAGCAGATCTACGAAAATTACTTCGATGGTCTTTGGTTCTTGTTTTTGTTTTGGCTTTCTTTTTGGCAGTTCTTTCGGCGAATGCTTTGAAAGAATATTCTTATATTGGAAAAGGAGTTTACCCAACAAACACACTTTCTGTAACAGGTGAGGGGGAGGTTCAGTCATTGCCCGATGTTGCCCAGTTTAATTTTACTGTAACAGAAGAAGCTAGTTCTGTTTCTGAAGCGCAAGATGCAGTAACAGAAAAGATATCGCAAGCTCTTGATTCATTACGTGATCTAGGAGTTGAAGAAAAAGATATTAAGACGACTGGATATAATGCCAATCCGCGATATGAATATCCGGAGGTTGTTTGTATGGGTCTAAATTGTCCACGCTCGGGAGATAGAGTTTTGTCCGGATATGAGGTTTCTCAAACGATAGCCGTGAAGGTGCGTGATACTGCCAAGGCAGGGGAAGCTCTTTCGGTAGTTGCGAATACTGGAATCTCTAATGTTGGAGGATTGCAATTTGTTATAGATGACCAGGACGTTCTTATTGCAGAAGCTCGAGTAGAGGCTATTGCTGATGCTGAAGAGAAGATTCAGCAATTGGCTGAAAGTCTTGGTGTTAAGGTAAAGAAGGTTGTCCACTTCTCTGAATCATTTGGTGAACCATATCCAATGTACGAAAGGGCAGTCAGTTCTTTTGAAGGTATGGGCGGTGATGCGCAGTTTAAGGCTCCACAATTACCGACGGGAGAAAATACCGTTCGAGTGCAGGTTTATGTTACTTATGAAATCAAGTAAGTGATTCCCCAGTTTCTAGTTGGTTGTTTTTAGTTGAAAACCCCGAGGCCAAAGGCCTCGGGGTTTTGCTAATCTATCTCGTCTAAACCCTGAGCTCTAATTGGTTGACATCTTCTTTAAACAGGAGTATTATCTTTGTATACAAATGACGCCCTCGGGGTGTTTTTTTATAGGATAATTATACTAGTATGAAACCCATCACATATTTAAAAGAAGTAAAAAACGAGATGAAGCATGTTAGCTGGCCTACTCGCAAGCAGGCTCTAATTTTCACTGTCATAACAGTCGTAATTGCTCTGTTGACTTCAGTATATCTTGGAGCCCTTGATTTTGTTTTTACTGAAATTGTCGGGGAAATACTATAAATTTTTCTAGTCACTTATTTTTATGTCACAAAAACAAAAAATTCAAGAAGGTCGAAATTGGTACGCCATTCATACATATGCCGGTTATGAAAATGCGGTGATGCGTAACCTTAAACAACGTATAGAGTCTCTCGGAATGAGCGATCGAATTTTTAATGTTGTTGTTCCTACGGAGAAGAAAATTAAAGTGAAGGGAGCTAAGCGTGTTGAGGAAGAAGAGAAAATCTATCCAGGTTATATTCTGGTAGATATGGTTGTAACTGATGAGTCTTGGTATGTGGTTCGAAATACACCGCGCGTGACAGGTTTTGTTGGTTCAGGTGTGTATCCAGTGCCAATTTCTAAAGAAGAAGTCGATCATCTGTTCAATAGAATGAATGCTGATACTGCAAAGCATAAGATTGATTTTGAAGTAGGGGATATTGTTACTATCGTGGACGGTCCATTTAAAGAGCTCGAAGGAAAGATTGATGAAATTGATGAAGATCGAGGTAAAATCAAGGTTTTGGTGGCCATGTTTGGTCGCGAAACACCAGTTGAGCTTGATTTCTTGCAGGTAAAGAAAATATAAGGTAATCTAACACTCATTCATATATGGCAAAAAAAGTATTAAAAAAAGTAAAGGTAATGGCAATGGGCGGAGCAGCAACTCCTGCGCCACCTCTTGGACCAACTCTTGGACAGGCTGGTATTAATATTGGTGAGTTTGTTACTCAATTTAACGCGGCAACACAGGACAAAAAGGGCCAGCTTATTCCTGCAGAGATTAGTGTGTACGAAGACCGAAGTTTTGATTTCGTACTGAAAACTCCCCCAGCTTCAAGCCTT
>JBGSXG010000016.1:0-2561 GCA_041751485.1 Minisyncoccia bacterium | reverse complement strand
CTTTGATAGATGAGGTTGAATCTGATTGGAATGAAGATGTTGAATCGAAGGTTAAAGAAGCAATTGAAGAATTTAAGAAGACTCATTAGTTATGGCACAACAACGAGAAATCAAAGGAAAAATGGGGACGGTTAAAAACGTCAAAAAGATCACCAAAACTATGGAGGCGGTTTCAGCGAGCAAAATGAAAAAAGCTATGAATGCCGCACTTCGAACACGAGAGTATGCGACACTTGGTTTGGAATTGTTAAAAAACTTATCTAAAGAGGCCTATATGACACATCCTCTTTTACAAGAGGGTGCTGGTGATAAAACACTGGTTGTAATGTATGCTTCAAATAAAGGTTTGTGTGGGAGTTTTAATATTATTATGGCTAGAAGTGTTTGGAAATATCTGGAGACAGCGGGTGGTGATTCGAAAGCACATTTTATTGCAGTGGGTAAGTATGCTGAGAAATTTGCCAGAAAAACGCAGATGCCTTTAATCGCAACTTTTACTGATCTTGATGGTTCGCCTGATATTGAGCAGGTTCTTCCATTGGCACGGCTTGTTGTCGATGAGTTTAATACTGGAGCGTATAACAAAGTAGTGGTGGTGTATACAAACTTTATTTCAGCTTTACGTAATGCTCCGGTAGCACGAGATGTTCTGCCGGTACAAGAAAAGATTGTTCAAAATATGCTAGAAAATACCGCGGAAGGATTCGAAGCAGAAGAAGTTTCGGTTAAAATGGCCCAGTATGTTTTTGAGCCAGATGAAGAAGAGGTATTGCAGTTCACTCTTGAAAAACTTGTTGAGGTGATGCTCTATCAGGCTTTGTTAGAGTCTGCTGCTTCAGAACATGCATCACGCAGGAATGCTATGAAGAATGCTACTGACAATGCTGGAGAGGTGTACAAGAAATTAGAATTGCAATATAACCGAGCGCGACAGGCATCTATTACTCAGGAGATCGCGGAGATTTCCGCTGGCGCAGAAGCAATTAAGTAAATATCCGACAATTAACAGTTGACATTTGACATAATGAAAGAAAAAAAAGGAACAATTAGTAGAGTCATCGGACCAGTAGTAGACGTTTTTTTTGAAAATGGAGTACCGGATATATTTAATGCATTAACCGCGAAAATTGCTGGAAAGAAGTTGGTTTTGGAAGTGGAACAACACATTGGCGAAAGAGAAGTTCGAACTGTTGCTATGGGTTCTACTGATGGACTGGTTCGTGGTGTGGAGGTTATAGATACGGGCGCCCCCATATCTGTGCCAGTTGGAGAAAAGGTCTTAGGTAGAATGTTTGATGTTACTGGAGAGCCTATTGATGGACAAGATGCTCCGCAGACAGAAAAGAAGTATTCTATTCATCGACCAGCTCCTGCTTTGAAAGACCAGTCTACTTCAGCTGAGTTGTTGGAGACAGGAATCAAAGTTGTTGACTTGATGTGTCCGTTTCTGAAGGGAGGTAAGGTCGGGCTCTTCGGTGGAGCTGGCGTTGGTAAGACTGTTATCATCCAAGAGTTGATTCACAATATTGCCAAACAGCATGGGGGCTACTCTGTTTTTGCTGGAGTTGGCGAGCGAACTCGAGAAGGAAACGACTTGTACAAAGAAATGAAAGACTCAAACGTGCTTGATAAAACAGCTCTAGTTTTTGGCCAGATGAATGAACCGCCCGGAGCTCGAGCTCGAGTGGCTTTGTCGGCTCTTTCAATGGCTGAGTATTTTAGAGATGAAGAGAATAAAGATTTACTGTTGTTTATCGATAACATCTTTCGATTTACTCAAGCTGGATCAGAACTCTCTGCTTTGCTTGGTAGAATTCCTTCTGCTGTGGGCTATCAGCCAACATTGGCAACAGAAATGGGTGGCCTTCAGGAGCGTATTACCTCAACTAAAAATGGTTCTATTACTTCTGTTCAAGCAGTCTACGTTCCGGCCGATGACTTGACGGACCCAGCTCCAGCCACAACTTTTGCTCACCTTGATTCAACTGTTGTGTTGTCGCGAGCATTGGCAGAACTTGGTATCTATCCGGCTGTTGATCCGCTGGATTCTAGTTCAACTGTTTTGCAACCAGACATTGTCGGTAAAGAACAGTATGAAGTATCGCTCGGTGTTCAGCGTGTTTTACAACGCTACAAAGATTTGCAAGACATAATTGCAATTCTAGGTATAGATGAGCTTTCTGACGAGGATAAATTGGCCGTAGAGCGTGCACGAAAGATTCAAAGATTCCTATCGCAACCATTTCATGTGGCAGAGCAGTTTACCGGTGCCCCTGGAATTTATGTACGTCGTGAAGATACAGTTAGAGGATTTAAAGAAATATTGGAAGGTAAGCATGACAATAAACCTGAGAGCGCCTTTTATATGAAGGGAAGTATTGATGAAGTAAAATAATGTAGAAACATTTGACGAAAATACCTGAAGGAGAAATAAAGTTAATTGTGCGAATCAAACTTTAAACTCAAAGTTTTAAAGAAATAAAATGACAAACGGATTAGATGTAAAAATTGTTACTCCAATGGGTGTGACCTATACAGAGAAGGAGGTAAAGAATATTACT
>JBGSXG010000015.1:0-11803 GCA_041751485.1 Minisyncoccia bacterium | reverse complement strand
TAAACCGATCCGAGGGTTCGAATCCCTCCTCCTCCGCATTGACAACTTAGTAGATACATGACCTAATTACTTATGTAATTGGTGCGACCCATGTGCCTATTGTTGTAATAAAAAAAGAACCATTCAATGGTTCTTTTTTTATTTATTAGAACTTATTATTCTCAACAAACCAAATCATTGCATCATGCATGAATTGTGCAAGACCTTTTTTATACTTCTCGAAGTATTCAGTAAATCTCGTATCTCCTATATACATTTCCGCTAGACCTTTGTATATTTCAGGGTTTGGAGTATAGAAGTTTGATAGGTGTTTGTAGTGTAGTACTATAATTTCCTGAACTTCTTTATCATCCACACCTCGATCCATCAGCGCAGCAGCTTTTCGCGCGATTTCATATCCTTCTTTTTTGATTACGTCCATTTGACCTTTTGTCATACTCCGCATCTTTTTTTCAGATTCCTTATATGCAGATGTGTGACCCCAACGCTCTTTGGCTTCATTTGCCAACTCTCCCATTTCTGCTGTTGTAAAAGAATCGTATAACTCTTCATCCTTCATAGTTTTTTTATTATTTATTTTATTAATTGTTTTATCTATTGTCTTGACCAAATTATCCAACCTCTTTTTTTTAACGAGAATCATATTTTTGTGATCCCTCATTGCCTGAATAATGTCAAAACTATCGTCTGACAAAATCCTGTGTATATCTTGAATACTAAAGTCCAATTCTCGGAAGAAAAGAATTTGTTGTAAACGAAGAAGTTCTGTTTCCCCATATACTCGGTATTGATTGCGTTCATTCCTTGATGGTGAAAGCAATCCTACTTCGTCATAATGATGAAGGGTGCGGACACTTATATTCGCTATATCAGCTAATTGTTTTGTGGTATATGTCATAGATAAATATTGTTTGAGTGATATTCGACTAATTATCACAAGTGTATCATAAACTATTACGTAACGTTAGAGTCAAGCGTCATTATACTTCTAATATAATCACATTTTGTAAGATCAAGAGATTTAAAAAGAGCGATTTATTTCGCTCTTTTTTATTGACTTATAGTATTACCCGTTTAATCAGGGCTGTTGTGTTTTTTGGGTGAAAATGTAATATTGCCCGTAGAAAGCTACTCAACTTTCAGGAGAAACGTGGTATGTCTGAAACACACGAATTGACGGTTGATAACGTAGTGATCGTGATTGGCGATACTGAATTTAAGGTCATAGACAGGAAAGGTGTCCAAGAAGCCATCGCTCGATTTAACGAAGAAGACTGGGGGGATATTGGCAATGAGCTTCGGATTAAAAACAATAACGCGTCGCTTCTTCGGGTGGGCGAGATTGTTGGCATTTACACCGACGGCAACTCCAGCAAGTTCAGTTTGACCTTGATATTCAAAGAGCAACCACGTTTACCTAGGCCTTCGCGAAGACTCCGCCTGGCTTTCAGTAGTTAGATGTGAACAAGGGGTTGTACGCATTCATAGTCTCGCCCGCAAAAACGGGCGAGACTTTTTAATGGGCGATAGTTAAATACACAATCTCTTTAGGTCGGTGTTTTGTGATTTCTTTACTTATCTCGTCGAGAGTTGCTCCTGTGGTGGTTACATCATCAAAGAGGATGACAATTTTGTCTCGGATTTGATCTGGATTAAATACTGAAAAACATCCACGAATATTTTTTTGACGATCTACACGACTCATTTTGGTCTGCGATGGGGCATGACGCACCCGTCGTAATGTCTCAGTGCAATACTGCAGAGGAGGGAGCATCTTTTTTATATGGCCTGCGACCAATTCGGTTTGTGTATATCCTCGCTGTCGTTTTCTTTTATCAGATGTTGGTACGGGAAGTAAAAGAAAAGTAGCATTGGGATAAAAAGATTTTTTGTCGTATACAAGATCAAGTAGTTCTTCTGCTAAGAGTTCTGCGCACATAAATGCAAGACGCTTATTTTTTTTGTATTTGATTTGCCATATAAGTTGACGAACGTCTGCGTTCTGGTAATTGAAAATTGAGATGTGGTTTTCTTTGTACTGCGCTGCTTTGGGTAGATGCGCGCGCAAATCTTCGGCTGTAAAAACTTCCAGCTCGCGAACGCGCTGGTCTTTAGGGAAGACTAAGTTGAGTACGGACTCTAATATCTCCGGCATACATCTATATGATATAATACTTGGCATAATACGTATATGTGTATATGGTAAATATTCTCTCAAAATTTTTTGCATCAAAAAATACTAGTGTACTAGGTGTCGATATCGGCTCTTCTGCTATCAAAATTGTTCAGATACAAAAAAGAGGTGGCAAAGCAGTCCTTGAAACATACGGTGCCATGGCCCTTGGCCCCTATGCCCAGAAGCAAATCGGTCAGTCTACAAATCTATCCGCTGAAAAAATCGTCGAAGCTCTAAAGGATATTATTCGTGAATCTAAAGTAACCACAAAAAGAAGCGGTTTAGCTATTCCATTCCGTTCAAGTCTGATGTCTATAATTCAGATGCCTGATGTGCCCGATAAAGAGCTGGCCCAGATGGTTCCAATTGAGGCTCGAAAATATATCCCTGTTCCTATTTCTGAAGTTGCGCTTGATTGGTCTATTATTCCTAAGGATAAATATGCTGAAGAGAAAAAAGAGGGAGATACGGCTAGCAGTGTTGGTGTTCAGGAGAGAAAGTTTCCAACCAAAGACGTTTTAGTTGTTGCAATTCACAATGATGCTATCCAAAAATTTCAAGATATTGTTGTTAAGTCAGGACTTGACACTAAGTTTTTTGAGATTGAGATTTTTAGTACTATGCGTTCAGTGTTGGATGCACAAGAGAAAGCTCCAGTGATGATTTTTGATATGGGGGCTGCTTTTACAAAGTTGTACATTGTTGAGAGGGGTACAGTAAGGAATTCGCACACTATCAACCGCGGTTCGCAAGACATTACCTCAGCCATTTCCAGCGCTTTGCAGATTTCTATTGATGAAGCAGAAAGACTTAAGCGTGGTATAGGACTTGCTCAGACCGAAGACGGAAAGAGTGTTTCTGATATTGTTGATTTAACTCTTAGCTATATTTTTTCAGAAGCATCTCGGGTTATTACTGGGTATCAAAAGAAATATAATAAGACCATCCAGAAGGTTGTTTTAGTCGGAGGCGGTTCTTCTTTGAAAGGTTTGCAAGAAGTTGCTACACAAAAATTCGGTGCCGAAGTTGTTCTAGGTTCTCCTTTTGACAAGGTTGATACACCAGCTTTCGTCCAGGGCGCTTTGCGAAATGCTGGACCAGACTTCTCTGTGGCTATGGGAATTGCACTCAGACGTCTGCAAGAACTAGAATAATCAGAAAAGTTCTCCACAGGCTATTCTTTCTTATCTGCTTGCGCTATTGCTATACTATATATAATGGAACCTAAGTTTCAAAACACATTTATTCCAAAGCGACCGGTTGTAACTTCTCAAAGATCTGTCGCATCTTCTCAGAGAAAAAAAGTAAGTTTTTTTTCTCTGCTTATTACGCTGATATTTATTGCGGGTCTTGTTGCTGCTGGTGGAGTTTTTGCTTTTACCAAATATCTTGAAAGTGACATTTCAAAAAAAGATCAACAGCTCCAGCAAGAAATCGCTGCACTTGAACCTAAGCTTATTGAGGACTTGGCTACAGCTGACGCTCAAATGAATTTGGCAAGCAATATGCTATCTGCACATCTGGTGCCATCACGTTTTTTTGAACATCTTGAAAGTATTACTTTGCAGAATATTCGCTTTACCTCTTTTACATACAATGCGGTCCCCGGGTCTAATCCAAATATTGCACTTTCTGGTACAGCACCAAATTATGAGGCGGTTGCTCTGCAGTCAGATGTATTTGCTCGAGATCAGCATGTTCGGAACTCATTATTCTTTGGCCTCGGAACGTCTGAAACAGGAAGTATCATTTTTGAAGTTTCTGCCCAAATCAGTAACCGTTTAACCTCTTATAAAAATTAGTATGAAAGGTCTTACCCCCGTCATTCTCATAGCAATAACTGTAGGGTTGTTCATTTACTACATTCGTCCGCAGTACGATCAGATTTCTATTTTGCAGGCCGAACAACAAAGATATGACGATGCTCTTTCTGCAGCTGGGGAGTTGCGAGAAATTCGCAACAATTTAGTAAACCGATACAACAGTTTTTCTACTACAGATTTACGTCGTTTGAAAAAGTTCTTGCCAGAACAAATTGACGACGTTCGTCTTGTTCTAGATGTTACAGAAATAGCTTCAGAAAATAATATTTCAATAGAGAATCTAGACATTCAAGGTTCTGCTCAAACAAACCAGAGTACTCCTAGTGGCCGGTCAAGTGTAGCAAATGAGAGCCCCGTAAATATCTTGCAGATGAGTTTTACTTTTGATGCAACCTATGGACAATTTACGGATTTCATAACCGATCTAGAAAGTAGCTTGCGTGTTTTGGACATTACCAACCTTTCTTTTGAAAGCGATGCGGGTACCAACGTGTACACCTTCAGTATTACTCTTCAAACGTACTGGCTAAAATAATATGATGAATTTTATTTCAAAATACAAAGTTGCTCTTGGCCTACTAGTTCTTATACTGCTTGGTTTTTGGGCATATTCGACTTTCTTTTCACAAGTCCAAGTCGGTACTCTGCTAGAGACACCGCAGGAACCTGTCGGGGAAGAACTCTTTGAGGTCCTTGCAGTGCTTCGAGGAATACGTCTTGATGGAAGGATTTTTTCAGATCCAGCTTTCACAACTCTACAAGATTTTGAAACAGAAGTTCCTGCAGGACGAGCCGGACGAGCCAATCCGTTTGCTCCTGCCGGAGGCGATACTGGCGGTGTAGTTGTTGAGCCTGCTTATATTGTTGTACCCATTTCTCCAGCTGAGACATTTATCGAGCCAGACACTACTTCAAACGAACAAGCAACCACTACCCCAGCTACCCAGTAGTTTTTAGATATTTGTATACACAGCTTTTCCTTGTCTTTGTGTTCGCTAACAATGTACAATACATAGTGTATGACCCTTCTTGATATACTTGTTCAAAAAAATATCATCTCCGAAAAGGATGTAGATTCTATTCAGGCAGAACAAGAAAAAAATAACATAAGTGCTGAGGAAGTTTTGCTTAAAATGGGCATTGATGAAAAAGATGTTTTGTCTGCCAAAGCTGAGGTTCTTGGTATTCCTTTTAGAAAAGTCGATGATGTCGGTATTACTCGAGAAGTACTTGACTATATTCCCGAAGAGTCCGCTCAGCATTACAAGTTTGTTCCTATTGGTTTTAAAGATGAGGTCCTTGAAGTCGGTATTGTTGATTCTGATAATATTGAGGCACGAGATGCGCTTAATTTTATTTCATCAAAGAAAGCAACACCTTTTAAGATCTTTTTGATATCAGAAGAGGATTTTACTCGTGTCTTAAAGATGTACCACGGCTTGGCTGGAGAAGTTACTGAAGCTTTGGATGAACTTGAATCTGAGATACAACAAGAGAAAAGTCTTGAATCTAGAGAGATAAAAAAGAGCAAAGAGATTCGAGAGCTCGAAGAGTCAGCCAGTGAGGATGTTTCGGAGACGAAAATTATCGAAGATGCGCCGGTTACAAAGATTGTAGCTACTATCTTAAGATATGCCGCAGAAGGAGGTGCTTCCGACATTCATCTTGAGCACACTCAAGACACAGTACGGGTGAGGTATCGAATTGACGGTATTTTGGGCACATCACTTGTTTTGCCTAGAAAAGTGCAGTCAGCTGTTATTGCTCGAATAAAGATTTTGTCTAATATGCGCCTTGATGAAAGACGTAAGCCTCAGGACGGACGATTTTCTGCTAAGATTGAAGGTCGCCGTATTGATTTTCGTGTATCAACATTTCCAACATATTATGGAGAAAAGGTGGTGATGCGTTTGCTAGACCACGAGAAGGGGGTCAAGAAGCTCGATCAGCTTGGTTTGTCGGAACAAAACATTAAATACATTCGTGATGCCCTGAAACAACCATACGGTTTGGTGCTAATCTCCGGTCCGACTGGGTCAGGAAAGACTACTACGCTCTACGCCATGCTTGAAGAAGTTGATCGTGAAGGAAAGAATGTTCTCTCCCTAGAAGATCCTGTTGAATACAATATTGAGGGGGTTAATCAGTCTCAGGTGCGTCCAGAGATTGGCTACACATTTGCCAACGGACTTCGAACTACTCTTAGACAAGACCCAGACATTATTATGGTTGGTGAGATTCGCGACGCCGAGACTGCTAAGCTTGCTATCCAAGCCGCACTAACCGGACACTTGGTACTTTCGACTATTCACACCAACAATGCTATTGGTGTTATTCCGCGTCTTCTTGATATGGGAGTAGACTCGTATTTGATTGCCCCGACCCTTATTTTGGCAATTGCACAGCGCCTAGTTGCTCAGATGTGTCCAGGCGCTGAAAAACCAAGAGAGATAGATGAAAGTTTACGGATGATGATTGATAAGCAATTTGAAGACTTGCCTGAGAAATTTAGAAGCCAGATACCAAATTCTGACAAAGTGTATGATAAGCAGGCAACACCAGAGTGTCCAGATGGTACACGTGGTCGAATCGCTGTTATGGAGACTATGCCAATGACTAAAGAGCTAAAGGCTCTGTCACTTAAGAACCCAACAGAGCAAGATATTTATAAGATTGCTCGAGAACAAGGAATGATAACAATGAAGGAAGATGCCATAATGAAGGCCATGAAAGGGACTGTCCCATTTGATGAGGTTAACAATTTGTAAGCTAGGGGTATAATAGATATATGACTGATGCAGAAAAAGCACAATACAAAATTTTGATTGTAGATGACGATAAGTTTTTGCTGAATATGTACAGCAATAAGTTTCAGAAGTCGGGGTTTTCTGTTGAAGTAGTTCCGGGAACTGAACTGGCTCTTGATAAGATTAAAGGGGGGTTTTCTCCAGATGTTCTTTTGTTGGATATTATTTTGCCACAGATGACGGGCTTAGAATTTGTTGAAAGAATAAAAGAAGAGAATCTTCTGCCCAATGCCATAATTGTAATGCTCACAAATCAGAGCGACGGATCAGATATTCAAAAAGCTAAAGATTTAAAAGTTCACGGATATATTGTGAAAGCTACTACCATTCCTTCGGAAGTGGTTACGGAAGTTACTAAGATTATTGAAGATAATAAAAAATAATATAAATGTTTGAAGACTTGATTGAAGCGGTTATATCAGAAAACGCATCTGACCTGCACTTGGCGGAAGGCCGAGAGCCTATTATTCGTGTAGCTGGGCAGTTGATTCCGCTGACAGGACGCCCACCTCTTTCGGATACAAATATTGATGACATCTTAAATAAATTACTTTCTTCTGAGAGTAAAGATTTGTTTAAAGAAAAAAGACAAGTCGACTTTTCATACAATCACAAAGATAAAGCTCGTTTTCGAGGGAATGCTTATATCAGACAGGGCAAAGCCAGTATTGCTCTTCGACACATCCCCAACAACATTCGGACCCTGCAAGAGCTTGGCTTACCTGACACACTAGAGATTTTTACCCGAAAGAAGCAAGGATTCTTTTTGGCCGTCGGTCCTACTGGAAACGGAAAGACCACCACGCTTGCTGCTATGGTAGAGCTTATTAATCAGAATCGTCTCGAGCATATCATTACCATTGAGGATCCGATTGAATACGTGTACGAAGCGAAGAAGTCTGTTATCGACCAGAGAGAAGTTCGCACCGATACGCCAGACTTTTCTACGGCTCTTCACGGCTTGTTTCGACAAGATGTAGATGTTGCGGTTATTGGTGAAATGCGAACACCTGAAACAATGTCTGTTGCAGTAACGGCTGCTGAAACTGGTCACTTGGTTTTCTCTACGCTTCACACAAACAACGCTGCGCAAACAATCGACCGTATCATCGACTCTTTCCCGGCAAATCAGCAAGATCAGATTCGTTTGCAGTTGGCCGGGTCACTGGCTGGTATTTTTTCAATTCGTCTTGTTCCGCGTGTTTCTGGTGGGTTGGTTCCAGCTTATGAGCTTTTGATTGCCAACAATGCTGTCTCAAACTTGATTCGAGAACGTCGAACTCATGAAATTAATACAGTTATTGAAACTAGCTCTGGAGATGGGATGATCGATCTTAACCGCTCCCTTGCTCAGTTAGTTCAGGCCGGAGAGATTACAGTCGAGAGTGCTTATGCTCATAGCATTAACCAGAAAACTTTGGAGAAAATGCTTTAAAAAATAAGGAGCATTGCGACTATATTTTCTTAACCCAGTTAAATGATTTCAAATTGTTAGGTGTATGTATTATGTTTATGTGTTGCAATCAAAGAAAGATAGTAAATTTTACACAGGATATACCCACAATTTGAAATAACGATTTGATGATCACAAAAGTGGAAAAGTGGCTTCCACAAAGAATAGACTTCCGTTCAAGCTAGTGTATTATGAAGTATGTATATCGAGAAAAGATGCTTTACATCGCGAACAATATCTTAAAACATATCATGGTCGATCTTTCATTAAAAAAAGAATCAAATCGTATTTAACCGGGTGATTATTTTATAGTCACTCCGTTCCTTAAAATAATATGCCCATATTTAAATACAGCGCCATAGATCAAGAAGGAAAACGCATTAAAGGCGAAGTGGAGGCTATTAATGTTGAAGTGGCAATTAGTTCTGTTCAAAAGAAAGGTTTTACAATTGCTTCGATTGATTCCGATGAGGAGCAGAAGAAAGGATTGTTTCGAGAGATAAAAATATTCCAACGTGTTTCAAACAAAGATGTTGTTATTCTCTCTAGACAGATTGCTACTCTCTTTGAGGCGCAAGTCTCAGCTCTAAGAGTATTCAAGCTTATCGCTAACGAAACTCAGAATCCGGCACTTCGCGAAGTGATGCAAGAAGTTGCCACCGACCTCCAGGGGGGAACTGCAATTTCCGGAGCTCTCGATAAGCATCCAAAAGTTTTTTCAGAATTTTATGTCAATATGGTTAAGTCAGGAGAAGAGTCTGGAAAACTCGATCAAACTTTTGAATATTTGGCAGACTATCTCGATCGGACCTATGAGGTAACCAGCAAAGCAAAAAGCGCTCTTATCTATCCGGCTTTTGTTATCTTTACCTTCATCGCTGTTATGGCTCTGATGATGACTGTCGTTATTCCTCGTATCTCGACTATTATTATTGAGTCTGGTCAGGAAATTCCTATTTATACAAAAATCGTAATAGGCACTAGTAACTTCGTTGTTGATTATGGTCTGTGGTTGGTTATTGCTCTGGCTGTCATTGGTGGCATCTTGGGCCGTTACGTACAAAAGACAGATGATGGAAAGTTGGCTTGGTCACAGTTTAGACTAGGCATTCCGTACGTAGGCGATTTGTACCAAAAGCTTTATCTTTCTCGTATTGCAGACAATATGAACACAATGATCATCTCAGGTATTCCAATGGTGCAAGCTTTGGAGGTAACGGCTGGTGTGGTTGGTGATAGGGTCTATAAGAACATTCTGATAGAAGCCCTTGATGCCGTAAGGGGAGGTTCTTCAGTTTCTAAGGCAATGTCTAACTATCCTGAAATTCCTGGAATCATGGTTCAGATGATTAAAGTGGGAGAAGAAACCGGAGAACTTGGAAAGATTTTGGCTACACTAGCCAAGTTTTATCGTCGAGAAGTGCAAACGGCTGTTGATACTTTAGTTGATCTTATTGAACCCATTATGATTGTGGCTCTTGGCGTTGGAGTCGGTATCTTATTGGCCGCTGTGTTGTTGCCGATTTATAATATTAGTACAGGATTCTAACCCGCACACTAATTTTCGTCTTGTTATTATGTTCTTTGTGTATGTACTCAAAAGTACTAAAGATAAAGAATTATATGTGGGTTATACAAACGATTTAAAGAGAAGGCTAAAAGAACATAATAACGGAGAGAATCTTTCTACAAAGTTTAGGCGACCGTTTATACTTGCATATTATGAGGGATATCTTTCGAAAAAAGATGCTCAAGAAAGAGAAAAACAATTGAAGCGTCGTGGTCAAGCTAGGCATCATCTAAAAAAGAGGATATCAGATTCTCTCCTAGACGAAATTTAGTGTGCGGGTGCGTTATCCACAACCCCCAAACTATATGGCGTAGTAGTGGTATATAATAAGGGGGTACTTTGATTAACGTTTCAAAGGTCGACTTCTCTTCGTATCGACCGAAGAGAACCAAAAAATTATAAGTAATTAATGCATTAATTAGTTAGATATTATGTTAAAAACAAATAAAGGTTTTACATTGATTGAACTTTTGGTTGTTATCGCAATCATTGGTATCCTTTCATCAATCGTGTTGGCTTCTTTGAACACAGCTCGAGATCGAGCAAACCGAGCCGCAGCACAGGCTAATCTTTCTGGCGTGTTGCCAGCAGCAGTTATATGTACTGATGACGGAACAGCTCTTAACCACGCCGCAACCCCAGGTACTACTCTGGTTTGCGCAGGTTCAACTGCCGTATGGCCAACTTTGCCAACCGGATGGTCTTACACAGTTTCTGGTGACTGGGACCTTACAACAAGTGATGGAAATTTCGAGTATAGTGCTGCTGGACCAAGTTCAGCAACTATAACTTGTAGTGAAACTGGTTGTGTAGCTTCATAATCTGATTTTTAATCCGATTTCAAAAAACCACCCTCGGGTGGTTTTTTGTTTGCTACAATATATCTATGTCAATTTTTACCGCTTTGATTTTCTTAACCCTCGGCCTTTTCATTGGAAGCTTCTTAAACGTTGTCATCCTGCGTTTGGGCACTGGCAAGACTTTTATTTCTGGCAGGTCGGTTTGTGTACACACTGGCAAACCCTTGCTTTGGTACGACATGGTTCCTGTTGTAAGCTTTGTGATTTTGCGCGGGCGGTCGCGCTTTTCGGGTCAGCCACTGTCGATTCAGTATCCATTGGTTGAACTTATCACGGGCCTGCTTTTCGTGGCGACCTATTGGAAGATTTTTGGATGGGGTGGGCAAGCCATAACTGCACTTTTGTTGGTCGAATTTATAATCGTCCTTGTCATTATGTGTCTTCTGGTCATTATCGCTTTTTATGATATGAGGACTAAAATAATTCCCAATCCGCTTGTTTATACTTTTATTATCCTTTCTGCAACACTCTTGGCCATTAAGGGTCCAACTTTTGCAGACATTTTTGCCGGACCACTTCTTTACGCGCCCATTGCCTTTTTGTGGCTCATCTCTCGAGGTCGTTGGATCGGCTACGGTGATGCCAAGTTTGCCCTTGGTATGGGTTGGTTTCTAGGACTGATTCTAGGCATCTCGGCTTATATGCTTTCGTTTTGGATTGGCGCAATCATTTCTGTTGGACTACTTGCTCTAAAAGAAGCACTGGATAAGTGGATGTCTTTTTTGCCAAAAACCTTTACAATTAAGAGTGAAGTACCGTTCGGACCATTTTTAATCCTCGGCACGCTAATTGCTTATTTTTTTAATCTAAATGTCTTTCTTTTTTTCTAAACAACATACACAGAATGACAAAGGATTCACGCTTATTGAGTTGTTGGTCGTCATTGCCATCATCGGGATCTTTGGGTTGGTAGGGGTTACTGGATATCAGTCCAGTGTTAATTATAATAAAATAAAAAATGCCGCAGAAGAGCTAGAAGTAGCCCTCAGGGAGGCACAGGTATTTGCTACGGCAGCAAGGTCGTTTCCTGTTGACGCTAGCACAAGTGATCCCGATCGTTTTGACAGGGGCTTTGGTATATTTCTTGAGACTGGAACAAATCAGTACGTGCTCT
>JBGSXG010000014.1:0-6677 GCA_041751485.1 Minisyncoccia bacterium | reverse complement strand
GTCCTTAGCTTTTTGGTTCTGTTGCCTTACCTAGCGTCTCTGTTTTTTGCTGTTGTTCTGGCTATACTGTTTTATTCTGTATATGAATACATTTTGAAGTTGTGTCGAGGCTATGCAACAATAGCCTCTTTTACAACAGTCGTACTAATCGTTCTATTAGTGCTTTTGCCTTTAGTTTTTCTATCTTTGTTAGTTTTCCAAGAATCGACTGCTTTGTATAGAGACATCGCTTCGGGTGGTGATGTCGTTAGTATCGTAGAGACTTTGGTTACAAAGACGGAGACATTCATCAATACCTATACATCCTTAACATTAGATATACGTTCTTATGTTGATGTAGAAATGTATAGAAACGAACTCATTAGATGGATTGCACAAAATAGCGGTGCTTTTATTGGTAGTGTAATAGATGGAATCTTTTATAGTGTTATTTTTATACTGGCCCTATTCTTTCTCTTAAAAGATGGACACAAGCTTTTGGCTAAACTAATCGAAGTTAGCCCTCTAAAAGATGATTATGATCGGTCAATTTTACGCAAAGTAACACTAGCTGTTAATTCTGTTGTCCGAGGTAGGCTGATCGTTGGATTATTACAAGGTATTTTAGCTGGAGCTGGTTTTTGGTTTTTTGGGGTACCGTCTCCGGCAATCTTGGGTGCCATTACGGCTGTTGTATCTCTCTTGCCGGCTATTGGCACAGGTATTGTTATTTTACCAGTTGCCTTGTTTCTATTTTTGTCTGGAAGCACTCTGCCGGCTATTGGTTTGGCGGTGTGGGGCGTCATCATTGTTGGAGTCGTCGATGATATTATTGGTCCGAAACTTATTGAGCGGGGGGTACGTATCCATCCATTTTTGATTTTGATATTTGTACTTGGAGGCTTAACATTTTTTGGTCCAATTGGATTCATTGCTGGTCCAGTTTTGTTAAGTGTTATGTTTGCTTTACTTGAAATCTATCCGTTGATGATTGAACGACACGCAGATGAATAATTGGAAAAGCGCTACATCTGAAGATCTTTTTTCTCACTTTGAGACAATACATAGCGGTCTGACACAAACAGAGGCCGTTAGACGTTTAAAACAGTATGGACCAAATGCTCTAGCTGATAAAAAGCCAGAGAGTATTTTTTTAATTGCTTTCAGACAATTTGTTAGCCCGTTTGTTTTGGTACTGGTTATTGCTGCTGGTATTATGGTTTTTTTGGGAGAATATGTTGATGCCGGAGTAATCGGCGCTATTGTTTTGGTCAATGCTGTTATTGGATTTTTACAGGAAGGGAAGGCGCAGAATACACTTTTAGCTTTAAAGAAATTTACTAAAACAAAAACATTATCTTTTCGTGACGGTCAAGAAGTTAGGATAGATGCTTCGCACGTGGTTCCGGGTGACATAGTTGTGTTACGAGCAGGAGATAAAATACCGGCAGACGGTCGACTTATCGAAGCTCAAAATATTAGGGTTAATGAGTCGGCGCTTACGGGCGAATCTAATCCAGTTAATAAAGAAGTTTGTATTGCTGAAAATGAAGAAGATACTTTGGGGTGTGCATTTAAAGGAACATACATTACATCGGGCACTGGTAAGATTTTAATTACCGCCACGGGAGAGCAGACTGTTATTGGTTCCATCTCCAAACAACTCGAGTCACTTGATGCTGAAGTTCCATTAAAAAAGAACATCAGGCAACTTTCGCGGATCATTATTATTGGTGCTTTGTGTGCCAGCGTGCTGCTTTTCATCTTTGGATCACTTGCAGGATATCCATTCAGAGAAATGTTTTTCCTGGCTGTCGCGGTTTCTGTTTCAGTGATCCCAGAAGGTTTGCCAATTGTTATTACTCTGATTTTGGCTTTGGGTGTACATCGTATGGGTCAAAGAAATGCTTTGGTTAAAAGAATGCAGGCGGTTGAAGCACTTGGCCAAGCCGATGTATTAGCTGTAGACAAGACTGGAACTATTACACGCAATGAATTAATGGTTACTGACATTTTTGTTGATGGGGTACTTTATACGGTTGATGGGTCCGGATATGAAAAAGTTGGCAGCGTATCTGTTGATGGTCTAATAGTTAATCCTCTTGATCACGCTGGTTTTATGCTGGCAGTTAGAACGGGCGTTCTGGCTTCAGACGCATCGGTGTATAAAAAAGAAGAGACTGGAGCTTGGGAGGTTATAGGCGACCCAACAGAAGCATCCCATATTGTTTTAGGAGAAAAAATTGGTATACACAAAGATGCCTTACAATCAGAGGCGCAATTGTTACACGAAATACCTTTTCAATCAGAGTTGCAATATCACGCTACTTTATATAAAGAAAAAGGCAAAAAGGTGCTGTATGTTGCTGGTGCCCCAGAAAAAATTATTGAAGCCTCTTCAAAAATATGGAAAGACGGTAAGGAGATAAAGCTTGATTTGTCTGATAAGAAAGCACTTCTTGAACAGATGCATACACTTTCAAAGCGAGGTGGTCGAGTTATAGCGTTGGCTGTAAAAAAGACTACGCATACGTCGATTGAGCAGGAGCATATTTCTGGGATGACTATTGTAGGATTCTCTGGTATGCAAGATTCTCTCAGAGAGGGGGTTACTGAATCTGTTGAAAAAATACGTCAAAGCGGAGTGGCGGTTGTAATGATTACTGGTGACTACAAAGGTACTGCAATTAATATTGCTGAGCAGGCCGGGATTTTTGCTACTGGAGACGATGTATTGACTGGCACTGATCTAAAGACACTTTCTGAGGAAGAGATCTTGAAGCGGCTGGAAAATGTTCGTGTTTTTGCTCGTGTTTCTCCTGAACAGAAATTGAACATCGTCAGTATGTATCAAAAATTGGGTAAGAAGATTGCTATGACTGGCGATGGAGTTAACGATGCTCTTTCTTTGGTTTCCGCTGACTTGGGTATTGGTATGGGTATCTCTGGTACAGAAGTTGCTAAAGAAGCATCAGACATTGTTTTACTGGACGACGATATTAAAAGTATAGTAGCTGCAATAGAAGAGGGACGTAGTATTTACGCTACTCTCAGAAGAGTTATTGTTTATCTTTTTTCGACCAACTTGGCAGAACTGTTTGTTATTGTTTTTGCGTTAACCCTATTTTTACCATTGCCACTGCAACCAAGTCAGATTCTGTGGCTCAATCTTATAACTGATGGCTTTTTGGTTTTGGCGTTAGTCTTTGATCATCAAAGAGGTGGCAATATGTTGCGGAAAGAACACAAGGGCACATTCATCATTAACCGTCCGATGTTCTTGCGTATGGCTGTCATGTCTGTAGTGATGACTGTGGGAACCCTGCTGATGTTTTACTTTTTCTACGAACAAGACCTCTTGCGCGGAGGAACAATTGCGATGACTACCCTGGCATTCTTCCAGTGGTTTAATATTTGGAACGTCCGATCTCGAGAGATGACCGTCTTTAGAAAAGACACACTACATAATTTTTATTTGTTAGTGGCCGCTGTCTTGGTGATTGTCTTGCAGCTATTTGCCGTGTATGCTCCAGTTATGAATACGTTTTTGAAAACAGTCCCATTAAGCGCTACAGAGCTGTTGCTGGCTGTTGCTGTTGCGTCGAGCGTTTTATTTGTTGAAGAGATCAGGAAATTAATATCTAGAAAGGTTTATGCATAAAAAGAAAAAAATTGTTACCCATTCTGGGAAATACCATGCAGACGATTTGTTTGCGGTGGCCACCTTACAACTTCTATTGGGTGAGGATAATGTTGAAATAGTTAGGAGTCGTGACGAGGCAGATTTTGACCAGGCCGATTATGTCGTGGATGTTGGTGGTGTTTATGATCCAGAAAAACAAAAATTCGATCATCACCAACAAGAAGGGGCTGGCACTCACGACAGCGGTATACCGTATGCCGCTTTTGGCTTGGTTTGGAAAGAATACGGAGAACAGCTGGCTGGTGGATCTTTAGAGGCTCAAAGAGTAGAAGAAAAGCTAGTCCAGCCAATTGATGCAGCTGACAATGGGCACTCGCTGTTCAACTTGACCGAAGAAGGAATTCCTCCGTACACTATTCAGAATATGCTCCAGTCCTTTTTGGTTTTTACTGATGAGGACAGGGCTTTTGACAAAACGTTTATGGATAATTTGCCATTGGTTAGGAAAATTCTATCTAGAGAGATAGAGTTAGCTAAATTTTATGTTTTAGCGGAAGATGAGATTAAGAAGGTATATCAAGAGTCAGAAGATAAAGAAGTTATCGTTTTTTCAGAAGACAAAGAATACAACCGAGAATTAATTGGAGGTATTTTGTGTCAATATCCAGAGCCGATGTTCGCTGTTCTTTACCGTCCGGATAACGACTCTTGGCAAACAGCTGCTATCAAAAAAGAACCGTTTACTTTTGAAAATAGAAAACGTTTTCCTCAAGAGTGGGGTGGTAGCAAAACCACAAAAGAGCTTGAAGAATTAACTGGTTTTGAAGATGTCATTTTTGTTCACCGTGCTGGCTTTATGGCAATATCAAAAAGCAAAGAAACTGCAATTGCGCTTGCAAAGAAAGTTATTGGATAGTAAGGTGCGAGTAGATTAAACTCAAAGGAGGCATATATGCCTTTCGAAGTATGTGAAGACAAAGAGTTGGTGCTTGAAGGTCCTATTTTGGCAGATAAGATTAGAAAGGAAAGAATTGCGCACTTCAGCAAGGTTCCCATTAAACGTGTCTTTGTTGAACTACGAGTGGTCGATAGTAAGGTGGTTCTGGTGATGTATTTGCGGAAAAAACCACCTAAACAGAAGGCGCTAGTGGTACGGCAAGGTGAAGAGCTGGTGCTCGAAGGCCCTATCCTGGTTGAGGAGATCAGAAGGAATAGAATTTCGCATTTCAGAAACATTTCTGTTAAGAGGGTTTTTGTGGAGCCCCGAGTAATCGACGACAAGGTCGTTTTGGTTATGTACGTTAAGTAGGCCAAGCAAAAAGATAAAGCGAACTGCTAGTAAAGGGTTCGCTTTTGTTTTTGGCCAATTCTGCTAGTATGGTCTCGTAGGGTTATTTTGGGTAGTTCATTTTATTGTTCTGCTTTTACTCATTTCTAATTACTAACAACTAACTACTAAAAACTGTTCCCATGGCCTTTGTTGATGAAATCGAAATACATATGGAAGCTGGTCGCGGAGGCGACGGGGTGGAAAAGTGGTTGCATGAAAAATATAAAGAATTCATGGGCCCTTGTGGTGGAAACGGTGGCCGTGGAGGAGATGTCTATGTAGAAGGAGTAAGAGATATGGGTATTTTGGCACAATATCGACACGAAAAAGAATTTAAATCAGAAGATGGAGATCGTGGCGGTACCCGTTCACGAGAGGGAAAAAACGGTGAAGACTATTTTTTGAAAGTACCAGTTGGTTCTATTGTTACTAATCTAAAGACAAGTAAGCAGGTTAGTATCGAAGAAGAAGGGCAACGCATCAAAGTTCTTTCTGGTGGTAACGGAGGATATGGAAATGAGCACTTCAAATCATCGCGCAATACAACTCCACGAGAGACAACTCCAGGTAAACCTGGAGAAGAAGCAGATTTTCTTATAGAGCTGGAGTTGATTGCTGACATTGGTCTGGTCGGTTTTCCGAATGCTGGTAAATCAAGCCTTCTAAATACTCTAACCAATGCGAATTCAAAAATTGGTGCCTATCCATTTACGACACTCGATCCTCACCTAGGAGCTTTTTATGGATATATTATTGCTGATATTCCAGGAATTATTGAAGGAGCTTCTGATGGAAAAGGTTTGGGTCATAAGTTTTTGCGACATATAAAACGTACCAAGATGATTCTTCACCTTGTGTCTGTGGAGAATGAAGATGTTGTAGATAGTTACAGCCAGATTCGAAAAGAATTACTGGCGTATCACCAGAGTTTAGATAATAAGAAAGAGATAGTTTTGTTGAGCAAAGTAGACCTCGTCCAAGATGAGGTATTGCAAGAAAAAAAGAAAGCTCTTGAGGATTTGGGTTGCGAAGTTCACGCATTTTCTGTTCTTGATGATGAAAATATAAAAAGTTTGACCGATATGCTGACACAAATGTTACAAAGCTAATTTGTTATAATTTTGCGATGAGCGATTACAATGCAACAATCGGCCTTGAAATACATGCACAACTTCGAACAAAAACGAAGATGTTTTCTAGTTCAAAGAATGATCCAGACGAAACACGGCCAAATATAAATATTTCTCCTGTTGATCTTGGGCACCCTGGTACATTGCCTACAATAAACAAAAAAGCTGTCGAGCACGTTATTCGTGTTGGCGTAGCTGTTGGCGGAACGATTGCTGATGTTACAGAGTTTGATAGAAAAAACTATTTTTATCCTGATATTCCAAAGGGCTATCAAATTAGTCAGTACAAATATCCGCTAGTTAGCGGTGGAGAAATTCACGGAGTTGAGCTGACGCGCATACACTTGGAAGAAGATACGGGGACTTCTCAGCATGATAAGGGGGAATATTCATTAGTAAACTTTAATCGTGCTGGAGCACCACTTATGGAGCTTGTTACAGAGCCGGTTATCCATAGCGGAGAAGAGGCTAGTGCTTTTGCTAAAGAATTACAGTTATTGCTTCAGTGTCTAGGTGCAAGTAATGCCAATATGGAAAAGGGTGAGATGCGACTGGAAGCTAATATTTCAGTTTCAAAAACAGACACTCTTGGAAC
>JBGSXG010000013.1:0-6976 GCA_041751485.1 Minisyncoccia bacterium | reverse complement strand
TAGCTGCATAGATGATTATGGCCTGTACTCCTGCACGAAGCGGATTGCCTTGTCCTTGTTTTAATATTTCAGCAAGACGCGCACCCCTATCAAGAACTTTCCGTGTTTCAGCATCAAGATCACTAGCAAATTGTGAAAAAGCTTCTAGCTCTCGATACTGCGCAAGCTCAAGCTTCAATGTCCCGCTAATTTTTTTCATCGACTTAATCTGAGCGGCACCACCAACACGTGATACTGAATTACCAACATTTATAGCTGGTCGAACTCCTTTGTAAAATAATCCTGTTTCAAGAAATATTTGTCCATCAGTAATAGATATGACGTTTGTTGGAACGTATGCGGAAATATCACCAGCCTTTGTTTCAATAATAGGCAATGCTGTTATCGAACCACCACCAGCTTCCTCATTTCGACGACATGCTCTTTCTAGCAATCTTGAATGAATATAAAATACATCTCCCGGATAAGCCTCTCGTCCTGGAGGACGTCTCAATAGAAGTGAGACTTCTCTATAAGCTACTGCATGTTTAGAAAGATCATCATAGACAATAAGCACGTCCTTTTTCTTATCCATAAAATACTCGGCAATAGCAACGCCAGCATACGGTGCAAGATATGAAAGTGCGGCCCCTTCTGAAGCGCCCGATGCAACGATAGTTGTATACTCCATAGCTCCTGCCTCGCGAAGTGTCTCGGTGATCCGAGCAACCTTTGACATCTTCTGACCAATGGCAACATATACGCAAACAACATCCTTACCCTTTTGATTGATAATGGTATCAATAGCTAAAGTTGTTTTACCAGTTTGCCTGTCACCGATAATGAGCTCTCTCTGCCCACGCCCAACAGGAACGAGCGCATCAATGGCTTTTATGCCTGTTTGTAGTGGCTGGTTAACTGGCTCTCGCGACATCACACCAGGTGCAATCTTCTCAAGAGGATATTCTGCTTCTTTGTAAATATCGCCCGCATCATCAAGAGGAATACCTAATGGGCTAACAACCCGTCCAAGCAGACCATCGCCAACTGGAAGTGACAGCAACTTGCCCGTCCGCTTAACTTCATCTCCCTCTCGCACTGGCATATGCATATCAAGCAAGATAACCCCCACATATTCCTCTTCTAAGTTAAGTGCAATACCCGTTGCACCGCTTTCAAATGAAAGCATCTCACTAGCTTGGCAGGCTCTAAGACCAGTCACCTTTGAAACTCCATCTCCCACTTCTGCAACAAAACCCACCTCTTCAATGCCCACTGTAGAATCGAGGTTTTCAACTTGTTTCTTAAATTGCTTTACTAATGCATCTAAACTCATATATGTTCTGTTACCGCTACTTTTAATTGTGCCAATGTCCTTTTCCCACTCGTATCAAATTTCTTATCTGCATAATATGCCACGAATCCAGATACAATATTTTCATCGATATCTGTACGTATCGAAACTCCATCTGGAGCGCCAACGAACGATCGAATCTTTTCTAGAGTAGCTTTTGATACACCGTGAGGACTTATGATTCGAAGCTGTTGCCGACTATCTTCTACTAAAACCTTTCGCTCTAGATGCTTCAAGACATCTGGTGCAATGTGCTCCAAATGCTTCACCTTAAGATACTCAAACATCTGAGAGACAAGTGCGTTTTGAGAATCAGGATATAGCTTTGCCTGTTTGATCAGGGTATTCGCAATGTCTCGAGCCTTAAGCATGTTTTTTAAGTATTTCTTGTGTTAACTTCTCGCTACGAGTAGCATCTAGAGAATCTCCTATGAGCTTCTCTGCAATGCTGACAGAAAGTTCTGTTGCGTATTTATTAAACTCTTTTTTCATAACCTTTTCTTCTCGAGCTATTGACTCCTGTGCGCGTTGTATTAACTCAACACCTTTCTTTTCAGCTTGCTCATGGGCGTACAACAAAACCAACTCTTTTTCTTTAGCGGCACTTTCTAAAATAATATACGCTTCTCGCTTAGCCTCTGTAATTTTATCCTCGTAAGCAGATTGAGCCTGCGCCAATTTTTCTTCAGCTTGTTTAGCTTTGGCCACACCATCCGCGATAATCTTATTTCGCTCTTCTATCTTTTGCTGAATTGGCTTAAACGCAAAACGCTTTAAAAGCCAAAAGATAATTAAGAAGTTCACAAAGTTGGCAAGAGCCACTTGCCAGTTGAAACCTATATTTGATAGTGCTTCTTGAATAACTTCCATGGAACAGTTTTTAGTGATTAGTCTTTAGTGCTTAGAAACAGCCAACTACATGAACGCTAACTGCGACTCTAACGTTAGATATTTTTCTTCAGCTCAAGGCGCGAGTGGACGATAAAACAAAACGTTATAAGCAGACGGCTAGAGCTTTCATAAATTAGTGTTGTGCGAATCAGGTTTAAGGAACGATTTGAGCTGTATGAACTATACAGTGAAATGAGTCCCGCAAAAGCTGATGAAGCACAGCGCTAATTTTGGATGCTCTAAAGGATGAAGAAGGCTACGAGAGCATAGATGGCGGTCGACTCAGCCAAAGCCACACCAATAATCATCCTACTAAACAATTCCCCTGACACATCCGGGTTTCGACCCATAGCCTCAAGAGCTTTACCGATTAAGTATCCTTCTCCGATACCTGAACCGAACATTGAAAACAGGGCCAAGCCCTTTGCCAATACTCGTGCCGATTCAAAATCTAGTCCTTCCATATAAATATTTTACTACTAATAAATTAACGACTCCCCTGCTTCGACGCTTCCGCCCTAACAGACGAGCTATAGTACGCAGCGATCAAAGCGCCAAATACCAATGCCTGAATTGCTCCAAACAGCATACTCATGGCCATCCAAAGAGACGGCACCACATATGCGATTGACCCTAACAATATAACAGCAAGAACCTCACCTGCAAAGATGTTGCCAAACAGACGAAATGACAGTGAAATTATCTTAGCTCCTTCTGAGACAATGTCCAAAAGACCAACCAGAAATTCAACAAAAGCCGTGACACCCGATCCAATGCCCTTTCTAAAACCAGCGATTAGTTGCTTGAACTGAAAAAAACGGCCAAGATATCCAAATAACCCAAAGTCTTTGATACTCAAAAAGTTTATAATCACAATCAAAGCAAAAGCTAATCCGAAAGTAGTATTAAAGTCAGACATTGGGGCTCTGAAGATAGATGTCTTGGCATACTCAATACTAGTTAGCCCGGGAATGAATCCTATAATATTTGCCACTCCAATATAAATAATGAGTGTCGCGACCACTGGAAAAATTACTTTTGCCTGAGTAGTGCTTCCAGTAATGGAGCTTACCAATAAAACAATCCCCTCGTAGAGCAACTCAACAATACTTTGAGCACCGCGAGGAACAACTTGGAATGACCGTGCAATATAATACCCACCAAAGGCAAAAATAATGGCAATAAAAAGAATGAACAAAAAAGAATTAGTCACCGGAAAAGAACCCAGAGAAAAAACCGTCTCAGACGAAACGGGAGGAAGAGATTCTTGTATACGAAAAAATTCAACAAAAGGCATTTTAAGATTTTAGTTGTTTTTCAACATCATTTAACTTACGACTGACTGATTTAATACGAAGTATGGTTATAATCCAAGACAGAGTAAAAGCTCCAGCCAGCGGAATAAAAGCTACTACAGCAGGAAAACCCGCCTTATTTAAGTATGAGTATGCAAAAAAAGCGCCGACCGCCGGAATGGCAAAAATGAAAACAATTTCAAGCATTATCTTGAACATCTTTGTGCGATAGTGCTCGCGCTTTTGAATTAAATCTTGTCTTTTGTGCTCCATAAAAGATGGGCTCCAGTATACCAAATCTATATATTCTAGCGAATCATTTGACATAAAGTGTATGTATGAAAGACTAGATGTTAGAGACAACCCGCACCTTAAAAAGAAAGGACTCACTGTATGAGAACGCTTGCTCCGAATAGATGCGCATCACTGGCTGATGGGGTTCTAAGAAGCGAAAGGCTACCGGTAAGTGACTTGGTACTAACAATCTGGGGTAAACCCGTGAACTGGAAAATGGACTTCCTGAACGGAGACGCCCCCTTTCTGACACCCGAAGACTGCCAATCGTACTGGGATTGTTACCAACAACTAAAGATTCTCGGCATATCGCAAGATACAGACATTATTGTGCCCAAAATGCGCGACTGCAACGGCAGATTCGTACATTCCAAATACGAAAACCCGAAGGATGTCTTCCGGACACCTTATGGTTTAACGGGCGGACCAGTGTTTTGGAAGAACGAGCATTCACTCGACGGCTTCGTGCTTCCAAAGAGATGGACCGCCATCTTGCGGACAGGCGACTGCCCGACGTCCATCTTCCGAGACAAAGTTACGGGCAAAGTGGCGATAGCTCACTGTTCAAGAAACAGCTTGCTGTACTGGAATGACTCCTCGAAACCAGTCTCAATTGTCGACAGGGTTATGGACTATTTCTTATCTCAGGACGTCTCGCTCCAAAACTTAGATGTCTGGATAACCTGTGGAATCGAGGCCGAACATTTTCCTCATCCCGTTGACCATCCGATTCATGGCCAAAAGAATCAGCGCATGTTGGCCTATCTGCATGAGGCCAAAATGACTTCTTGCATTGTAGGAGACTGGGCAAAAGGCCAACTGCATCTGCCCAGAATAATTACCCACCAATGCACAAACCATGGTCTTCCAGCAGAGCAAATTCACTCCGATGAAGACACGCTCAAGACCTTTGGCGACGAAAGCCTATGGTCACACGCTGAATACAGCCTGGGTAAGTGCCCTATCGATGGTCGAAACGGTATCATTATCGAAAACAGGTGAGATCCTTTATTTCCCTTTCAATCCCCGCGTCTGGTGAACGCGGGGTTTTTATATATTTGTATTTTCTCTTAACCCTAGATAGCTACTCAAAAAGCTCTTGCATAAGCTTGTTAAACTGCTCACCTCTATCATATTCATTTTTAAATAATCCAAAGGATGCAAAAGCCGGAGAGAACAACAACACGTCACCTTCTTTTGTGAGATCTTGAGCTTTTGATACGGCTTCTTTCAATGTCTCCACCTTGTGTAATTCCTTCATCTTCCCCACAAGCTGCGGAAATAGTTTGTCTGTGCCTGTACCAGGCAACAACACCACAGCCTTACAATACCCTGGAATCATTTCTGCAAGTTTTCTTACATCAAGACCTTTATCGGTTCCACCAGCAATCAGTACTGTGTTTGAATTTTGAGTTTCAAATTTTGAATTTTGAATTTGTTTAGAGTTTAGAGTTTCGGATTTAGAGCTTACAGCGCGTAGTGCTGCAATCGTTGCTTCCGGTGTTGTCGCTGTCGTATCGTTATAGATCTTCACTCCATCTTTCTCTGCTACAAGTTCCAGTCGTCCTGGAACACCTACAAAACTCTCAACACCTTTTTGGATTGCTTCATCTCGAAGACCAATGGCTCGCAAAACTTCTACAGCACAAGCCACATTGTATTTATTGTGCTCACCAAGAATCTTTATGTTCCATCCTGCGGGCACGTCTTGCGGACTAGCGATAATTTTTTTCGAAACAATCCTATCAAGACCAACTGTGTTACCTAGCGTTTTAACAACCTGCTCACCCATAACCAAAGTATCCTCTGGTTTTTGAAATCTGAAAATATTAGCTTTGTCAGAAAGATACGCGTTTAGGTCGTCTTTATAATAATTCAAATGATCTGGCATGAAGGTAGTAAAGACAGCGATATTTGGACTCTTTTTGACTGTCCGGCCGATACCGCCAAGCGCCCAGGAGTCGAGCTCAAGTACCACAACATCGCCAGATTTTACTTCTGAAAGCAAATCAAGGGTTGATCTGCCCTGCACATTCCCAGCCAGATATACCAAGGCTAACTCTGGAGGATATTTTTTAAGAGTCTCGTATATCAGTTGCGTAACAGTCGATTTCCCTCTTGTTCCGGTCACACCAACTAACAAAACATCATATGGAACATGCTCAAAAAATAACGACTCGCTAACATGCACCGGAATGTTATTCTTTTTTGCCTCGAGTAAATATGGAGAATCTTTTGGAACATTGCCAATCTCTAAAATAAAATCAGCCTCTTTAAAATCTTCAAGTCTGTGCTCACCAAGAACAAACTTAATATCCTTAAAATCTTTTAGCTTTTGTATAGAAGGCGCTAACTCATCAGCGGACTTAATATCGGTAATCGTTAATTTTGCCCCACACTTTGCAAGAAATATAGCGTCATTAACCGCACCACCCAAAAGGCCCAGTCCCATAATAGTCACCTTTTTACCTTTGAAATAGTCTACAAAACCTTTTTTCATATTATGGACCTAGTGTATCATAGGAATAAATGAAGTCTCGAAAAAAATTTGTTGTCATTATTGTATTCCTTTTTGGTCTTGCCGGCGGGCTCTATGGCCTTGCAGACTACCGCCAAAACCAGGTGCCGACCTATACTGTCGTACGCGTCATTGATGGCGACACCATTGAAGTAGGGACCGCGAATAAGACACAGTCTGTCCGGCTCCTTGGAGTCGATGCACCCGAACAATATCGTTGTTTTGCAGAAGAGTCTAGTATATTTCTATCTGAACATATCTTAGGCAAGCAAGTAACACTATTTGCAGACCCCCTCAATGAAGACACTGACGATTATGGCCGCCTACTTAGATATGTATATCTTAATGACGCACTAATAAACGCCCAAATTATAGAACAAGGTTTTGCCCGACACTTGTCATCTTTTCCCATCATACAAAATGAAAATTTTTCAGAGCTCGAAAAAGAAGCCGAAGAAAACGACTTTGGGCTGTGGGGTGAATGTTAATTTATTTTTTATAATCTAAAATAATTATTTTTTAACACATCTCTGTGGGGGATCTCTTTTATTCATAAAAAAACTCTGTGCAATCCATTGATCTGACACAGAGTCTATTTTCTAACATTCATCCACCTCAATTAACGACACGGAACAACTTTTTCTC
>JBGSXG010000012.1:0-13329 GCA_041751485.1 Minisyncoccia bacterium | reverse complement strand
ACCTTACCCATCACATGATAGTCATCATCTTCGTGGATAATAATCGGAGGGAACTTCTGGCTGGATTCTGATTTCAGAATAATCCGGCCGTTCTCTTTGTCCCACATAAATTTCTTGATGTTCGCCACATCGTCAAAGACCGAGACGACAATATCGCCATCGTGCGGATCACGTTCGTCTCCATCGATAATCAGGTAATCGCCATCTTCAATGGTATTACCGCCCACACGTGCCCGGTTCATCGAGGGTCCATCTGCCTGCAGAGCAAAAATATTCTTTCTTTTCGACAAAAGCTTGCTGGAAATCTTCAGGTAGCCCTGGTAGTTATTCTCCGCATAAAAAGTGGCGGGACCACAGTTTGCAGTACCCAGGATCGGAATAGACATTATTTTTGTTTTTTTAATAAGACCAGATCCAAACGGTTCAATTTTGCCGTTCTTTTTATCAATCCGGATAAAGCCTTTTTTCTCAAGCTGAGATAAGTGGTGCTTAACCTTCTGCGGATACTTTTCTTCTCCGACCAATGCGCCGATTTCTCGGAGTGTCAGAGCACCAAGATTTTTGGTTTTAACCAGACGCAATAATTTTTCTTGTGTTGTATGCATACATATACTCTAGCATTTTTGTCAATTTATTGTCTAGAGTTATCCACAGTTCTGTATTTGTTGACAAAGTTGACAGAGGGAATACAATAGACACATCGCGATCTATTATTAGATTAATAATCAAAAATATTATGGACTACACATTCAAAGACTACACCACCAGAGCCCAGCGAATTTCTTTCAAAAGAAAACATCGCAAGCTATCAAAGACTCTACACTCTCTACTTTTCACTTCCCTATTTATCATTAACTAATAAAAACCATGACCAACTTTTTCACACGCATCGCTATCAAAAGACAGCTAAACAAGCTAAACCACATTATTGATATGAAAATAATTGAAGGAAAAAGCTATAAACGAGAATCAAAACTACACCGCGCCCTAAGGCAACAGCTCAAAGTACTAGGCGGAATGCATCACGCCTAACCTCTTCTGGTACAATAGTATTCATGACCCAAAAGGAAGCCCTCGACATCTTACAGCTCGGTAGCAACGTCTTTCTAACAGGACCAGCCGGAAGCGGAAAAACTCACCTTTTAAACCAGTATATTGCCCATCTTCGAGATCACGGGGTTAATGTGGCCATAACAGCCTCTACCGGCATTGCCGCCACACACATCGGTGGCCAAACAATTCACTCCTGGAGTGGTATTGGTGTCCACGAAGATCTTTCAAATGAAGATGTCCAGAAAATCGCCACCAACGACCGCCTAAAAAGAAACTTCAAACGGACCAAAGTGCTCATAATCGACGAAGTTTCAATGCTACATGCCAGACAGCTCGATATGGTTGACCGTATTGCCAGAGCCATGCTCGACGACGAGCAACCCTTTGGCGGACTGCAAGTAGTTCTCTGTGGCGACTTTTTCCAGCTACCACCGGTAACCAGAAGCGGCTCTGGATTTGGAGGAGATGAGTCTTATGAAAAAAGATTTGCCTATGAATGTTCAGCTTGGGAGAATAGCGATTTTAAAATATGCTATTTACATGAACAGTTCAGACACAAAACAGAAAATGATCCACTCATTGAGGTTCTAAACGACATTCGCTCTGGCAAAGCCAGCGAGCAAACCAGAGTCCCCTTGCGAAAGCGTTATAAAGCCGAACCGATTGCTTCCGCTGACATCACTCCCACCAAACTATTTGCCAAAAACATAAACGTCGACACTATCAACCGACGAGAATTAGACAAACTCTCCAATCAAACCAAAACCTTCACCATGGAAACTCATGGATTTAAAAAGCTAGTTGAGACCCTCCAGCGTAGTTGCCTTGCACCAGTTGAACTTGAGCTCAAAACAGGAGCCGAAGTGATGTTTGTCAAAAATAGTGCTGAAGGCAGGTATGTGAACGGAACCAGAGGAGTAGTTGAAAGTTTTGACTCAGACGACGGCTATCCGGTGGTCAGAACCTTTGATGGCACCTATGTGACAGCCCGACCAGAAGAATGGCGTCTAGAAGAAGATGGCTCAGTACGCGCCACCATCAAACAAGTGCCCTTAAGACTGGCTTGGGCTATAACTATACACAAAAGCCAAGGAATGACTCTCGATGCAGTAGAGCTTGATCTCTCGGATGCTTTTGAGCCTGGTATGGGCTACGTTGCCCTCTCCAGAGTCCGGAGCTTAAACGGTCTAAAACTCTTAGGTCTTAATGATATGGCCCTGCAAGTCCATCCTAAAATCTTAGAGCATGATAAAAAATTCATAGAATGGTCTGAGGAGATTTGTAAAACCCTAG
The DNA here is from genome assembly GCA_041751485.1 of Minisyncoccia bacterium. GTDB lineage: Bacteria > Patescibacteriota > Minisyncoccia > Phycocordibacterales > CAJQIN01 > CAJQIN01. The sequence goes on along the minus strand of JBGSXG010000012.1, from coordinate 10,983 downwards.
AGACATTTTCAGAGCACGCTAAGAAAAATAAAAAAGAAGAAATTCTTTTCGATCGTTTTTGTGGCCTGCGTGATAAAGAGCTGGTTAAAAAACAAAAAGAACACAAGGTGCGCAAGAAAAAGACTCCTACTCACTTGATCACTGCCGAGCTGGTGGTTGAAGAAAAACCACTGGAAGAGATCGCTAAGGAGCGTGATGTAACCCTCGGTACTATCATCAACCACTTAGAAAAACTTTCAGGCTCAGAGGATTTGCCAGATATTGAATACTTGAAAAAAGATATTCCAGATTTTAAAAAAATCCTAGCCGAATTTGAAAAATCCGAAGACGGCAAACTCTCCCCTATTTTCAACAAATTCAAAGAAAAGTATTCTTTTGAAACACTGAGGTTAGTGAGATTATTTGTTAATACATAGAGTTGCCTGATATAAAGAGGTGCTATAAAGTGTACAAATGCGCGGTTAGCTCAGTTGGTTAGAGTTAAAACTGTGCTCAGTCACAGTTTTAACAATGACGTTGTTTGAATGCAGTGTGCGCGTGTAGCTCAGTTGGTTTAGAGCGCCTCATTGACGTTGAGGAGGTCCCAGATTCGAATTCTGGCACGCGCACATTGCATTCAAGAGACCATAGGTTCAAATCCTATAGGGTGCACTAAGAAATTAAGAGTCTCAGAGGTTCGAATCCTCTATCGCGCACCAATTTAGAACTTACAATAATGCACTTCCCAACAATTCACAAAATAAAACAAAGCCCCTACCTAAGGCTACTAATCTTTTTTGTTGCTTTCGTGTGGTTCCTTATGTTTTCCAGAACAATACTCCCGCTGTTTCTTATAAAAAGTGGTCTTACATTTCCTGATCTAGCCCTAGGTGCATTCTTGAATATATTCGCTCAAATCTGCGGAGTACTCCTTCTATCTAAATTTAATCTAAAAAATAAGCACATATGGCTAGGCTCGGGAATACTCTTTATGAGCGTTTTCTTGCTCCAGGTTTTTATTCCTATCCTTCCAATCTATCTTATTACCACCCTATTAGCTGGTCTTGCTTCTGTCACTTTCTATGGAACCTACAATGTAAGTCACTTCGAGCTTACTCCCAGAAACAAAACTGGATCTGGAGCAGCGATATTCTTTAATATGCTTACCGGAGTAGGTATTGTTGCACCGCTCGCTGCGGGGATTGTTGCCACTCTCTCAATTTATTCTCTAATTGGCCTATCGACCATATTTCTGCTGATTGCCTTTTATTTTTTGCGTTTCCAAGAGGAAGTGACTATCCATTTTTCTCTTAAAGAATCACTTCAAGAAATACGAGGAGTGTGGCCACTCGTTTTTCTTAGGGGTATCCACGAAGCTCTCGGAACAGTCATACTTCTTATTACTCTAACGCTTTTCAAAGAATTTTTTGACCTTGGCCTTTATGGAACGATGATTGCCGGACTCGGCATAATCATTAGTCAAATTATTGGTAAAAAAAGCGACGCGCTTACTAGTAAAAAGAATCTTTTGGTACCACTAGCTGTGGTAAATGGAATATTAACCCTACTGTATGCACTTGATATATTTCAAACAAACATACTACTGTGGGCAATTCTAAACCTTGTTGTGGGTAAGTTTGATGGGATATTTGACCAAACATCTATCGCATTTGTTATGGACGAAACAGCAGATCGTCTGAAGGCTACGTTTGGAAGAGAGCTGGTTCTTAATATTGGTCGGCTACTTGGTAACGCTGCCGTAATTATTGGTTTTATCTTTCCAACACTTCTACCCCTCGTCATAACCTTCCTGGCAGCAACCATGCTCATTTATGCATTAGTTGCTTGGAGAATGAAGCATAGGCACCAAATATTATGATAATGTTAGCATTACGCTTATATGAATACACCGAGTAAAGTAGTGAAGATTCTAGCTATCGAGACATCCTGTGACGAAACAGCCATTTCCGTGATTGAAGCTAAAGAAGGAACATTCAAAGTACTTTCGCACATTGTCCATTCTCAAATAGATATCCATAAAGAATATGGCGGGGTCTTCCCTTCTTTAGCAAAAAGAGAACACGAGAAAAATCTAATTCCTGTCCTAATTGAAGCTCTTCAGAAAGCCAACCTTTTCAAAGAAGCCTCACAAATTGATATACCTGAAAAGACACTAGAGCCACTGCATAAAAACCATGAACTCAGAGAAGTTTTTATAAAAACTATGCCAAACATCTCGGCTCCAGATATCGACTACATCGCGGTCACTGAAGGTCCAGGCCTAGAGCCTGCACTCTGGACCGGCATCAGCTTTGCCCAAGCCCTGAAAACTCTTTGGAGCAAACCACTGATTCCGGTAAACCATATGGAAGGACACATTGCATCAGTTTTGCTCAGCAAAAATGATGCTCAAATCAAAGGTCAAAAGTCAAAGGTTAAAAGTTCTGTGCAGTTTCCTGCACTAGCTCTCTTGGTCTCCGGTGGTCACACCGAGCTTGTCTTGGCCCGAAGTTGGGGCTCATACACCATTCTTGGTAAAACCCTAGATGATGCCGTCGGTGAAGCTTTCGACAAAGTGGCTCGTCTTTTAGACCTACCATATCCGGGCGGACCTGAAATATCAAAATTAGCCCAACAAGACCGCCAAGAAAATCCCAAAAGTGATCGTTTCAAATTGCCACGGCCCATGCTTCACTCTGACAACTTAAACTTTTCATTTTCCGGACTCAAGACAGCCGTACGCTATGCTCTAGAAAAAGAATCAGAAATCACAGCAGAAACCAGGAGAACAATGGCAAGAGAGTTCGAAGATGCTGTTATTGAAGTTTTAGTTAAAAAAGTATTGCGTGCGCTGTCCGAGCGCCCCGCCAAGACTTTAATCTTAGCAGGAGGTGTCTCAGCAAATATTCCACTCAAGAAAACTCTTGAGAGACATTTACTAGAACACTGTCCAGAGGTTGCATACATCGTTCCAGAGAATAATCTGTCCACAGACAACGCCACTATGATTGCCCTAGCTGCTTACACCAAAATTGAATCTGGCGATACACAAGAAAGACCAATCGTTGCTAAAGGTAACCTTCGTATAGATTCGTAATATAAGTTTACGCTTTAAACATGCCCAATTTAGGCAGAAGTTTTTCGAGTGTAATACAGTAAGGCAATGGATAGAACAATAATGACTACAATCAGTGGCACGATCAATGACACTAAATTAAGAGCCACAGCCACAACAAGACCAATTAGGGTTCCGACCATGAAGTATATAAGCTTTCTGATTCGAATCTGAGCCTGATTAAATGTGCCTATATCTCGCACACCAGCTCCAAGACTGCCAAGAATATAAACTAGCGCCAAGATAAGCACCAACCACAAAGCATAGAATACAGTGTCTCGAGGTGTGCCAGGTAATGTGAAAGCAGCGGCGGCAACATCTTTAATTCGTTGTCCTGCCATGTCAAAGAATGAATCGTCGCCTCCTTCTGATGCGCCTGCGGCAATACCTGTACCATCTTCTGTCGTATCAGTTAGAGTAAGTGTTACAGAAGTAGATGTTGCTTGGCCAATTTGCCCAGCAGTTCCTTGATATTCTGCTCGCATTCTGTCGTATTCCGCTCGTGATCCCACTTTTGGTCCAAAATCTGATCCGGCAACTTCTCCACCTCCAATACCAGCTTGTTTATTCTGTAGCTTAATTCGACACTCTTCAATCTGATTATTTTGCTCAGATGTTAGATGGAAAGGTCGCTCACAGTAGATTTCATTTATTTTCTTTTGAGTAGTGTAGTAAACATATCCAGTTGGCTCATTTGCAGATAGTCCCCACGGAAGCAAGATATCTTCTGCATAACGAACTTGGAATGCTCGGACAGCTGTATCTGTTTTTTGATCGAAGATACCGTTTACATCCACATCAAATCCTTCAACTCCCTTAAGAAATGCTTGCAGTAGTCGAACTTGATCAGCATCATTGTTTTGTCCCATTCGGAGATAATCAGTCAACAGAGGAGCACAAATTCCTATTGTATCACCGAGAACTTCACCATCCCGATCCCTCGCAGAACCGCCACCAGATGAGCTTCTACCTCCTCCACCGCCACCACCACCATTGCTGTCATCAACGGGTTCGGTAATAGTGATTGTAATTGAATCATCAACAACTTCGCAGGTATTAGTGATTGTTAGATCAACTGTAAATACACCAGCAGTAGTTGTAGTTCCGGAAATAGTATTGTTCACATCATCAAAGACTAATCCGTTTGGAAGAGTCGAAGTTGCCAATCCAAAGGAAACAGCTGATGTAGATGTGGCTGTAAGAGTGTAGGAGACAAATTCTCCAACCTCTACTTCGATATTTGTTGAGCTTGTTAGAATAGGTGCAACACACTGCTCAATCTCAACAAGATCAAAGGCTACACAGTTAGGTACCAAACTATGCATCTTACTCTGATCAGGAGCATAAGCGTGTCTTGCAACAACCGTATCAACGCCTGAACTTATAACAAAGTCTGTATTAACTAGAGTTGTTGAAGTGGCGGATACTACACCGTCTTGCAAGTCATCAAGCGGATTCGTGGTTCCTAGAATCGTACTACCGTCTTTTAGAACGACGATATATTGCTCAAAAGGCTGATTAGCAGAAGCTCTTTTGGGGTATGAATCACTTCCTACAAGTGTAATGTCATAAGTGCCGGCAGGAATGTTTGCTGCTACTTCTTTTTCAGCAACACCACATGATCCTTGACACAGCTTAACATCGAGGTTTGGAAATTCTACGATAATACGTCCAGGCTTTGTCTCCAGTGGGCAGTAACCAAATTCTGGTTCTGGTTCTGGTTCAGGCTCTTTTTCTACAAGATCAAAGGCAGCACAGTTAACATTTATACTATGCGAAGTAGATGTGTCTGGGTATGCAGCATGCACAGCCGCTACAGTATCGATGTCCTTAGACACAACGAGATCTGTATTTACAACCGTGGTAGAGGTTGCTGCATGAACTTTATCTTGCAGATCGTCTAACACACCAGTGGCAGCGACGAGATCTCCACCATCAAATAACTCTAGAAAATACTGTTCCTTTGACTGAGTTATCTTTTCTCTTCCATCATACGTATCCGAACCAACTAACGTTACTTTATAGGTTCCTGACGGAATTGATGCCCCCAGAGTAAGCGTAGCACCAGCTTCATCTTGATTTGATCGAATTTTAACATCACTTATTCCTGAAAAATCGACAATGATTCGTCCTTCTTTTGCCTCAAGTGGACAAAATGCCATATCTGGTTCTGGTTCTTCCTTTTCAATAAGGTCAAATGCTCCGCAGATAACATTTACACTGTTTGAATTTGTATTTGAAATAAATGGATATGCAGCATGTACTGCAGTAACAGAGTCAACGTCCATAGAAACAACCAAATTTGTATCCACAACGGTAGTAGAAGTTGCAGAAAGAACCATGTCTGGAACGTCATCCAGAACACCAGAAGTAGCGACCAACTGTGCCCCATTAAATAGCTCTAGGAAATACTGTTCATTAGGCTGACTAACGTTTTCTCTTCCAGGATGAGTATCTGAACCGACAAGAGTTACCTTATACTCTCCAGAAGGAATAGATGTTCCTAAGCTTATTTTAGCTCCAGACTCTCCTTGGTTTGATCGAATCTTAATATCATTGATATCATCAACGTCTGAAAAATCAACAATAATACGACCTGGCATATTCTCAAGAGGACAATATACAGATTGTTGTTTTGACTTTGAATCACTGACTACAGAAAAGCTAGAGAAAGAGGAAGCTTCAATTAGCAATTGATCATCATCACTGTTGCCAGCCTCTTCCAAATCATCCTCCACCTCTTTTGTCATTTCAGACTCTGAGGATTCCTGCTCTTCTTCAAGAACCTCCTCCACACCATTATCATTGGTGTCTTCTTCTGTCGTGCCTTGCACTTTCACCTCCTCAACAACAATAAGGTCTTCCTCTGTGGCGTTATCCACAGATGCTTCCTGCTCAACAGGAGTTTCTTCCTCTGTTGTTGCCTGAACAGATGTAGTCGCTGTCAGACCGATTGAGAAAAGAAAGAAAGAAAGAGTCAGAAAAAAGAAAAGAATTTCTTTGTTGTTTCGTAATGCTGTCATAAGATTATTGTATGTTGTGCTAATTTGGTTACTAAGTTGTAATTCCCACATTATGAATTTTTGTCAACTTGTCAAATTAAAAACACCTTATTTTAAGCCATATCTGTAAATTGTCCTTTATAAACCACTCGTGTCTTTTATAAAGGACAGAAAACCTTCTGTACTCTCTTTTTTAAACACACCCCGAGTGGCTATTTTAAAAGGACAAAAATATATTTTGTCCTTTACAAACAAAAAGCTGGCTCCAAAAATGTTATTATGCTAGAAAGTTGCAATATATTACTTGATGAACGAAAAATTCCTACAACCGTATAATCCAGAAGAGACCGAAAAAACCATATACCAAAAATGGGAAGATGGTGGTCTGTTTAACCCTGACAAATGCATAGAAAAAGGTGTTTGTGAAAAAGATGCTGAGCCTTTTTCTATTGTTCTGCCTCCACCAAACGTTACCGGCATCTTACACCTAGGTCATGCCACCATGCTTGCCATAGAAGACATTATGGTGCGTTTTGCCCGTATGCAAGGCAAACGCACCTTGTGGATCCCAGGAACGGACCATGCCGCTATTGCTACGCAGGCTAAAGTAGAAAAAATATTACAGAAAGAAGGTGTGCGCAAGCACGAACTTGGCCGAGAAAAATTCTTGGAACGCGTACAACAATACGCTCTAGAAAGCCAATCAATTATAATTGGTCAGATAAAAAATATGGGTTCAAGTGTTGACTGGTCACGCTTGGCTTTTACGCTCGACGAACAACGCGAAAAAGCAGTGCGCACAGCTTTCAAACAAATGTATGAAGACGGGCTTATCTATCGCAAAGACCGTGTTGTCAACTGGGACCCTAAAGGTCAAACAACAGTTTCTGATGATGAAGTAAACCATGAGGAACAAGAAGCCATTCTTTACACATTTAAATACAGTGCTGATTTCCCCATCTCAATTGCCACAACTCGCCCAGAAACAAAAGTTGGTGACGTAGCCGTCGCCGTACATCCAGAAGATGTCCGATACAAGGAATATATCGGAAAAACATACGAGGTTAAATTTGCAGGATCATCCCTGTCAATCAAAGTAATTTCAGATGGGTCTATTGATCCAGAATTTGGCACCGGAGCGGTAGGTATCACACCAGCACACTCACAAACCGACTGGGATATTGCAGATCGACACAACTTACCCCTTAAGCAAGTGATCAATGAGTATGCCAAGATGGAACTCGGCAACGAACTTCTTGATGGTAAGAAAACTACTGAGGCGCGAGAGGTCATTGTTGATTGGCTCAAAGAACACAACCTTCTTGAGAAAGAAGAGAAGATCACTAACAACATCTCAACCGCAGAACGAACTGGGGGCGTGATCGAACCTCTTCCAAAACTGCAGTGGTTTATAGATGTGAATAAAACTTTTACCCTAAAACACTCAGAACTCAAAGATTTCAAAGCAGGCGACGTGGTCACACTGAAGCAATTGATGAAATCAGCGGTTGATTCAGAAGAAATACATATTCTTCCTAATCGCTTTGAAAAGATCTATCACAATTGGGTAGATAATCTGCGCGACTGGTGCATCTCTCGACAGATCTGGTACGGCCACCAAATACCCGTCTGGTACAAGGACCAAGAAATACACGTTGGACTCGAAGCGCCAGAGGGCGATGGTTGGCAACAAGACCCCGACACGCTCGACACGTGGTTTTCTTCAGGACTGTGGACATTCTCAACACTTGGCTGGCCCTTCGACGATGCTCAGGGCAAGCCCACCCTCCTTAAAGACGGGTCTGTAAATCCCGATAGTGAATTGGGTATATATCACCCAACTACGATCCTTGAGACCGGATACGACATTATTTTCTTCTGGGTAGCACGCATGATTTTAATGAGCACCTATCTTCTCGGCCAAGTACCATTTAAAACTACTTATCTACACGGCATGGTTCGAGATATGAAAGGTCAAAAAATGAGTAAATCTAAAGATAACGGCATTGACCCCAACGATATGATACACAAGTACGGGGCTGATGCCGTGCGAATGTCGCTTATTATCGGCACGGGACCAGGTAACGACATCAAACTAGGAGAAGATAAAATTCGTGCCTATAAAAAATTTGCTAATAAAATCTGGAATGCTACCCGCTTTGTGCTTGAGCGAACCGAAGGCACAACCCTCGACAACCTGGAACTATCTACAGCAGACCAAAAGCTTATAGATACCTGGCGAGAATCACTTGCTGATATTACGAGCGATATGGATAACTATCGCTTCTATCTAGCCGGAGAAAAGCTATATCACTACTTCTGGCACACCTTTGCAGACGTCATCATTGAAGATCTGAAGAAACGCCTTGAAGAAAATCCAGATGATACTTCGGCAAAGCAAACGCTTCTTCTATTGCTCACAGAGCAACTCAAATCACTGCATCCATTTATGCCATTTATCACCGAAGAAATCTGGCAGAATATTCACGATGACGATACAATGATTATGGTTCAAAAGTGGCCTAAATTATGATCTACCCAGATGCACTACTAGTCTCTTTATCATTTGGCATCTTACCAGCGGTCTTCTGGCTCCTTTTTTGGCTATACGAGGACAAAAAACGACCAGAACCACGCGGACTAATATTGCGCACTTTTATAGGTGGTATGCTTGTAGTTCCTATAGTAATTCCCCTACAACAACTAGGTTTTTCATACTTCTCTTTTGGAATCATCGCCTTCACTATCGTATCCATAACAGAAGAATTCTTTAAATACTTCGCTGCCAGAATCACCGCTCTCGGAAGCAAAGATAATGACGAACCTCTTGACCCGGTTATTTATATGATTACCGCTGCACTTGGCTTTGCTGCTGTTGAAAATACCTTGTTTCTACTTCAAGAAGCTCAACTCGGTGGCAGTGTTTCCGCACTAGTGATTACTGGCAACTTGCGTTTTATGGGTGCCACATTGTTACACGTCATATCTTCAGCAACAGTTGGTGTATTTATGTCGCTGGCTTTCTACCGAAAGATAAATGTTAGAAAAACATTCTTAATATTTGGACTTATCCTCGCTATCATATTGCATACTGCCTTCAACTTACTTATAATTAACAACGTTAACACAAGTATTTTTGTAACCTTCACCTTCGTCTGGATCGGAGTGGTTGCATTGCTATTATTGTTCGAGAAAATTAAAACTATTCGCCCCCTATAGTAACTATGCCAAAACACAAACCATCATTTTTTGAAAGATTAACAGGAGCAATTCGCATCGAAGATATCGAAGAAGATTTTCTTGATGAAGAAGATCAAGAGGAACGACACATAAAACCAAAACACCTAGAAAACAACCGACACGAAGAAACTAGACAGATCGAAGAACACCAAGAAGAGATGGGTGAGCTTAGTATCGATATGCACGAAAACGATCGAGAAATAATAATCAAATCTATTGTGGCTGGAGTAAGACCAGAAGATTTAGATATCTCTATAACTCGAGAGATAGTCACCATAAAGGGCAAACGTGAGGGAGACAGGACCGTACAAGACGACGACTACTTTCACCGTGAACTATACTGGGGGTCATTTGCTCGAACTATCATACTACCTTCTGAGATAGATACCGATACAGTAGAGGCCGTAGAGAAACACGGACTACTAATCATAAAACTTCCCAAGCTTAATAAAGACAAGCAGATGAAAATACGGGTTAAATCACATTAGTAACTAGTCGTTAGTTATTAGTGCTTAGTTTTTAGTTGAAATTCAGAAACCACCCGTACAACATATTGTGCGGGTGGTTTACTAAAGACTAACGACTAGCATCTAATAACTAATTCTGTGCTTGGGGGCGGGCTCGACCCAGAATAGCGGCTATTTGTTTCGCTTTGCTCACAAATAGACTCGCTTTCTTGGTCGGCCACTCGCATATTTTGTCGCCAGGAGAGCTCCAAAATACATGCTCCGTGGCTTCGAGCCCGCACGCAATGTGCGCAGGCATATTGCTCCCCAAGCAGTCAAAAGCCCGCTGACGCGGGCTTTCTTTGTGCTTGGGGGCGGGCTCGAACCGCCGACCCTTCCCTCTTCAGGGGAATGCTCTACCAACTGAGCTACCCAAGCAATAATTTAATGTTATATCACAATTTTCTATTTTTTTCTCCTACCTTACTGACACATTCCCGAATGCTCTTCCACCTATTTTCTACTTCGCTAAACTCAGTAAAGAAAATTTCTGTCTGGGGACAGAACCGAGATAAAAAGCAAAGCAATTTGCTTTTTATCCAACTGAGCTACCCAAGCAAACGAGGAGTAAAATATAAAATACCATGTATTTTATATTTTATCCGAGTGCCGCTTGGGCAAGCCACGCTTACCCAAGCAATATTAATTATCCCAAAATCCAATCTCTAATCTTGGCCTCTAAAGAAAGAGTTTACCGTGTCCAGCTGGTCTGTCAAACCACTATAAATATTTAAAAGGTTTTCCAAATAAGGCTGTAAAAAGTAGAAAATTCCAACAGCAAAACCAATTATCAACAACCAATACGCAACACGAAAAATGGTTCCGTATAACATATGTTTACGAATCTTTTTCAACCATTTACTATTCTCTTTCGTCAGACGGTACGTTTCTTCAAGAATCTTTCTTTCTTCAGGGCTCATACTACCTAGTATAGAGTATTTCGTATAACGTATCTAGGGAAAAGTGTGCTCCCGGCAGGAATCGAACCCACAATAATCCCTTAGGACGGGACTGTTATATCCATTTAACTACAGGAGCTTAGTTTGACAATATACCACACCTTCTTTTTACCGAAACAACTCCAACACCTTCTCCCACAAGCCCTCAATAGCATTAGGAGTTTCTACCTCCTGCTGACCTT
>JBGSXG010000011.1:0-9129 GCA_041751485.1 Minisyncoccia bacterium | reverse complement strand
GGGAGGGTACTTTCTTAGAATCTGCATAACCAGTCATAGCTTGTAGCTTAATGAAATGATTGACCCCGTTTATAACGAAGAACCCTCCAAAAATGATTCTACCGATAAAAAAGATAATATCCATATGAATGAATAATTAATATCTAATAACTAATATCTAATATCTATTAATACCTAACAGCTAAAAGCCAAAAGCTAGTTTTACAGTCCAAGGGATTCTTTTAATTTATCCTCATTGAAGCCGACCATCATTTCGTTGCCAATGACAATAACGGGCACACCCATCTGGCCACTTTTTTCTACCATTTCTTGTCTTTTCTCTGCGTCTTCTGCTACGTTATAATCAGTGAACTCTATATTGTTTTCTGTTAAAAAATCTTTGGCCATATGGCAAAAGTGACAAGTTGGAGTTGAATAGATTGTGATTTCTTTCATTTTGATTATGCACTTATTGTTAATGTATTTTAATTGTATCATAGACGTCAAGTGCTACACTGTAGGCAGGTTTCTATGGAGTTGAAACGAATTATTTTAGCCGGAATAGTTATTGCTCTTGGAGTGGGCGCGATTATTTTGGCAATTATTATTAATCAGTAACCAAATCTGCTTTGGCGGATTCTGTTATTAAATCAAAAAGTTAGTTAAATTTATGTCCGAAGAAAATCAAAATATAAACAAAGAGGCAGAAACAGTCGGATCTACTCAAGAGGCAACTAGTCAGCCTGAAAGTTCAGTAGAAAATCAGGCGGCTCCGGAAAGTGCTAAAAAAGAAGGAGGAAACCACAATCTATGGGCCGTCATCGCTTATTTCATCTTTTTCCTTCCGTTACTTACGGAGCACAAAGATGATCCTTATGTAAAGTTCCATGTTAAACAAGGTCTAGTCCTTCTGCTTTCTTTCGTGGTCCAGATGGTTATAGGCATCATTCCAGTCATTGGTTGGATTGCTGCTATTGTCTTATGGTTTGGAAACATAATCTTATTAATCATTGGCGTTATTAATGCTTCAACAGGAAAGCAAAAAGAATTGCCACTTATTGGAAAGCTTGCTGAGAATTTTAAGTTTTAAAAAGTTAATTCACAGATAAAAAGATGCCCCCTCGCTTTCGCTTGGGGGCATTTGTGATGATGGCAGTTCAGTCCTCCGCTTCCACCGCCTCCTCTGTGGGGGCGGAGCGGATCTCATAGTCCTTTCGATCCGTGGAAAGCCCTGCCTTGGCAAGCGAAGGCAGGAGATCCTCCACGGCTTGGTTGGGCGTGGGCCCGTATCCATGAAGACCGTCGGGGTCTCCTTCAATGAACGCTCGGAAGCGTTCCCGTGAGTCGACCAAAGCTTCGCCCTGGTCTTCATAAAAGATGCTGAACATGTGAATCCTTTCTGGCCTCAAGGCCTGGTTTAGGTGTACTCCACATCGCCGGAGCGATTGAAGGTGACGGCAAACCGGGTACCATCGTCGACAACACCCGTGACGTCTTCGTACGTGACCTGGTGACGAGCCATAATGAGTCCTTTCAAAAGGGAAGGTGTAATGAGCAGACGTTCTACTCTGGAGAAGAATGATACTACAAAAAACTGGTTTGTCAACTACGCGGAGAGGCCAAGTTTTTGGACTATGTTGAATTCTTTGGCTGTTACAGGTGTGACAGAAAGTCTGTTTCCGCGCTGTAGAATGCGCATATCTGTGAGGGTATTTTGTTTTTTCAGTTCGTCGAGTGGTATCACCTTTGCAAATTTTTGTACAAAACCTATATCTACCATATCCCATCGTGGATTGTCTTTAGGAGACTTCCGATCAAAGTGCTCATGCTTGTTGTCCCAGGCAGTGAAGTCTGGATAGGCTTCTTTTGCCACCTTAGCTACTCCGGCAATGCCAATTTCTTTCGAGTTTGAGTGATAGAAAAGGACTAAGTCGCCCTTTTTCATATCGCGCATAAAGTTGCGAGCTTGGTAGTTGCGTACTCCGTCCCAGTATGTTTTCTTGTCGCGTTTCAAATCGTCGATCGAATAGCAACTCTCTTCGGATTTTACAAGCCAGTAGTTCATGAGGGGTAGTATAGCAAAATGGAGATTGAGATTAGAGAGAAGGTTACGGTTTAGTCGGTAGGCCGTTCTTGTATCTTTCAATCAATCTTTCTTTCTTGCTCCGTCGCCATTTTTTGATTTGGATCTCTCTTCTTCGAGCCGAAGTGAGAGTTTTGTGCTCTTCGAGAAATACCGTGCGAAATATACCTTTTGTTGTATGCATTGAACCCCGACTAGTGTTGTGTTCACTTAGGCGTCTGTCGGGGTTATTTGTTACACCAACGTTCAGGTAATCATTTTCATTTACGACCATGTAAACATAAAACATACATACATTTTAACAGGCCCATTCGACTCGTCGCTAAGCTCCTCGCTCAGGGCACTCGATTCGTTCCAAACAAAAACCACCCGAAGGTGGTTTTTGTTGTGTTCCGGGTGGCTTGCCACGAGCGAGTGACGAGCTTGCGAGGAACGAGTCGAGTGGAGATTCATGAACGAAGTTAGAACTTATCTGTAGGGGTGTTTGTATATTAAGCGCTTTTCTTAAGTAGAGAATATAAATAACCAAAAAACATACCAATCATAAAGACTTCAGTAAGTGCAATAATTGGGAGGACAAAAAGAACTAAAGCCAGGCTTTCAGGTCCAAGAAAAAAGAAAAAAGTGTCGCCTACAAAATACAGTGTCGGATAGAAAATAAATTCAGACAGTAGCCCTAGGGGTTTCTGTAGTATGCTTGCTGGCAAGACGAAAGATATAAAAAAATATAGGATAAAAAGTAAAGAAAACAAGAAGCCTATTCTCATTGGATAATTTTTTTCTTTTGGCATGTTTTATATTGTAACATTACTTATAGAGACACAGGTTATAACTTCCACTCATCTCTACAAAAAATAGCCTTTGGTTAAAGGCTATTCTTAGGATGTGGAGATGGGCGGAATCGAACCGCCGTGCGGATAATCATGTTTAGTGAATCTACGAAGGGTAGTAACTGTTAGGTTTTAAGTAATAGAGATCAAACAGAAACAAAATTCTCTACTACCGAATCTCAATTATTTTTGATACGCAATCGAGATACCTTGTGTATCTAGTCCGTGTAATAACACACGATAGCGATACTCAGACTCCTCTTGCTATGTGCGTCGCTTAGGCGTTAGCGTAAGCGAATGCAAAGTCGTTCGCCTTATAAAAAGGAGAAACAATTGACTTTGTTTTTTGTACTAAGTTTGCACTTAGAAGTTCTGAAAGTTTAAAGAGTTATCAGAGCTCTCCTCCGCACACAAAACAGTGGATATATCCGTCTAGGCCGATCATCCCCAAAGAATAGAAGTTAGAATTTAGAAGTTAGAAAACATCTACTCTTTGCGAATGATCGATATGTGGCTTTTAGAAATTTTCCAACGTCTAATCTCTATACTCCACACTCTAGTTTTTATTGATTTTTCAAAGTGCGTCTGATATCTCTTTCGGTGTCTCGCTTTTTGAGTGTCTGGCGCTTGTCAGCTTTTTTCTTTCCACGAGCCACAGCTATTTCTAGCTTGATTTTGCGGCCTTTATTATACACTGAAATAGGCACTATTGTCAAACCTCGCTGGGACTCTAGTCCTGCTAATTCAGATAATTCTTTTTTGGTCAGCAGAAGTTTTCTAACACGGTGCGAATCGTAATCGGCTGGCGTATTAAGTGGCTGATACGGCGGTATATCCATGTTTATAATAAATGCTTCTCCGCCTCGGACGTTGACATGCGCACCTTCCAAAGAACCCTTTTTTGATTTAAGCGCTTTTACCTCCAAACCCAAGAGTTCGATTCCTGCTTCGAATCGATCTATAACCTCGTAATCAAAAGTAATTTTTTTGTTACTGACCAGTCTTGTCATACAACTCATATTCCCATTAGAAAGCCCAAGAGGCAAATGTCTTGGAGGCTCTTTAGTTTTGTTGTATTAGGTGCGGTTATGTATTAATTGAGGTCTAACTCTTTGGAAATTTAGAATGTTATGCTATATAGATGTGCAGACATATAGTATGTACATGGAGGTATCCGTATGAAAATGTTTAAGGGCTTGGTGGCTATCTTGTGGTGGTGTCTTTGGAAGTGTCTGTTTCCTTTGAGAATGTTTTTTCGGGTTGTTGCTCCAGATGAAGGGGTAGATTCTCCTGAGAAGGGCTGCAAGTACAAAGGCTGCTCTGCTCCTATCAGGATGTCTCGAGTGGAAAAAGGATGCATCATTCATATTTGTGAATCCGGACATCGAAACATGATAACTCCAGAAGGTGCTCAAATTCTGTCCCCATGCACTACTGCAGAGTAGTGCATTTTTTCTTTTCAAAAACAGCTTTTTGTGTATAATTGCCAAGTAATGAAAATATCTCCCAAAAAGACACCAAAAAATAAAAAGAAAGCACGAAAGTTTAAAATTATTGTTAGCAAATCTTCTCGTGGAGTCTCATCTTTTTGGACAAACTTACTTTCTACTATCCTAATTATTCTGGTTATTATTACCGGTTATACATTTTTGTCTGATTCTCGAGAAGAGATTGAACAAATTCCACTTTCACAGCTTGCCCAAGATATTCGAGAGCAGAAAGTAGAAAAAATCGTGGTCAATGGTAGCGAGTTATCTATAGATTATAACGAAGAGGGCTTAAAGAAAGAATCTAAGAAAGAAGCAGAATCTGCATTGTCTGAAACCCTCAATAACTATGGTGTAACACCCGAACAGCTAGCTGGAGTTTCTATTGAGATTGAAAAACAGTCTGGTTTTGTTTTTTGGCTTCTAAACTTGGCGCCGATTATTATTCCTATTCTGTTCATTGTCTTTTTGTTCTGGTTCTTAACCCGACAAGTTAAAGGCGCTGGTATGCAAGCTTTCTCTTTTGGTCAGTCTAAAGCACGAATGGTGGATCCGGCTGATAAGAAAAATCGAGTAACCTTCAAAGATGTGGCTGGTGCCAAGGAAGCTAAAGAAGAACTGGCCGAAGTTGTAGACTTTCTACGCAATCCTAAAAAGTTTATAGATATTGGAGCACAAATTCCAAAAGGAATTCTTCTGATGGGTTCGCCCGGAACGGGTAAAACATTGCTGGCTCGAGCAGTAGCTGGAGAGGCAGGGGTGGCATTCTTTTCTATTTCTGGTTCAGAATTTGTCGAAATGTTCGTAGGAGTCGGAGCTAGTCGTGTTCGTGATTTGTTTAAGATAGCAAAGGCCACTGCTCCAGCTATTATTTTTATTGATGAGATCGATGCTGTTGGACGTGTTCGTGGGACAGGTGTGGGCGGTGGAAACGACGAACGAGAACAAACCTTAAACCAAATCCTCGTGGAAATGGACGGTTTTGAGCCAAATGAAAAAGTCATCATCATGGCAGCAACCAACCGTCCGGATGTTTTAGACCCAGCTCTTTTGCGACCCGGACGATTTGACAGACGAGTTATGATTGATGCTCCGGACAGGAAAGACCGCGAAGCTATTTTGAAAATACATGCACGGAAAAAACCTCTTGGTCCAGATGTTGATTTCAGTGTGATTGCCGAGCGTACCCCAGGCTTTTCTGGAGCAGACTTGTACTCACTGATGAATGAAGCCGCTATTTTAGCCGCCCGAGAAGATCGAAAAGAACTTACTCAGTATGATCTCATTCGATCAATTGAAAAAGTAATGCTTGGACCGGAGCGAAAAAGTCATTTGCTTTCAAAGAAAGAAAAAGAAATTACTGCTTATCACGAAATGGGTCATGCGCTTGTCGCTTCACTCTTGCCACATGCTGATCCAGTACACAAAGTGTCTATCATCTCTAGAGGAAGAGCAGGTGGGTATACGCTGAAACTGCCTTTTGCAGATAAGCGACTACAGTCAAGAAAAGAATTTTTGGATGATATTGCAATGTCACTTGGTGGATATGTCGCAGAGAAGATGATTTTCGGAGATATCACTACCGGTCCATCAAATGACCTACAAGTTTCAACGGCTTTAGCTCGTGATATGGTTACTCGTTATGGTATGTCAGATTCTATGGGTCCAATTGCACTAGAGAATGATGGAGGGCGACCAATCTTTGGTGGCAAGGGCGTGGAGAGCAAAGATTATTCTCCAGAAGTTGCAGCGCGTATTGATGCTGAGGTCTCACGTATTATGAAAGAGGCTCTAGCTAAAGCAGAAGATGTTTTGACTACACACCGAAAAGCACTTGATCAGATGTCTAAGAAGTTGATTGATGTTGAAACGCTCGAGAGAAAAGAATTTGAAGAGCTATTGATTCTTAATGGCATTGAGCCAAAGAAAAATCCGGATGGTGTGCCTCAAAAAGGCTTAGAGATTGTTGGAGATAATCAGAGTTAAAAATACAAGCCCCCGCTCGTTAGAGTCGGGGGTATTGTTTTCTTTGGGCTAGTTGACGTTGCCATCTTACGTCATGGTCAATTCTCCGTCTTTGGGGGTTTATTCTCAGAAGCCACGCAATTATTCTTACGAACATACGCCACTCCTTTCTGAATATGTATGCTAGTACTTTTGTATAGAAAGTCAAGATTCACATTTGTTGTCCACCCGCCAGGATTCGGCGCAAGTCTCTAAGCTCGTTCCTCGCTAATAGCTTGCTGCCCCGACTCGCGCACCCCTCGACAAGCTCGGGGACTTCGTGCGCTCCGTCTTTCGAATCCTGCCAGGTGGTGAAAACATAAACACTGACTCTTTGCAGAGCCAGTGTTTTATTTTCATGTCCACCCGCCAGGATTCGAACCTGGGACCATGCGTGTATATGACGCACGCTCTACCAACTGAGCTACGGGTGGATAGAGGAATACTACCCTAAAATAGCTTCCTATTCAAAATGTAATTCTATTCTGTTCTGGAGTTTTGATTTTAGAGCACTGAATCTTTTTTGTTTTAATTCTGGATCAGCCGCCATTATGCGCTGGGCCTCATCGCGAGCGGCTTCAACCATTTTAAGATTTTGAATGGCTTCCATGGCCAAGTCAGATACGCCCCACTGTTTGGCTCCTGTAAGTTCTCCAACCCCTCGTTGTTTCATATCTAGTTCGGCTAACTCGAAACCATTTTTGGCGGTAACCAAGGCCCTAAGGCGATCGATTGTTTTTTCTGTCTTTGAATCAGTAAAGACAAAGCAATGTGCTTGATGTGAGCTTCTGACTACTCGTCCGCGGAGTTGGTGTAGTTGGGCCAGACCAAATCGCTCAGCTCCTTCGATGATTATCATTGTGGAGTTGGGTACGTTAACCCCGACTTCGATAACAGAGGTGGCTATTAAGATATGAGATTTGCCTTCGGCAAATTCTTGCATGGTGTCACTCTTTTCATCTTTGCTCATTTTGCCGTGCAACATCGATATTTTATATTCAGGGAAAACTTCTTTTTGCAGGCGTTCTGTTTCGGCTATGACCGATCTGACATTCAAAGCCCTTTCTTTAGTAGGATCTGGTTCATTTATGCGAGGGCAAATAACGTAAGCTTGTCGGCCGGCTTTGAGTTCTTTGCGTACAAACTCATACGTCTGCGAACGGTCTTTTGGCAGAACGATTTCTGTTTTGACCGGCTTACGTCCTTTGGGTAATTCATCAAGTAGAGTTAGGTCAAGATCGCCATAAATAGTCAGAGCTAAAGTTCGCGGAATTGGCGTGGCGGTCATTGAAAGCAGGTGAGGCAGAAACGCAGACTTGTCGCTGACTTCACGCAGACTTGTCGCTGACTTTCGAGCTTTATCATAGATAACTCTTTTGATTTCTACTGTTGTAAAACTCCAGTTTACGAGTAGCCCAAGTTTAAATTCGGATCCTTTCATGTAGTTCCATAGTTGTTTGGTTTCTACCCCGGTGATTTTTGGCAAAGATTTAAGTTCAACAATGATTTTGTTTTCTACAACAAAATCAGGAACATACGTACCAACATTTTTCCTGTTGTACATAATTGGGATACGATGCTCTCTTGAGAATTGTATTTTGGATTTTTTAAATTCTTCCTCTAAGGCTCTTTGGTACACAATTTCCTTGTGTCCTAGGCCGATTTCTTTTTTAACTCTGAAAATAGCTTCTCTAATTCTGTATGTTAGGTCACGATATAGCAAAGCTTCACTTTTCGGCGTTGAGTCCGCATCAAGTCTGCGTCCACGTCCGCGTCTCAGCGCTTTGCGCTGAGCCACGCCGAAGCGGTGTTGTTCGTCGACAATAACATAAGCTAAGTTTTCAAACTCTACGGTTTTTTGAATTAAAGAATGTGTCCCGATCAAGATAGCTATCTCGCCACCCTTAACCCATTTTAGAAGCTGGGCTCTAGATATGTCGGTCCACTTAGTGGGATGAACTTTTGAAGGGAATTTTTTGCAACCACTTGAGGTCATTAGGCCAATATTGATTCCGAGGTATGAAAACATTTCAATAAACGATTCGAAATGTTGCGTAGCCAATATTTCAGTGGGTGCCATATAAGCAACTTGTAGATTGCCGAAATCTTGTCGCTCGGCTAAAACATCGTCGCTAGACGATGGTCGTCCGGACACCCCTTCGGGTTGTCTTAGGGGCGGAGTGCTAACCACAGCATAAGCTGTCGCCGCCGCTACTGCAGTCTTGCCGGATCCGACATCTCCTTCGAGTAGCCGTGACATTGCGTGATCTTTTCGGAAGTCAGAAAGAATTTTGTCGATAGATTCTTGTTGGGCCTTAGTCGGCTCAAAGGGAAAGCGTTTTGTAAATTCAGCCACTTCACTTTCGGACTTGTTGATTAGAAATGACGGATTTTGTTTGTGTAGAATTTTTTCCTTCTCTTTTTCTAGTTGAATAAAAAATATTTCTTCAAAGGCAAAACGCTTTCGAGCAGATCGAGCGTCTGCTTCTTTGCGGGGAAAGTGCACCCAGATAAGTGCGGTTTGTAGAGATGGTAAGTTGTAGGTATCTAAAATATCCTGCGGTATAGGGTCAATCAGCTCGTCTAAGATTGATTGCTTTAAGATTTTCTGAATCGCATGATACAACCACCTGGAAGTAATGCCCTGTGTTTCTTTATAAACTGGGAAAGCATATTCAGAATTTTCATGCTCAGTAAATAGGGAGTCGCCAACACCGACTGGAATCTTTTTGATTACCTCAATCTC
>JBGSXG010000010.1:0-2530 GCA_041751485.1 Minisyncoccia bacterium | reverse complement strand
GGGAGGATTGGTGGTTGTGGGGATAAGTAGGGACGAGCTTTTAGGTTTTAGCTGTTAGATTTTAGAAACCCCCGAAGCCAAGGGCTTCGGGGGTGTTAAATTTTGAATTTCTAGTTTTGAATTTCGATTGAATTTTTAATTCAAAATTCATAATTCGAAATTTAATTTTGTCATTCTTACTTTTTGTTCATTTTTGTCATTGATCCCATTTCTTCTTCTAACTCTTTAATCTCGTCCCTTGCTATCGCTGCCGTCTCGAAATCTAAAATCTTAACCGCTTCTGCCATTTGTTTTCTCTTGGCTTGAATAAGTCTCTTTAAATCTCCGCCAAAAGCCTCTCTTTCAATAGCCAACTGGCTCGCAACTGTTTTTTGGTGCTCCGAGCGAAGCTGGTCTGTAATATCTTTAATAGTTTTTGTAATAGTCTTTGGAGTAATTTTGTGCTTTTTATTATAAGCAAGTTGCTTCTCACGTCTTCGCTCTGTTTCATCCATAGCTCTCTTCATCGATCCCGTAATCTGATCAGCATAAAGAACAACTCGACCATTAACATTACGCGCAGCTCGTCCAATAGTTTGAATAAGTGCCGTTTCTGATCTCAAAAAACCTTCCTTGTCAGCATCCAAAATTCCGATAAATGTCACTTCCGGCAAATCTAGTCCTTCACGCAACAAGTTGACCCCGACAAGACAATCAAACTTCCCCTTTCTAAAATCAGTCAGGATTTCAATACGTTCAATCGTATGAATTTCACTATGTAAATATTTTGTCTTTATTCCCTTCTCATCTAAATACTCTGAAAGGTCCTCAGCCATTTTTTTTGTCAGGGTTGTAGCTATCACGCGACCACCTTTTTGTATTTCTTTTTCTGCCTCTAGAATAAAATGCTTAATCTGTCCACGATTTTCACCCTTTTCAGTCACGGGCTCCACCACAACAACAGGATCAATCAAGCCTGTTGGACGGATAATCTGCTCCGCCACAACCGAACTATGCTCTTTTTCATAGTCTCCCGGCGTTGCCGAGGTATACAAAACCTGCCCAACTCTTTCTTCAAATTCATCAAATTTTAAAGGCCTGTTATCCAATGCGCTGGGCAATCTAAAACCATATTCAACCAAATTTTTCTTACGCGAAGTATCACCCGCATGCATTCCTCCGATTTGTGGCACCGTCACGTGCGACTCGTCAATAATTGTTAAAAATTCTGGATTACCATCAGAATCATGAGGAAAATATGACAAAAGTGTCTCTGGTGCTTCGCCCGGAGCCTTGCCAGAAAAGTGTCTCGAATAGTTTTCTATTCCATTACAATACCCAACCTCTCGAATCAAAGCTAAATCGTATTTAGTTCGGCGTCTTAAACGTTCTGACTCAAGTATTTTTCCTGATTTATCAAGAACTTTTAGTCTTTCTTTTAACTCTGCTTCAATAGTAACTAAAGCTTTCTTTTGTTGATCTTCGCTAGAAACAAAATGCTTAGATGGAAAAAGGAAAACCGCCTCTGGTTCTGAAATAACAGAACGAGTTATAGCATCAATCTCTCTAATTTGCTCAATCACGTTACCTTCAATCGTAACTTCGTATAAAACTTTTTCGTTTGGAGGCATTACCTCAATAGTATTACCAAGCGACCGAAATAACCCCGGCTCAAGATCAGCATTTGTTCGATCATAGTACATTGAAACAAGACGCATAATAAATTCTTTCCGAGAAAACTTCACACCTCGTTCAACCTTCAAATTAACTTTCTGATATTCTTCCGGAGATCCAAGACCATAAATACAAGAAACAGAGGCCACAATAATGACATCTTTTCGTGTAAGTAGCGCTTGAGTTGAAGCGTGTCTCAAACGTTCTATCTCCTGATTTATCTGAGCCTCTTTTTCGATATAAGTATCAGACGTGGCCACATAAGCTTCAGGTTGGTAATAGTCGTAATAAGAAACAAAATAGTGCACAGCATTATCCGGAAAAAATTCTCGGTATTCAAGAGCAAGCTGGGCAGCTAAAGTTTTGTTGTGCGCAATAACAAGAGTTGGCTTGCCTATTTGCTGGATAACATTAGCTGCCGTGAAAGTTTTGCCCGATCCAGTCACGCCCAAAAGCGTTTGGTGCTTTTCCCCAGACTTGATTGCTTTAACAAGCTCTTTTATAGCCTGCGGCTGATCTCCAGCCGGAGCATACTCACTCTGTAATTTAAATGGACTCTTAGACATAACTTATTT
Source organism: Minisyncoccia bacterium (assembly GCA_041751485.1). Taxonomy (GTDB): domain Bacteria; phylum Patescibacteriota; class Minisyncoccia; order Phycocordibacterales; family CAJQIN01; genus CAJQIN01. The sequence continues at coordinate 302 of JBGSXG010000010.1, read as the reverse complement.
TTTTCTATAATATCTTCCCAAAAAGGACTCCTTATATGCGAGGAAATTTTCTTTTTCAATACTCTGACGAATGTTTTCCATCAACTTTGCCATAAAAGCGATGTTGTGAATAGTGGCAAGAGTTGCTCCTAACATCTCATCAGCTCTAAACAAATGTGACACATACGCCTTAGTGTAAGCCTGTTCAATATCCCATAAACATTCCGTATCAAGTGGAGAAAAGTCTTTGACATAAGCCTCGTTACGAAGATGTATTGGTCCGTCAAGTGTATAAACAGTCCCGTGGCGACCCAGTCGTGTTG
>JBGSXG010000009.1:0-2273 GCA_041751485.1 Minisyncoccia bacterium | reverse complement strand
ACGCAGGTTGTTGATAGGCAAGATTCAGTGCTTGGATTTTTTCATTCGTGGATTGAACGTTTTGCTCAATATTTTGATGCTGTTGAAGTCGTGTGCCTCAAGGAAGGTGAGCATAGTCTGCCAGAGAAGGTAAGTGTTAGCTCTCTTGGTAAAGAGAATGGAGCAGGAAAGATTACTCGAGCTTTTCGTTTGTATCGTATGATTTGGCAGAAGAGAAATGAATACGATGTAGTTTTGGTACATATGAATCCAATTTATATTGTTTTGTGTGGCTGGTTATGGAAGTGGATTATGAAAAAACCCATATGCCTATGGTATACACATAAGAGTATTGATTGGAAGTTAAAAGTTGCCGAGAAGTTTGCTACGCAGATTTTCACCGCATCAACAGAGAGCTTCCGGCTAGAAAGCCAAAAAGTTTTAGTCACTGGACATGGGATTGATACAGATGTTTTTAAGCCGAACTATTCTTTGAAAGATAAAGATACCTTTGAGATTTTGTTCGTTGGCAGAGTGTCTGAAACCAAAGGTCTTGGTATCTGCTTGAAGGCCGTGTCGATTTTGAAAGATGCTGGAATTGATTTTCACTTTTCTATAGTTGGTGGCCCAGTTACTCCAGGTGATGTGATTTATAAGAAGCAGATGGAAAAATTGGTCTTGCAAAAAGAGTTGGAGGGGTTTGTAACTTTTGTAGGTCCTGTTAGTCCAGCTTCTAGCGTGCCTTACTTTCAAAAAGCGCACGTTTTTGTTCATGCAAGTGATACAGGCAGTTTGGATAAAGTGGTTCTGGAGTCTATGGCCTGCGGTACGCCGGTTGTTAGCTCTAGCGAAGCTGTCATTCCTATTGTTTCTAAATACAATTCTCACAGTGTCTTTGAAGCAGGGGTGACTAAAGATTTAGCTGATAAACTGGAGTATTTTTCTAGAATGAAAAACGATATGCATTATCTACAAGAGCAGGTCAGGGGAGAGGTGGTTAAAAACCATGCACTAGATGATTTAATTGAAAAAGTTAGCAACAGTATAAAAAATGTCTAAGAGTTTTTTATTTTTTGGTTTTTTTGATCCAGAGTATGCGCGTAATCGCGTACTTATTAAGGGTTTACGAGAAAATGACTGTGAGGTAACTCTTTGTCGAGTTGATCCACAGAAGAATGGTTCTTTTAAAAAGTTTTTGGTTTTATATAAAGAGTATCGAAAAATCCGAAAGCAAAAGTATGATCACGTCATTGTGGCTTTTCCAGGACACACTGTTGTTTGGCTAGCCTACCTACTATTCGGCCGAAAGATTATTTTTGATGTTTTTGTTTCATTGTACAACTCAGAAATTGAAGATCGGTCGAAACACGGACGTCGTTCTTTCAGGGCTTTGTATTACTGGATACTGGACTGGGTGGGAATGCGCTTGTCTGGGAAGTTGATTATAGACACTAAGGCACATATAGATATGTTGGCAAAAAAATTTGGCATTTCAAAGGATAAGTTTGTAGTTGTATATGTTGGCAGCGATGATTCTGCTATTTTCCCTGTTGAAAAAGATATAGGTCAAAAGTTTATTGTTCATTTTCATGGTACAGGAACCCCTATGCAGGGTGTAGGATACATTATTGAAGCCGCTAGACTACTTGAAAATAATAAAGAAATTGAATTTAGGATGTATGGTATTTCTGGTTCTGATACACAGAATCTTCATTTTTTGGCCAGGTTTCCTTATGAGGACATGAGCAGTAAATTAGCGGAGGCAGATATTGTTCTTGGTATTTTTGGTGACACAGAAAAAGCGCAGAAAGTTATCCCAAATAAAGTGTATGAGGGTTGGGCCGCTAGAAAACCAGTTATTACAGGAGATACGCCGGCTGTTGTGGAATTATCTAAAGATAATGAGGAATTGTTACTTTGTGAAGTTGCCTCTGGCGAGGATTTAGCTGCTAAGATTCTTGTTCTAAAAAATGATAATATGATTCGACACCGTATAGCTTGGGCTGGATATGGATTGTTTTTGAATAATCTGCGGCCACGAATGGTGGTAAAACCTTTATTAGATAGTTTGAATATTAAACATGAGTAGCCCTTTTTTCTTCGATAAAAAACATCTTGATAGAATTGCTGGTGAAAAAGCAAAAAATTATCAAGGCGCTCAACCGACACCCCATACCCATATTGATAATTTGTTGCCAACGGAAGTAGCTGAGCAAGTGTTGAAAGAATTTCCTGGTAAGAACGATATAGAATGGATGAAGAAAGAGGGCAATGAGCACGAGTTTAAGTTGGCT
>JBGSXG010000008.1:0-7628 GCA_041751485.1 Minisyncoccia bacterium | reverse complement strand
GGGGCAGGGTGTATGTCTTTGCCAAATGCAAGATCGAGGCCGGCGAAGAGCTGTCCTATGACTACGGCAAAGAATATATCGATGAGTACATCAAGCCGTTTGGCTGTAAGTGTGGTGCGTGCCTGGCGAAATAGTATACTTTCTATATGAAAATTGAGAGCACTTGGTCGCTTGTGTGGAAGATGATGTGGCAGGAATATCGCTTACTCACCATTGCTGTCATTGTGATGTCTGTTCCGCTGACGATTGTTATTCCGTTTTTCCCCATACTCTCTTTTGGGGCATTGTGTGCTTTTTTGTTTTTTAAAGCGCACAAAAAGTTTATGCAGGAATTTGCTCGGGCCAACTCTCTGGAGTATGCCGAATCTGCTGGTATAGAAAGTGTCAGTGGTCGGCTGTTTAGTAAGGGGCACAGCAAAAAGATTAGCAATGTGGTTTCAGGGCAGTATAAAGAACACCCGCTCCGATTGTTTAATTATAGATACACTGTTGGCAGTGGTAAAAATAGTCACACATACACATTTACTGCTTGTGAAATATGTTTTGAGAAGACAGATTTTCCGCACATTTTATTGCATTCAAAAACAATGTGGGGAAGACTCGGCTCTGTGGATATGTGGGGAAGTGATAAAGACATGCAGATATCTCTGGAAGATGAGTTTAAAAAAGATTTTAGTTTGTATGTGACGCAGGATTATGAGATAGAAGCATTGCAGATTTTCACTTCTGAGGTGTTGAGTTTTTTACAAAAGGAGGCTAAAGATTTTAGTATCGAATTTGCTGGAAACCGAGTCTATATTTATGACAACAAAGTAATCTATACGAGTAAAGAATTGCACAATATGTATCAGGTGGTACAAAAGATTTTTGATACGGTTGGAGGTATGGCGAATCGATTACATGATGATTTTGATTCGCTCCATGGTGTGTATCGAAAAGGGAAGTAGCCTTGCGAAAAGACCTGCTTTTTTGCTAAGATACTGGAGTTCAGGCTATAAGAGCTTGGACGTTGTTCATTTAGATGTGAAAGCTTAGATTTAAAATATTTTGGTTTTTGATTTTTATCTTTGACCTTTAAATTTTAAGTTTTGAGTTTTTACTACATTCCCCTGTAGCTCAGCTGGTAGAGCAATCGACTGTCGAGATTGGCAGCTTCCTGTTCGAAAGTCAGGTCGAAAAACAAGGTGAATTGCTGGAAGCCCTAACGTTTAGTCGAGGGTAATCAGCAGCCAAGTCCGGCACCACTTTTCCGCTTTGCGAAAAAGTGGTGCGGGGAAGGTTCAGAGACTATCCCTAGCGGGAGTAGCCCACGAAAGTGGTCGAAGCGCCTTGCACCCAAATGGGTGATGATATAGTCCATTCCTTTAAGAAATTTTAGGGTCAAATGTAATCGATTGGTCGCAGGTTCGAGTCCTGCCGGGGGAGCCCTAGTGACGAAACCTCACAATTTGTGGGGTTTTGTCTTTTATTGCTTGATACTTTGGAGGTTCTAACCTTCTCTAATTCGTCGAGAACCGCCTGACGACTTTTTATGAGTGTCTTGACGAAAGAATGGTAATTTACAAAGACCTTTTTGCCTTTTAGGGTGAGGTTCGAGCCTAAACATGCGAGTATCGCTCTTTTGGCTTTATCGTCTCCTTTTTCAAACCAAATGTGGGCGTAGCAGGCAAAGTCAAAGGTCTGTTCGGTAAGGTCGATCCATTCCAATACTTCCTTGTTCTTCACCTTGAGCTCATCTTCGAGAATCAGTTTCTTTTTCACCATGCCAACCTTGAGGGTTTGGTATTCTTCGTCTGTGATAATTGCTCGATCCTGGTTATTCGGTGAGGTGAAGTTCAGTGTGAGTGACTGCAAGTTCTTGGTTACCTCCTCAAGTTCCTTGTGCTTGCCTTTGAGGACCAAAGTGTCGCTATCAACTTCCGTCTTTCGGAGTTCATGGAGATGCTTGATCGCCCAATCTTTAAATCTTTCTGAAATAGTGATCTCGCTAAGCTTTCCTTTGATATCAAGTTCTAAATTCTTGAGCTCGATGCACTGCTCGGGACACTTCACATCAACCTTTTTCTTGGTGCAGTTGTAATAGACGTAATGGTGAACGTTGCCGTTCTTACATCGCTTTACCTTGGCCTGTGCGGTAATGCTGCAACCACAATACCCACACTTCATAAGTGAGGTAAATGCAAAACTTTTCTCTGGTCTTGGCCGAGGTTGCATGGTTCGGCCCATGATAGCTTGGACCTTATTGAATTCTTCCTCAGTTATCATGGCTTCATGCGCTCCCTTGTGCCATTCTCCGCTCTTGTAGGGATACTCAAACCAGCCGTAGTAAAAAGGATTGCTCATGAGTGCATAGATGCCACTCTTTGAAAGATGCTTGCCACCAAGACTTCTTCGCTGGTACGTCCGCAGGTTCAACTCCTTACGGGCCACGTCCCATATTTGTGAAGTGCTGTAATTTCCAGTGAGCATCATGTCGAACAATCTATTAACGACTGGAAATCTATCAGAGTCCTTCATGATCGTCTTGAATCCCTTTTCTCTATCAGGAGTGCTCATGTATCCGACGGGACACATGCTCGGCAACCAGCCTTCTCGGACCTTCTTTGCCAAACCTCGCTTCACGTTCACCGACAAATCCCTGATGTATTGGTTGGCCATTCCAAGCTCCACCTGCATCATGAGGACATTATCAGTTGGATAATAAGTTCTACCGAAGGTGACGATCTGAGCGATTGCACTTTGCTGCAGCATCCAGCTTATTTGTCCGCCATCTACTGGGTTACGAGCAAGACGGTCCAGTTTCCAGCAGATGATTCCATTGGCTTCGCCTTTATAGATCCTTTCAAGCATTTTGTTGAAGATGGGTCGTCCTGGCTTCTTGGCTGATTGTGATTCGGTTAGGATCTCAACGATTGCCAAGCCTTGCTCTTGAGCAATCTTTAAGAGTTCGTCTTTCTGGGCATCGATTGATGCCGCTTGTCTGTCTTCCGCCTCACTAGATTTTCTAGCGTAGAGGAAGTATTTGATTGTGGGTATTTTATTATTCATGGTTTTTATAATGTCGCACTACCTAGTCCGATATCTTCCTTGGATATGTCTTCTAAGGCTAACTCATTTTGTGGCATTTGCGTGGTATCCACTTCGAGATTATTTTCCCGCAAATTTCCCGATATATCGGGAAACTGCGTGGTATCTTCTGGAACACTACGGACAGCCGTTTTTTCACCCTTTTCTACAGGTGTATCAGGGCTATCTAAATGTATGGTACTTACCTCTATATCACCCTCATAAGCTGTGCGAACGACAGTATTGCGAGAACCCTCTGGAATAGCAACTTCGGGTTTTCTATCCCATCTATGCATTTGTCTTTCTAAAACGTCTTTGACGCTAGTTAAAGAATTAGGAACGTTATTTATTTGGTTAGTTAGAGTATCAACGTTCTTCCTACGGACACCACGTCTTTTGATACTACGGAGTGTCACGATTGGATACTGCGCAAGACTATCGGTGAGCTTGAGGCGCTTGCTGATGTGATCAAGGCTTATCCAATAATCAGTCGCCTGAAAGGAGTAGAGGTTTAGAGTTTTAAATCCCTTTTTGCACTGGACCACGCCGATAATGCCACACTCCTTGAGCAATCGAAGGGCATTTGAGATGTAATTGCGATTCTTTTCTCCAGTATGTGTGATGAGTGTTTTAAAGCTCGGCCACGCTGTCTGCGTTTCGGTATTGCCATGGTACAAGAGACCTTGATACACCAAGGTGCAGAGCTTGGGTAACTTTGCCTCGTAGCCATTCTCAATATATTCGTTATCAATGAAGAATCGTGTGACCTTGCGCTTACCCCTGAGCTTGGACCGGTCCACCATCTGTTGAAGTTCTTGTATTTTCTTCAGATGATAGTGGTGCGCTATTTCTTTTTTTCGATTTGATTCCCACTCCGAATCTAGTGTTATTTCTTCCATATTCTTTCAGCCACTCTTTTTTGATCGGTCTGTAGACGAAGTTAAAAAGCGTGAGGAGATTAATTGCCTCATTAGCAAGAACATCATCGGGAAGGACCGTACCGGTTTCTTCTCGGTGAAGTTGTTTGTATTCTTCTAGTGCCTGTTTGGTAAGCATAATGAGGGGTTCGACCTTTTGTAATTAGTTTTTCTGAAAACAGAAAAAGCTAGACCCCCGTTGCAAGTGGTCCAGCTTTTTCCGTGCAACGGGAATAGTTATATCTTAGGGTTTAAAGTTTGCAAAATTACGTGCATTACTTTCGGACCCTTCGATGTGATAATCCTAAGCTTGTAAAATTTCCTAACTGTAGGAATTACTTTCTTAGGACTGTACTTATCGTAATGGGTAAAAAGTGCAAAATATGGTGCATTACTTTTACCGCTTAAAATAAGGATTCTTTAATCCTAATGGCTAAAAGTGTGCGAATTGGTGTGCATTACTTTTCGTCTTAAGACCAGGGTAAGTATGAGGTCCGAATAAGTGCAAATTAGTGGGTATTGGCCGAGACAACGTAAAAAGCCCTGAATAGGCTTGGAAAAGCGTACACAGGGCTGTTTAGGGGTGGATTAGCCTCAAAAAAGACTACTCAGCCGTATTAGGAAGCTCTTTAAACTTAGTTGTCATCGTGGGGTTGCCACGCGTTAATCTTTTGATTGTTAGATCTTCTGCTTTATTATTGGCAAGACGAAGGTTATTTTCAGACGATAGTAGGGCATCTTTGGTTTTCTGGAGATGGTCTATAGTTTTATCTATTTCTTCGATAGCGGTCTTAAATTTGCGACTGGCTTGATCGTAATTTTTTGCGAATCCTTCTTTGAATTTATTCACATTATCTTCGAAGTTGGTAATGTCAACATTTTGATTCCTTACTAGAGCAAGCTCGGCTTTGTATTTAAGGGAGTTCATGGCTGCGTTGCGCAGCAAGGTTATCATAGGAATGAAAAATTGAGGGCGGACTACGTACATTTTGGAATATTTGTGTGAGACATCAACTATTCCAGTGTTGTACAGCTCATTTTCAGATTCTAGGAGTGTAATAAGAACAGCATACTCACACTTTTTCTCTAGACGATCTTTATCAAGTTCACGTAAGAAGTCTTCATTCTTTTTCTTGGTAGCGGTTTCATCACCTTCATTTTTCATTTCAAACATTATAGAAATAATCTCATTACCATCCTGATCTGTTTCTCGGTAAATATAATCACCCTTACTACCAGTTTTAGAATCATTGTCCTTTTCAAAGTATGCATTTTGAAAACCTGTGGCCCGAAGCCTATTAAACTCGGTCTCACAGTGCTGTTCAAGTGTTTCACCAACCATTTTTGTTGAGAGTCTAACTTTCATGTCTTTACGGAGAAGTATTTCCTCGTCTTTCATTTTTATAATATCATCCTTAGTCTTGAGTTCTGTAGCAAATTTCTCTTTTAATGATGTTTCGAGTAATTGCTTCTCGACATCTTTGCTTTTAAGTTCGCCAGCAAGTTCATCACGTTCTTTTTCAATTTTATTTACAGCTTCAGTTACAGCAAGTTTTTTCTCGAGTTCTACGTTATTGATTTTGGATTTTATTTCGGCTAATTCAGCATCCTTCTTTGCAAGGTCTTTTTGCAAAATATTTGTAATATTTGCCTCAGCGAGTTTAACGGCGCTTTCTTTATCTTTCTCAAGCGTTTCCAGGCGCTCGTGGATTTCTTTATCAAACTCATGATTACGGACCTGTTTTAGAATATCGGCGAATCCAGTTTCGTCGACCTTGAAGGCTTTTTTACAATGTGGGCAAATAATTTCGTTCATATTTTTATATAGTTTCTAATTGATTTTTCCATTCTGTTTGTAATTCTTGCGCGCGGCAACGTACTCGATCGATAAGTTCTGAGCTATCAGTATCTACCGCCACAGTGGTTTCTCTTTCAGGTAAAATACCCAACTCATCAAGGCGATTGAATACTGTTGTCATGGCTCGATCTGCATCGCGGAAAAATACACTTCCACGAATACGAATAAATTTCCAACCGAGTCTTTCAAGAATAGCCTGACGTTGCATGTCTTCCTGCAATTTATCTGGACCATGCCATTGTTCACCATCACACTCAATACCTACTCTTTTACCTCCTCCAGATACGACCATATCAATCCTGTATGCACCCACTTGATACTGAGGTTGTACTTTGAAGCCCTTTTCTAATAAAGTAGACATCACTCTTTCTTCAAAAGGAGATTCTGTTTTTGAAACCAATTCATCCCTCTCTCTTTGCCAAGCCTTAGGGTCATGCATATGATCAATAAGACGCTTACGTATATCTCCAGGCTTCAGATCAGTCTCATGATTCAAACTATGAACAAGCCACATCTGGTCCTTTGCTCGACTAGCGGCAACGTTATATCTCTTCTTGAAGAGTTTTCGATTAGCATCACCATCTTGAAGATTTAATGGACCACCAGTCGGAGAATCTACCATAGACAGGAACATGACATCCCTTTGGTCTCCCTGAAAGTGAGCTGGGCTACCACAAAGGATTTCCCGCTGTTGATATATCTCAGATGAGATTTTTGCGCGGAGTATTTTTTCAACTTCCTCTGCTTGTCGATCTCCACGAAGAGTTATGACACCGAATGTCTTCTTTTTGAATTCTGGTTGCTCAATGGCACCACAAATAAGACCAGCTATGGCTTCTGCTTCTGCCTTGTTGGTTTTTTCATCAGTGATTACACCTTCTACTCGGTGTGCTATCACGTTTGGATGGAGAGAGATTGAGGTTTCTTCACGTAGAGGTTTTATTTCACCTCCGTAAGATAGTGCGTTACTGAACGCGATAATATCTGGGGCGCAACGGAAATGTTCCACTAGGCGAATCACATTTCCAAAAACTGTTTGTGCAAAAGCATAAATAGATGTTTGACCATCATAAAATTCCTTATGTGGTATATCACTTAAATAAGTTCGAATAAGCTTCATTATCTCATCAGATTCTAATCCTGACGCTGTTGGAGTTACCTGTTCGTCGTCACCAACCACAACGGCTTGTTTTCCTAAGTACAATGCAAACATGGCTAAAGGATCTGACTGGCTCGCTTCATCAATAATTACGACATCAAAGCGTGTATTCGTAGGATTAAAGTTCTCCACCACTTCATTAAGGGGCATGATCCAAACTGGGACCGCACCTTTTGCTGTTTCCATTTCTTTTCTGGCAGCAGTCCTAATAGTTTCGTCCATCTTGCCTTTTCCTCCTTTTGTCTTCTTGGCTTGCAGAGTGGCATAAGCATTTAATGCTTGACGTTCTCTTGGTTCAACAGTTTGGATTTGTTTAAGCCAGGTCTGTTTTTCAACAAGCTTTGAAGTAGCGTCAAGTAACTGAATATTCAAACTTTCGATTCGCTCTTGTAAATCTTCAAGTGATACCGATGCACGACGTTCAAGTTCATCATTTAATTGTCGCCATTCCCATGCTAAGTCTGGATCTCCAGGGATCTTAATATCACCGTGGATATTAAGACGAGTTTGAATTGCCGAAGACCAAGCAGGTGCACATACCGCCATCTTTTTTAGATAAGAATTACGAAGTTTCAAATCAGATTCCAGAGACTTTAGGCGATCAAGTTCTTTATAGGTACTAACATAG
>JBGSXG010000007.1:0-6370 GCA_041751485.1 Minisyncoccia bacterium | reverse complement strand
GCAGAAAGTTTCGGTATCCCAGCTCGGTGGGTTCGCTTTCCGGGTAGCCAGCCGGAGATCAAGTTTGAAGATTATTTTCTGAGTACGGGTAGGGAGCCGCGCTTTGCTCCGTCCATTTTAAAGGCTATTGAAGCCGGTGGCGCAGAGCCTATTGTTTTTGACCACGTACCCTTACTAAAAGCCTTTCCTCGTGACCTCACATTTTCGTATGTCTAAGCCTAAAGTACACATTATTGTTCCGGATAGATTTGCCAAACCACTTGGTGGTATGGGTGTTGGCTCACGACATTTTATTGAGCAGTTGTCTGACGAATTTGATTTTGAAGTCATTGGTTTTCCAGAGGAAAACGAGATGAAGAATTATCACGGATCTTCCAATGTGCTGACGGGTGTCGATCATGGAGCGCTGGTGACGCTCGTCGGGCAGTCTGCTTATGCGGCAGCATCAACGAAGCTTTCCAAGCCAGACCTTATCCATGCCTACGATTATTCGTGTTACTTGGGAGCGTGGTACGCTGCTAAGCATTTTAAGGTGCCTTTGGTGGTTAGTATGCGATTGTCGATCAATCTCTTAAAAGAGCTTGGAATTTCTTTTGCTAAAAATCCTAACTCGGAGGACGGCTTTTGGATAGAAAAGGGTCTATGTGAGATGGAACTCTTTGGACTTCGCCAGGCTGATCATATTACGCAGGTATCAAAAGCTTATGCGAAGCGCTTTGATGCGGTTGATGGTCTTAAAGAAAAAACAAGCGTGGTGCCAAATGGGATTGATCTTGAAGAGTGGCAACCAAAAAAGAAGGTAGAGTTGCCAGGCAAGGGTCGTATAAAGCTAGTATACATTGGCAGGTTTGCATCAATGAAAGGAATAATTCCGCTGTGTCAGGCAAAAATTCCTAAAGAAATAGACTTGATATTTATCGGATCTGATGCAGGAGCAGAGCCTGCTCTATTGCAGACAATGTTGCAGAAAGTGAATGTTGAAGAAAACGTACACTTTGTCGGGCCGAAGTACGGGCAAGACAAAGTGGATTGGCTGGCTGCCGCTGATGCGGTCATTATTCCATCGCTGCACGAGCCTTTTGGTATTGTGGCATTGGAGGCGCTAGCTAGTAAGAATATTTTAATTTCTTCATTTGCAGATGGAATGAGTGATTTTTTGAGTGAAGATTTTTCGATTAAATGTGAAGTCTCGGCTTCTGGTATAGAGAAGTCTTGGGCCGAGCTTATAGAACTTACTGAAGAGCAAAAAGAGAGTTGTATACAGAAGGGTCTGGAAGTCTGCCGAGAATATTCTTGGCAAAACGCCGCTTCCAAACTCCGCGATGTATACAACCACACAATCTCCCAATACAAAACCTAAAAATTGACGGAAGTCAGACTTCCGTCAATAGTTGTCAGTTATTCTTAGCAAGAGGTTGTGGACAAAAACCTTTGACGGATGTCAGACTTCCGTCAAAATGAAGTACATGAGGGTAGAGCCATACACAGTGGGGTCTGTTGTTCATGTTGTTAAGAGGGGTGCTCGAGGCATGGAGATTGTTCGTGATGAATCAGATAGATTTAGTTTTGTTCGAAACCTGTACCTTCTGAATGATCAATATAAAGATGCAAATCAGCATAGAGAATTTCCTTCTTCTGGTCTTTTTGAAAGACCAGACCATTGGCCAGAGAGAAAGCCACTTGTTTCAATTTTAGCCTGGACACTTATGCCAAATCATTTTCATCTTCTTTTGCAGGAAACACAAGAAGGTGGTATGTCAAAGTTTATGCAGCGTCTGGGCTGCAGCATGTCTGTTCGTTTTAACCATAAACATAAAGAACAAGGAAGTATTTTTCAGGGATCTTTTAAGAGTAGAACAGTTCAAGATGATGCATATCTACAATACGTTCTTGCTTATATCGTGGTAAAGAATGTGTTTGAGTTGCACCCACAAGGATTTAAAGGAGCTGCAGCGTCTTTTGACAAGTCTTGGGAGTGGGCAAAATCAAACACCTTCTCTAGTTTTTTAACTCATTCTTTAGGAAAAGAATCTCCAATAATTAATATGAGTGCCGCAGAGGATCTTGGTTTGATCGGGGGAAATTTTAAGAAAACGGCCAGGGATATGTTGGAAGCTTATGTAGAAAGACAGGTGGAAGAAGATATTGATAAGCTGTTGGTAGAATAAACCCTGATGGAAGTCTGACTTCCATCAAGGTTTATGGGGATATAGATGATATAATTTAATAATGTTTAGCTTAAAAAAGAAAAAAAGTATGAAAAAGACTAGAGTAGCTGTAAATGGCGCCGGACGTATTGGGCGGGCATTTATAAAAGTAGCCAGCAAAAGAGAGGAGATTGAAATTGTTGGAATTAATGATTTGGGTGACGCAGAAAACATTGCCTATCTTTTAAATTATGACACGGTGTATGGACGGAGCGGTCTTGGGGCAAAAGTTTTTGATGCAGAACATTTAGAAATTGGCGGGAAAAAAGTACGATTTACGCAGGAAAAAGATCCAAGCGCACTTCCATGGAAAGAGCTTGATGTGGACGTCGTTGTGGAATCAACTGGCGTATTTGAAGAATACAGTAAAGCAAAATTGCATTTGGACGCGGGGGCAAAACGAGTAGTGATTTCAGCACCAGCAAAAGGTGAGCCTATCCCGGAAGCCCCTGGAGCAACTATTCTTATGGGCGTAAATGATGAGGATCTTGCAACATGCAAGATTAGTTCAAATGCATCTTGCACCACAAACTCCGAGGGAGCTATTATGAAAGTTCTTACAGAAACAGTTGGTGTTGAAAAAGCGTTATTAAACACCGTGCATGCATATACAGCAACACAATCACTTGTTGATGGTCCTGCAAAAAAGGATCTTCGTCGCGGACGAGCTGCAGCACAAAATATTATCCCTTCGACTACAGGCGCAGCAAAAGCAACATCTTTGGCGGTAAAAGCACTTGAAAATAAATTTGACGGTATTGCACTTCGTGTACCAGTGCCAGCAGGATCGGTTGCAGATGTAACCTTTATTGCATCTCGTGACACAACGGTAGAAGAAATAAATGACATCTTAACCAAAGCAAGTCAGGAAGATCGATATAAAAAAATATTTTCTGTAACAAATGAGGAAATCGTATCGTCTGATATTGTGGGGTCTGAATATGCTGGAATTGTTGATCTTTCAATGACGCGTGTGGTTGGAGGAAATCTCGTGAAGATTCTTGCTTGGTATGATAATGAGATGGGTTATACGCATATGCTTGTAGAACACGTCATAAAAACAGCACAACACATTAAATAATTTTTCTATGAAAATATTTATTGGTACAGATCATGCTGGCTTCGAACTAAAGGAGGAGTTAAAAGTTTTTCTTAAGGAGCTTGGACATACTGTTGAAGATATGGGTGCAGAAGTATATAACCCAGAAGATGATTATCCTGACTTTATTCGTCCGGTAGCAGAAGCTGTGGCGCAAGATCCTGCGTCAAAAGGAATTGTGCTTGGTGGGTCGGGGCAAGGAGAAGCGCTTGTTGCTAACCGAGTGCCCGGTGTTCGGGCGGCATTGTTTTATGGAGGAGATCTGGATATTGTACGCCTTTCAAGAGAGCATGGTGATGCCAATGTTCTATCTATGGGCGCTAGGTTTTTGTCAGCTGACGACGCCAAGAGGGCCATTACAGTATGGTTTTCAACTGAGTTTTCTGGAGAAGAACGACACATTCGTCGAATCGAAAAGATAGATAATATCGAACGAGCTTGAGTCTTGTTTAGAAAATGTATGAATATAATCCCTGCAATTATTCCACGATCTTTCCACGACTTGGAAGATCATATATATGAAGTAAAAGATTTTTCTGAAACTGTCCAGATTGATGTTATGGATGGAATATATGTACCAGAAAAAAGCTGGCCGTATAAAATTGTCCAAGACCCCGACTTTGCTCGTGCTATAGAAGATGGGGGCAATATGCCAGGCTGGGAAAATGTTCAGTTTGAAGTTGACCTGATGGTTAGTTCTCCGGAGACAGTTTGGCGTGATTGGGTTAAAGCTGGAGTTTCTCGGATAATTGTTCACCTGGAATCTACTAAAGACTTAAAAACACTTATTAGTGATTTTAAAGAAGAAAATGTGCCCAAAGACTCTTTTCTGTATTGTCAGTTGGGTCTGGCGATACAAATAGATACTAACAACGAAGAGTTGTATCCATACCTTGAAGATGTTGATTGTGTCCAGTTTATGGGTATTAAAAAAATTGGCTATCAGGGTCAAGATTTTGATGAAAGAGTTTTAGAAAAAATAAAAGATATTAAAAAAAGAAAGCCAGATATGGTGGTGTCTGTTGATGGCGGTATGGACGAAGAGACTATTCCACTTGTTCGTGAGGCTGGGGCAGAACGTGTCGCGGTGGGATCTGCTTTATTTGAAAGCGAAAATATCAAAGAAACTTATAAATATTTCAAATCACTTTAAGATTACATCGAGGTTAAACCTAGATGCATGTTACAATTGTTAAAGCATGAACAATCTAACAGACGAAAAAATAATAGAGCTAGAGACAGTGGCGAATGAGATTCGCAAGTCTATTATCGAGATGCTTGTTGAAGCTGGTTCGGGACATACTGCCGGACCGTTAGGAATGACTGACATCTTTACTGCCTTATATTTTCATATTTTAAAACATAATCCCAACAAGCCTGATTGGCCCGAGCGCGATCGTCTCGTTCTTTCAAACGGTCATATTTGTCCGGTACTGTACGCCACCATGGCACACGCTGGTTATTTTCCAGTAAAGGAGCTTCTAACTCTTAGAAAGTTTGGTTCTCGCTTGCAAGGACATCCTCACAGAGAATTTTTACCTTCACTTGAAACAAGCTCCGGGCCACTTGGTGCTGGACTTTCGCAAGCGGTTGGTATGAGTTTGGCCGATCGAATAGACAATGGACGATCAAGCGGAAAGTTTTTCTACTGCCTAACTGGAGATGGGGAATTAAATGAGGGACAGAACTGGGAAGCGATTCAGCTGGCTGGTAAAGAGAATTTGCATAATCTAATAATGATAGTTGATAGAAACAATATTCAGATTGACGGATACACAGAAGATGTGATGCCTCTTGATCCGCTTGGAGAAAAGTTCGAAGCCCATAATTGGCACGTTCAGGAAATTGACGGACACAATTTTGCATCTATCGTGGAGGCTGTTGGAAAGGCACAGGCCGTGTTTGAGAATCCATCGGTTATTATTGCTCGCACAGTGCCGGGCAAGGGAGTGAAAGATTTTGAAAGAAAGCCAGAGTGGCACGGTAAGCCACCGAAGGTAGATGAGGCAAAAGATGCATTAAAGGAGCTTCGAAGTTTAGGAGGAAAAATAAAAAGTGAAGATCAATAAATGACGGAAGTCTGACTTGGTTCAATAATATGATCAACAAACAAGCACAACTCAATACAAAAATTTTTGATAAGGATCCAGAAATGGAAGCTATTCGAGCTGGTTTTGGACAGGGGCTCTTAGAAGCTGGAGACAAGGATGAAAGAGTAGTTGGTCTGTGTGCTGATTTGACTGACTCAACTAAGATGAATTTGTTCGCTGAGAAATATCCGGAGCGGTTTATTCAAGTCGGAGTGGCTGAACAAAACTTAGCTAGTGTGGCATCTGGTATGGCATCTATGGGTAAGATTCCATTTATCTCTAGTTATGCTATGTTCTCTCCTGGACGAAATTGGGAGCAGATTCGAACGACCATTTGCTACAATGATGTGCCAGTTAAGATTGCCGGATCTCACGCTGGGGTTTCTGTTGGACCAGATGGCGGGACTCATCAGGCTGTTGAAGATATGGCGATTACTCGAGTGATTCCTAATATGACAGTTATCTCTCCATGTGATGCAATTGAAGCTAAAAAAGCCACTCTAGCGGCAGCCCAAACTAAAGAACCAACCTACATTCGATTGGCCAGAGAGAAAACTGCCATTATGACTACCGAGGAGACGCCTTTTGAAATTGGCAAAGCGCAGATATTTTTTGATAGTCATGATCCTGAAGTGGGGATTGTGGCAACAGGCGCATTGGTTCACAAAGCTTTGCTTGCCGCAGAGGCGCTAAAAAAAGAGGGAGTCAATGTAACGGTCTTGAATCTGGCAACTATTAAGCCGCTCGATGAAAGCATGGTGCTTGCTCTTGCTCGAAACACTGGAGCATTGGTGACTGTTGAGGAACACCAAATTGCCGGAGGTATGGGTTCGGCTGTGGCTGAATATATTGCAAAGCAGTATCCGGTGCCGATGGAATTTGTCGGTGTGGATGATGAGTTTGGTCAATCTGGAACTCCAGAGGAACTTATTAAGCATTACTGTATGGATGAGGTGGCTATTGTGAAAGCTGTA
>JBGSXG010000006.1:0-4731 GCA_041751485.1 Minisyncoccia bacterium | reverse complement strand
ACCCTGTGCGGTAACAAACAAAAATCCAGAATAAATAATCATAATAACGACAATCACAGCACCTATGGGTAAAATGATGTTTTCGGTTATAACCCTCAACAACGTCGGAAGATCTTGAATTCCATTACCAAAAGGATTTGGGAAACAGGGCGGAGTAACCCCAGGAGGACAACCACCGGCCGGAGCGCTACCGCCACCCGTACCGCCTCCACCTGGAGCACCGCCTCCACCTGTCTGAGCAAAAAGCAATACCGGCAAAAATAAAAGGAGTAGCACAGCAAGCGAGGCGAGAGTTATATTTAGATTTTTCATAATATATTTAAGTATAAAGTATTAAATCTCCTAATCAAATCAAACCATTGAAAATCCCGCATTAAACAAAACACTAGTAATAGTGTTCACTATCAACCATGCGGCCAAGACAAAAAAGAATCCAATACCAACTTTTAACAATAAAGACTTCCCCTTTGTAACCTGCGAAGCATTCGCTCCTGCGGTCAGTATCAAAAATCCAGCGTAAATAAAACCAACCACCGCACCCAATACAGCAAAACCAACCAAGAAATCGACAATATTAATACCGAGCTGTACGAAATCATTAAAGTTACAGTCAACACCGTTACAAGGAATTATCCCGGTCCCTCCTTCCTGAGCAAAAAGACCAACCGGCGCAAGCAGAACACCAGTCACCAAGCCGTATACACCTCCGATAAAAAACTTATTCATATTTTATATACTCACATTACTTAACAAACCTTGCAATGCCGTGCTTGCATCTTGTACAGCCTGCGATGCGCGCTTACGTCCAGAGGTAATGTCTTCTACCATAACTCTAAATATCTCTCCTGTAGCATTTCTATCAGGATCAAGCCAAGCCCTAGACCATAGTGCTGAATCATAGAATATAGCCATAAACGGATCTGAAGGTCGATCAACTAATAGATCACGGCGTACTGGAGGAAGACGGCTCATCAAAGAAAGTTCAGCAATAGTGGTTCTATTCGAAAGTATTGTAGCCGCTCTCAAAGCGGCATTTTGATTCCTAGAAGCACGAGGGATAGCAAGACCGAGCATATTTCCATAAGTAACGATCTCTGCTCCTCCCCTAGATTGTGGAATAACAGCTACATCAAAATTAAGGTTTGGGTTACGAGAATTAATAGTATCTAACTCTGAAGCGAATCCAAAATAGACCGCCAAATCACCAGAAGTAAAGAAATCTCGCGACTCAGGCAAAGATCTATTCCATGAATAAAATGATTTAACTGGATTAGAAAATTCTGTATAAAAATTAACAGCAGCATCAGCTGGACGGATTGGCTGATTAAAACTTTCAGCCAAGGTGCTCCTGACTGTATTTTGGTTTCTTGTTGTTATGGTACTGCCCGCCTGCATAATCAGAGCGCTCAAGACAGCCTTAGAGTTCGTTACATTCTGATATTCACCGAAAGCTAGAGCGGACTTGGTTATATTAAAGCCACCATCTCTCTGAACCATTTGTTGTGTAAGATTGAAAAATTCATCCCAATACCTAGGTGGTGTGGCAAGACCAGCATTTGAAAACATTGTCCTATTCCAGTACATAACCAAAGGATCGATAGCAACCGGCAAGGCTAGCACACCGTCTTGAGACAAGAACAACTCTCCTTCTTGAATGAATGTATCTCGGAAGGTTCTTTCAGCATACACATCATAAGGAATAGCTGATATTTTATCCCGATGTCTAAGCAGAGAGGTGTGTGGCAACATTATTAGATCTGGAACCTGCCCACGAGCCAGCATTTCTATAAAGTCCTGATCATAAGTAGATGCATTCGCCTGCGTGTAAGTGATATTAAGAGTTTTATCATCATTAATACCCGAAATTTCTAAAAGCTGAGTAAATTGCGATTCCGGAAATAGGCCCCAAACAGTTATATTGGCTACGGGACCTCCAACTCCACCACCTCGAAACAATGCAAAAAAAGCAACACCAATGAGGATAAAAGCTGCAAAAATACCAGTCAATACGAGCTGGAATGGTGTCATATCTTTCATATCAAGATCTTTTCAAAATTAACCCATAATGATGATCTCCTGCATCAAAATCTGATGTTTTTTTAAAGCCAGATTCAGCAAATAAAGCCTCTGCATCCTCAACCGAAATAACGTCTTGTGCACGAGGGCCTAATCCACCAAAAGAATCTCGCCAATCAACAATCACAATCTTACCCGTTGGTCTTGTGATGCGGACTAACTCTGAAATAGCTGATTTTTTGTCCTCAAGCTGAAACAGAACATTAGCTAAAACAGAGACATCTACAGAATTATCTGACAATCCGGATCCACCCGACTTTTCAACATCACCCCAGATTACTTCAATTGTGCCGATTCCTTCTTTACTGGCAGCATTTTTTACCTTAGTCAAAAGCTCTTTTTGTACATCAATAGCGTATACCCGACCTTCATGGCCAACAGCTTTAGCGAGAGCAATAGAATACTCGCCCGAACCAGAACCAACATCAGCAACAACCATACCGGAAGTAAGTCCGATTTTATTAACCACTTCTTTGGGATGAGAAAACATATTCAAATTATAGCATCAGAATTACTGAGTGGTAGATGAAGAGAAGTGGATAGCAACAAATTAGAAACAATGACAAAAATGAGCAAAAAGTAAGAGTGACAAGAAGTTAGAAAAATTCTAAACAAATTCAAAGCCCAAAACTCGAAACTCAAAACCCCGAAACGCTTTGCGCTTCGGGGTTTTTATCTTTAAACTTTACACTTTTCACTTTGCACTAACCTACAGGCATATCATCGAAACCAACGCATCACCAGCACGCAATCGCATCACTCGAACACCTTGCGTCTGTCTTCCAAGTGAAGGAATCTCTTTAGTTTCAACTCGAATAACCTGACTCTTCTTTGATATGGCCACAAGCTCTTCTTGATCTATCAAGATTCGCGCTCCAACAATAGTACCGGTCTTGTCGCTAACTTTTGCGGTTTTGATACCACTTCCACCTCGATTTTGAATCTTATACTCATTCGCTGGCGTTGCTTTTCCGTAACCCATTTCAGCCATAACCATCACGCGGGCACTCTTTTCTGATTCTTTTGGAATAACTCCTGATCCAATAACAACATCTCCCTTACCGAGCTTAATTCCTCGCACTCCAGCAGCAGATCGCCCCATCTCTCTTATGTCATCTGCTTTAAAACGAATGGCTTGCCCTTTTTTGGTCACCAAGACTGCAGTATCGTCTTTTGCCACAAACTCTGCTGATACGAGCGTATCTTCTTTTGCTAGTTTTATAGCGATAATACCGCTTCTTCTAACATCATGAAAATTCTCAGCAGCAACACGTTTGGTCGTTCCGTCGGCAGTAACCATTAATATAGAGACATCTTTAGATCGAACATCTTTCGACATTGGAACAATAGATGTAACCTTTTCATCTCCCTCAAGTGACAAGAAGTTCATAATTGATTTTCCACGAGTTGCACGCTTTCCTTCAGGTAAATCATACATTTTTATCTGATAGACCTTTCCTAAATCGGTAAAGAACAGCATATCAGCGTGTGTATTAGCCTTCAAGAAATGCGTCACAAAATCTTCTTCTTTTGTATTCAAATCAACAACACCAACACCTCCTCTTTTTTGTTGCTTATATTCACTTGGACTAGTTCTTTTGATGTATCCACCAGAAGTCAGTACTAGCATATTCTGCTCATCGGGAACCAGATCTTCAACAGAAATACTCTTAACGCCAGATGCAATAACTTTTGTTCGGCGGTCATCTCCATAAGTATCAGAAATATACTTCAACTCATCCTTAATCATTCCCCGAACTTTTGCGGCACTCTTTAGAATCGCCTCAAGCTCTTTAATCAGGGCTTGTGTAGCTTTCAAATCATCCTCAATTTTCTTTCGTTCAAGTCCTGCCAACTTTTGCAAGCGCATTTCCAAAATAGCTGTAGCTTGTCTATCAGAAAACTTGAACTCTTTCATCAAACTCTTATGTGCCGTTGGTGCATCCTTAGACGCTCTAATTAGCTTGATAATCTTATCAATATGATCAAGAGCCTTCTTCAAACCAAGCAAAATATGCTCTTTATCTTTAGCTTTTTCTAAATCATAAGCTGTTCGTCGCTTGATAACATCAGTACGGAAAGAAACAAAAGCCTCTAGCATACCCTTTAGGTTGATTGTTTGCGGAACACCATCAAGCAAGGCCACTAGGTTGAAATGAAAAGTCTCCTCAAGTTGAGTGTGCTTGTACAAAGCATTCAAAACTTTCTGAGGATGTGCAGTACCCTTAAGATCAATAACCACTCGAATATCACTGGTTGATTCATCTCGAATGTCTCTAATTCCTTCAAGTTTTTTATTTCGAACCAAATCAGCAATTTTGACAATCAAATCTGCTTTATTAACTCGAAACGGAATCGAGCTAATGACAATAGAATGTGTTCCCTTTTTGTCTTCAACAATCTCGGCAACACCCCGAGTAACAACACCTCCTTTACCGGTAGCATAAGCATGCTGAATATCTTTCTTGTTAAAAATAACACCGCCAGTAGGAAAATCTGGACCTTTGATATACTCCAATAAATCTTCTGTGGTCGCTTCTGGATTATCAACCATATGAATAGTGGCCTCAATAATTTCTCGCAGGTTATGCGGAGGAATGTTAGTAGCCCTACCAACAGCCATACCAAGTGTCCCATTAACCAGCGGGTTTGGGT
>JBGSXG010000005.1:0-3139 GCA_041751485.1 Minisyncoccia bacterium | reverse complement strand
TTACTGTATCTCGTATACGAGACAAATACACATGCGCAAGATATTTCTCTAGAGTCTAGATTCGGATCTTTATTTGAGTAGGCCGTATTTTTTCTGGAAGTCTTCAAAAGACATGTCCTTTCCACCTTCGGGGGTGACACGCTGTATATACAGCGGGTTTTCTGAATATGCCGCTTTGGTGATAACGATTCTTTTCTGTTGGCCCTTAATAGTCGTAAAGAAAAATGCTCTAGGCCAGCCAGCATAGGCTTTTATTTTACGAATATTTTCTTCTGCTGGATCATAAAGTTTTATTTCTGCATCCGCCTTTGTTATTTTTTTAGTAAAACTTGCTTGAGCGTGATCTTGAGGAATTTCTGGAAGCTTTCCTGCAACCCAAGGACCGATACTTTCTGCTAGAAGTTTTCCGCCAGCAATGGCTAGCTCTTCTTCCAGCGTGTCGGCTTCTGGTATAGATGTAATGTCCCATTGATGTGTTTCTTTTTGAGCCACTATTGGACCATGATCCATTTTCTCATCTATTCTCATTATGCTGACACCCGTTTTGTTTTCTTGGAGAATAGCTGTTTGGACGGGGGAGGCACCGCGTAGTTTCGGAAGAAGTGACGGATGAACGTTGAGTGTTTTGTGGGGAGGTATCTCCAAAACTTCTTGTGGAATGATGTTTCCGTAAGATGCCACGATGAACAATTGGCAATTAAGGCTAGATAGCTGATTTATAACTTCTGTAGAAAAATTCTCTGGTTGGATAACTTCAATATTTCGTTTTCCTGCCCACACTTTTGCTGGTGGAGGTGTGATTATTAGCTTGCGACCTTGTGGTTTGTCTGGAGCTGTTACAACGGCTTTGGGCAGAAAACCAGATTGTTCTAGCTCATCTAGTATTGTTGTTGCGAATGAGTCAGTTCCAAAAAAACAGAAGTTCATGAAGTTCATAAAGTTAATAAGGTTTGTAAAGTAATAAAGTTAATAAGGTTTGTAAAGACGGAGTGTCGAATATGCTTGTTAGTGTATTTCTTTATAAACTTCTCACTTTTAATCTATATCTCTTCAATGTCAGTGGCTTTGTCGACAAATAACACTCCGTCTAGATGGTCTGTTTCGTGTTGAAAGATTTGTGAAAAGAGTCCAGTACCACCATAGGTAAATTTTTTACCATTTTCATCATAGGCGGTGATGGTTGTTTTTTGGGCTCGCTGGACTTTTCCGTATTTTCCTCTGACAGATAAACAACCTTCATCCATGATTTCTTTTTTACGTGATTTTTTTGTAATGACAGGATTGATGCAGACCATGTCTTCATAAAAAGCGTGTTCGGGATCTTCATCCCTATCAATAATGAAAGCTCTTCCAGAAACAATAAATATTCTTAAAGAAACACCAATTTGCGGAGCAGCAATAGCCACGCCGTCATCTTGAGAAGCTAGAGCTTTTTTCATATTATTAAGAATTTTTTGGATGCGCGGTGAAGTAATATCTTTTTTAGGTACTTCTTTGGCTTTCTCTCTAAGCACTTTGTTTTCGTCTATTTGAATGATTTTCTTTGGCATTAGGGATATTAAAGCATAAAAGAGGCTTATTTTATAGGATGTGTTTTTATTGACATATAAAAAATATGATGCAATATGATGTTTGGATACGTTGAGATGCGGATGTTCCGTAGCTCATTTCACAAAAGCTCACAATAGTGAGCAGAAAGGAATTATCATGGCTACTAAAAAAGTGGTCGTGGAGGGGTCGTCTGTGATGGCTTCTCAACTCAAGGACCTGTGGCGGCAATTCGCAGACGGGTCGCTTACGGGCAAGCACTTACAAGCTTTTCTGGAGCATCGTAATCCATTCAGCGAGGACCAGTTTTTCACCATCACCGACGACGGCACCAAGACGACTTCGGAGCTCGTTCAAGATCTCCGAGACCTCGACATCACCGTCTCCGTGTACCGCGAAGAACACCTCGACACCGACTTCCCGGCACCCCGGAAAGCTACAACTCGCCGCTTTAAGCGTAGTGTGGAGGCTGATCCGGAACACGCCGGAAAGAGTGCCAATGATGCCGACAAAGAAGGTCTTGAAGGTATCACGTTGCGGGAGCGTCTGATCATGGAGAAACAGTACTTCCAGGAAACGGGCAAGCATCTTGACCCGGAAACCTGGACCATCTGCTCCGGTTCACGCTGCCCCGGCGGCCGCGTTCCGTACGTGGGCTGGGATCCGGTCGTCCGTAAGCTCGAGGTGGGCTGGAGCATTCTGGGCGATCGGAGCTCCAATGTTCGCGTTCGTTCAGCAGTGTGTTAACCCTTGAAGCTTGTTCCTTGAACGCTCCCCCAGAGCGTTCAATCCCTTACCGCCTTGCTTTGAGCAAGGTGGTTTTTCTTATTCCCACTCTCTAACGTCTAACCTCTAATCTCCAGTCTTATAAAATATTCTCCGGATGTACCTGCACGGTATAATTTTCTGGTAGAGATCGAAGTTTGTCAGCTAAGACATGATCGGGCCAATTTTGCGGGTCTATGCGCAAAAGAATATTCAAGACATGCAATCCCCGCACTTTTGCTATGTGGGCTGGATATATATCAGCTTCTGTTTCGTCTAAATACCGAACGATCTCTTCGGCGTGTGCAGTTATTATATCTTCTGGTCCTGTTAGGGTTATTTTGATAAGGGTTGTATATGGTGGGAATTTATATTTTTTCCTGCTTTCTAATTCTTCTCGGAGCATCTTCTCGGCATTTGCCTCTATGGCGTAGTTGAATATATGTTGTTCAGGATTGCGCGTCTGGACAATAAATTTTTTTCCAGCTTTTGCTCTTAAAGAGAGTAGGGTACGAAGAGCTTTTTCTTGTATCTGAAAGTCTGGTAGAGCCAGCAGAGAGTCAATGGTTGTGACGATAATATTATCTACTGTTTCTGTTAAATAGTGGCAAGCAAGTTCGGTGCCAATTAGGATTGCACCGGGTGTTGCGTAAAAAGTCTTAACAAGCTCGCGTGCTTTTTTGTGGGTGCTTACAGTGTCTTTGTCTAATCGTAAGATAGTTGTTTTTGGAGCAATGCGGCGAATTTCTTTTTCTATAGTATCGATTCCTAGGCCTAATGGCTTTAGGCGCCAGCCACCGCAGTATGAGCAAGTTTCATCAGCAGG
>JBGSXG010000004.1:0-12153 GCA_041751485.1 Minisyncoccia bacterium | reverse complement strand
GCTGTCTTCTCGAAAGGGTGGATCGCTCTCAGCCGAGGAGTTGATCAAAACCGTATCTGAAGAGGTTTCTAAGATTGTTGAAAAGTCAGAGGTAGTTACTGATAAGGAAGCCACATCGCAAGATATTGCCATTGGCGCTTTGCGTTACCAGATTTTAAAACAAGGATCCGGCAAAAATATTGTTTTTGATTTAGACCAAGCTGTTTCTTTTGAAGGAGACTCTGGTCCCTATCTGCAATATACGCTGGCGCGCTTGAATTCTTTGTTGGAAAAAGCTGATGAAGAGAATGTGGTGGCTGGAAAGGTAAAATACGAAGAATCAGCTGATGAGTTATTCAAAAAATTGTATAGATTTTCAGAAATTGTCGAAAGGGCCGGTAAGGAATACGCTCCGCAGTATCTAACCACATTTTTAATTGAAATATCCGGTGCTTTTAATGGCTTCTACGCTAACGAGAAGATCATAGATCAAGATAATCCGGAGGCTACTGCGCAGAGATTGGCTTTAGTCTCGGTTGTAAAAGCAGTTTTAGAGAAAGGAATGTATATTCTTAATATCCCGCGCGTTCATCGGATGTAGCTTGACTAGAAATCAGACAAGGTGCTAGATTGGCTGGTGGAAATTATTCCACAAGGATTTATTTATGTTGATGCTGGAACAGGGTATCGAAAAACGGATTTTGGCTGCCCTTGGATGTCTGGAAAGTACTCAAAGGGGTGATCTGTCCCGCACGCGGCTTCTTGCTGTAGATACTCTTCATGGTGCGTTGGAACGCAGGGAGTTCTGCCAGACACACATCCTGCCCGAAGAAGATGTGTACGAATGGCTGGTTAATTACCTTCGTGGTAATAGGAGGATTATCGATCAGGGGATTGTGTGTTCGTATTGCAAATAACGTTATGTATCCTAAACCCTGCGTGCCAATTGGCGCGCAGGGTTTTTCTTATGCCAGCCTTAAAAATATGCTAGTATTTGCAACATATATGAGTGAGGATCAAAAAAGCCAAATTGCCAAGAGAGAAGAAGAGATACTTAAATTTTGGCAAGAGAATAAAATTTTTCAAAAGACCCTAGAAAAGCCGTCACCGGCTGGTAATTTTGTGTTTTATGATGGACCTCCTTTTGCTACAGGACTTCCGCACTATGGGCACCTACTTCCTGGAACGGTAAAGGACATCATTCCTCGATACCAAACAATGAAGGGTAAGTATGTTCGGCGTGTTTGGGGGTGGGATTGTCACGGCCTGCCTGTTGAAGGTCTTATTCAAAAGGAACTTGGTGTTGCTACAAAAAAAGACATTGAGGAATACGGCGTAGAAAAGTTTAATGAAGCGGCTCGAGAGAGTGTTTTTCGATACGACGAAGAATGGAAAAAAATTATTCCACGGACCGGACGCTGGGTTGATATGGAAAATGCCTATACCACAATGGATGCAAATTTCACCGAGTCTGTTTGGTGGGGTTTTAAAGAGATGCATAAAAAGGGATTAGTTTATGAAGACTTTAAGTCGATGCATGTTTCGCCACTACTCGAAACGCCACTTTCAAACTTTGAGGTGAACCAAAACTATAAAGATATAGAAGATATTTCTATCTATGTGAAATTTAAATTAAAAAATCAAAGTGCAAATCTAAAAAGTAGAATTCAAAATTCAAATATAAAAGGAGACGCCTATTTACTTGCGTGGACGACTACACCGTGGACATTGCCTGGTAATGTAGCCGTTGCCGTATGAGAGAACATTGAGTATATAAAAGTAAAATCTAAAAATTCAAATCTAAAAACTGAGAACCAGAATCTAAAACTAAAAGACGGGGAATTATATATTATTGCCAAAGACAGGGTTTCTGAAGTTTTAAAAGATGAGGAATACGAAATTGTCGAAACACTCTCTGGTGCAGATCTTGTTGGTTTAGAATACGAACCAGTTTTTGATTATTATTCAAAAGACAAAAAATTAGAAAATAGAGAAAACGGTTGGAAAATTTACGCTGGAGATTTTGTGACTACTGAAGATGGTACCGGCATTGTGCATATTGCTCCAGCTTTTGGAGAAGATGATCTAAAGCTTGGGCGTAAATATAAGCTACCTTTCGTGCAACACGTTAATATCGACGGAACAATCAAGCCAGAGATTGCAGAGCTTGTTGGGCGTCAGGCCAAACCAAAAGCAACTAATGAGGAGCCCAAGAAACATCAAGAAACAGACATTGAGGTGCTTAAATTAATTGCACACAAAGGCTTGCTTTTTGCTAAAGAAAAATACACTCACTCATATCCGCATTGTTGGCGAACAGATGCACCACTTTTGAACTATGCTATGAGTTCTTGGTTTATAAAAGTTACTGACATTAAAGATAAGCTCGTTGCAGAAAACAAGAAGGTTAACTGGACTCCGCAAGATATTAGAGATGGGCGTTTTGGTAATTGGCTTGATAACGCTCGCGATTGGGCAGTTTCTCGTAATAGATATTGGGGAGCGCCATTGCCAATATGGAAATCTGAAGACGGCAAGGACGTGGAGATAGTAGGTTCGATTGAAGACCTACAAGAAAAAGTTCCAGATCAGATTGCGGATATATATATTATGCGCCATGGACAAAGTGATAAAAATATTTTAGGTATTTACGATAGCGATAAAGATGCTTACGGCTTAACTGAAAGGGGAATAAAAGAAGCTGAAACTGCTGGAAGAGCCCTTTTGGGTAAAGTAGATGTTATTCTATCTTCTCCTATACGGCGCGCTCGAGAGACTGCAGAGATAGTTTCAAAATTGTTGGATGTGCCAGTACATCAAGTTCCAGAACTTACTGAAGTCGACAGTGGTAAATGGGACGGCCTGCGTCCTCAAGACATTCATGATAAGTCAATATACGACACACTCCCGGATTCTGAGTGGATGAGTAAAGCGCGCGGAGAAACTGGAGAATCATGGGGGACTGTCGAAGAGCGAGCTTATAATGCAGTACGCGAGGCTCTTAAAGCATATCCAGGTAAGCGTATCTTGTTTGTAACGCATGGAGGGGTGATGGTTTTTGCGCTTAAGTCTTTGAAGAGGTTGTCAGTTTCTCGTACTAAAAATCTTTTTAATCAAGATGTGTTTGCCGCGTTCGCTCGGCCGGTGCACGTAAAGATTGATCTTCATACAAAGAAATCTTTTGATTTTCATCGACCTTACATAGATGCTTTCACTTGGAAGAATAAAGAAGGTAAGACAATGAGTCGTATACCAGATGTGTTTGATACATGGATTGATTCGGGCTCTATGCCTTTTGCTCAGGTCCATTATCCTTTTGAGAATAAACAAGAATTTGAAAAAAGAGGCAGTGCGCTGTTCCCAGCAGATTTTATTTCAGAGAGCATTGATCAGACACGAGGATGGTTTTATACATTGCTTGTACAGAATACTGTTTTGTTTGGGACTTCTCCATATAAAAATGTTGCAGTTACGGGGTTGATCTTGGCGGAAGACGGGCGAAAGATGTCTAAAAGCTTGAAAAATTATCCAGAAGTTACAGATATTTTAGACAGGTTTGGTGCTGATGCGGTTCGCTATTACCTCATGTCTTCTCCGGCAGTAAAAGCGGGGGAGCTGGCTTTCTCTGAAAAAGGTGTTGATGAGGTTGTTAAAAAGATTTTGCTTCGTTTGAAGAATGTGCATACTTTTTTTGAAATATATGAAAAAGAAAGTTTTAAGTCAGAATCCAAAAGCGGAAAGCAAGAGACAAATGCAAGAAATTCTACAAACGTCTTAGACAAGTGGATCTTAGCTCGACTCGATGAGATAGCAGAAGAAATAACTATACATCTTGATACATACGAGCTGGATAAGGCGGGCCGACCATTTTCTGATTTTGTTGATGATCTTTCGACGTGGTATTTGCGGCGATCTCGCGATCGTTTCAAAGGAGGTGATATTGATGATAAAAATCAGGCCGTGGCTACGTTAGGGTATGTTTTGAAAGAGTTGAGTAAATTACTGGCTCCATTTATGCCTTTTATGGCTGAAGATGTATATCAGGGCATTAGAGAGGATGGTGATCCTGAAAGTGTTCATCTTGAAAGTTGGCCATATAAAAAGAGTTGGCACAGTCGTATATTTGGATCTCGAAAACCTGCAATTCTTAAAGAAATGGAAGCAGTTCGTCAATTGGTTTCGTTTGCTTTAGAAGAGCGTTCCGCTTCTGGTATTAAGGTTCGTCAGCCATTGGGAAGGTTAAAAGTCAAAAGTGAAAATTTAAAAGGCAGAGAAGAGTTGCTAGATTTGGTTAAAGACGAGGTTAATGTCAAAGAGATAATTTTTGACAGCACTATAGAAGAGCAGACATCTCTAGATTTAAGTATTACTCCAGAGCTTCAAGCAGAAGGCATAGCCAGAGATTTTATACGAGAAGTTCAAGATACTCGAAAAGAATTAAAGCTTGTCCCTGATGATGTTGTGGTTATTTATATTTCAGGTGATGAAAAAGTTGTAGGTATTATTCAGGAGCACAAAGAGCTTATTGGTCGTCAAGTGAATGCCCAATCTATTAGTGTAGAAACAAAGGAAGGCAAACCTTTTGAGTCTGAATTTGGGACATTGGTATTCCTTGTTGAGAAAAAAGAGGGCGTCTCTTTTTCTTGTGATCAGATGTATACGTCGGATAAAAAATAGTACCCAGTAATACTGAAGGACTATGGCATACCACATACATAAAACGCCAGGAATCGTGTTGCACCACGCGCCCAGTGGGGAAGCTAATTCTTTCCTTGTTATTTTTACCAGAGAGTTGGGAAGGATTAACATAACTGCTCAAGGGTCGCGCTTTTTAAAATCAAAATTAAGATACGGTATTCAAAAATATACGGTTGGACAGTATTCAGTTGTCTACGGACGTTTTTCTTGGCGTTTGGTTGGAGCATTGCCAGAGTATAGTTTATATTATCAGCAAGCGCCTAAACCAGAAGTTCTAAAAATTATTTCACAGACTTGTGGGTTGCTTCAGCGATTGCTTACTGGAGAAGAAAAAAACTCTGAATTGTTTGATCTTGTAGTGTCTGGTTTTACATTTATGTCAAAAAATGAGCTGTCTAAACAAGAACTTAAGTATTTTGAGTTTTTGTTTATGTTGCGGATTCTTTCCAATCTTGGGTACATTAGTGGTTCAGGTGGATTGGAAGATCTAGCCATTGGCTCGGAGTGGAACACAGAAGTTCTTTCAAACATCGCCTCCTTTAGAAGTGAAGCAGTAAGCGCTATAAACAGGGCTATTCTTGAAAGTCAGCTATAAGCTGTGTGCTATACTAAATAAGATAAATTTCTATGGCTAACAAAGAAGAGCAGAGCAGAATACACAAACTTCGACAGCAGTTGTATTCAAGAGGATACACATCTGAAGAAGACAAGCGTACAGAAATAACTTCTAAAGAAGTCGAAGGTGTTCAGAGTGATTGGAACACTCCTACAGAAGAAAAATCTAACAAAAAGCGCTGGTGGCAGAAGGAGGAAGGATTTTTTGTTAAGTGGATACTCATTTTGTCCATCTTATTTTTCTTGGTATCTTTTGTGATTGCTGCCTTTATATTTCTTAGAGGTAGTGCCAATATTTCTTCTCATAATGTTGATATTAGGATTCTTGGTCCGGTTGCGACTCCTGGTGGAGAAGAATTATCTCTTGAGGTAATCGTCGATAACAAAAATAATGTTGATATTGAATCTGCCGTCGTTTTAGTTGAATACCCAGATGGGGCTCGTCGACACGACAATCTTAATGAGCCACTGATTCGAGACCAAAATGCGTATGGAACCATAGCCTCTGGAAGTAATACTCGGCAAACATTCCGGTCTGTTTTATTCGGGGAACAGCAAAGTGTTAAGGAGATTAAAGTAACTTTGGAGTATAGAGTTAGGGGGTCAAGTGCTACCTTCGCTAAAGAAAAATTATACGAGATACAAATCAGCTCTTCTCCGGTTTTGGTTGATATCCAATATCCAAATCAGGTACGATCTGATCAACAGATTGAATTTGTTGTCGATGTTACTTCGAACTCTAGCGCAGAGTTAAATAATGTTTTACTTCGAGCTGAATATCCGTTTGGATTTTCATTTAGTGAAGCAGACCCTGATCCAACTTTTGATACAGATATATTTTTCATAGGCAGGTTAAGACCCGAAGAAAAGAAGACTATCCGAATACGCGGGATTCTTCAGGCTCAAGACAATGAAGAGCGCACATTTCGTTTCAATATTGGAACTGAGAGTGATACTGATGAAAGAGAGTTGGGGGCAGTCTATGTTGCATCCAGCAGAACAGTTACCATTACTGAACCAAGCATAGCTCTTTCTGCAACCGTGGGTGGCTCATCGGCACAAGATGTGGCAGTTAGGTCTGGACAAAATGTTTCGACAGTTATTTCTTGGTTTAACAATCTTTCGACACGAGTGGTCAATGCTAATCTAACGGCAACTCTTGGTGGTTCAATGATAGACCGAAGTACGCTGGCGGTTGGTGCTGGAGGATTCTTTCGATCAGCAACTGACACTGTAGAGTGGACTCAAAATACTCAACAAGGTCTGGCTGAAATAGCACCGGGAAATCGTGGCACTGTTAACTTCGATTTTAATATACAGAAGTTGACCTCGCAGTTGGCGAATAGTATGCGAAATCCAGAGATTAGTATCGTTTTTGATATAGAAGGAACACGCTTTTCTGAAGGTAACGTTCCAGAGCGCGTTGAGACATCTGTAACAAGAAATATTCGCGTTGCTTCAGATATGGATTTTTCAGCTCGAGCGGTGCGCACTCTTGGTCCTCTAGAAAATACAGGGCCTATTCCGCCGAAAGTCGATCAAGAAACAACCTATACTATTATCTGGTCGCTAACCAATTCATATAATGATGTTCGTAATATAAGAGCCGTCGCCCAGTTGCCCGCATACGTTGAGTGGGAAGGCATCTTTAGCCCAAGTAGTGAAAATATTTCTTTCAATCCGATAACTAATCAGGTCATTTGGGAAATAGATACTTTGTCTGCTGGAGCTGGATTTTCTTCTTCTCCGCGAGAAGTAGCTTTCCGTTTGGCCGTTACTCCAAGTTTGACACAGGTTGGAAGTCGCCCAGTTATTATTCAGCAGGCGTCTGTTCAAGGAAGAGATAGTTTTACGGACAGTACACTTACGGACTCTTTTGGACCATTAACAACGCATCTGACTACTGATCCTGGATTAAATATATCTGATTCAGAAGTTGTTCAATAATAACAAAAAGTGTAGAGTAGGCAGACTATGAATCAAGAAAACACCAGAATGGAAAAAATAGTAAGTCTTGCTAAGCGCCGGGGGTTTATCTTCCAAGGCTCTGATATTTACGGTGGGCTTTCTGGTACGTGGGATTA
Organism: Minisyncoccia bacterium; assembly: GCA_041751485.1. Taxonomy (GTDB): domain Bacteria; phylum Patescibacteriota; class Minisyncoccia; order Phycocordibacterales; family CAJQIN01; genus CAJQIN01. The sequence goes on along the minus strand of JBGSXG010000004.1, from coordinate 4,777 downwards.
TGGTCCACTTGGTGTTGCCTTAAAGAATAAAATTAAACAAAGCTGGTGGAGAACTTTTGTGGAATCTCGAGCAGATATGTATGGTCTTGATGCTGCTATTTTAATGAATCACAAGGTCTGGGAAGCTAGTGGACACGTCGCTGGGTTTTCAGATCCACTGGTGGAAGATACAAAAACTGGAAAGAGATATCGAGCTGATCATTTACTCGAAGATGCTGGAGTGGATGTCGCTGGCCTTGATTTGGCAGGCCTTCAAAAATCTATTGAAGAAAAAGGAGTTAAAAGTCCTGATGGAAATCCGCTCGGGGAAGTTCGGCAGTTTAATATGATGTTCAAGACGCATGTTGGTCCTGTGGTAGATGAGGACTCTGTGTCGTATCTTCGTCCAGAAACAGCTCAGGGTATTTTCGTGAATTTTAAAAATGTTGTTGATACTATGCAACCACGACTGCCTTTCGGTATTGGACAGATTGGTAAAGCTTTTAGAAATGAAATCGCACCACGTGACTTTATATTTCGCTCACGAGAATTTGAGCAGATGGAAGTAGAATATTTTGTTAGAGAAGATACTTGGGAGACATATTTTGATGAATGGAAAGAGGTGATGAAAAGCTGGATGCAAACGATTGGTCTTGATATGAACAAGGTGTCGGAGTTGGATGTTCCCGAAGCAGATCGAGCGCACTACTCAAAAAAGACTATTGATTTTGAATTTGAATATCCTTTTGGTAAGAAAGAATTATACGGTCTTGCTTATCGAACAAATTACGATTTGTCTCAGCACATTGAGCACAGCAAAGCTAAAATTGAATACATTGATCCTGAAACACACGAAAAACTAGTGCCGCATGTTATCGAGCCGTCGCTCGGCGTTGATCGGACTGTTCTGGCAGTGCTTGTATCTGCTTACACCGAGGATGAGGTGGACGGGGAGACCAGAACATTTTTGAAGCTTGCTCCTGAAGTTGCGCCCGTACGAGTAGCAGTGTTTCCGTTATTGAAAAATAAGCCGCAGCTGGTTGAAAAAGCGCGTGAGGTATATCAAATGATAAAGAAAGACATTCCATCCGCAATGTTTGATGGTAATGGCAACATCGGTAAGCGATATCGTAGGCAAGATGAGATTGGTACGCCACATTGTGTGACTATTGATTTTGAAACGCTTGAAGGTGATACGCTCGATACTGTAACCGTGCGTGACCGTGACACAGGTAAACAAGAAAGAGTAGCCATCTTTGAGCTACTTAATACAATACGAAAGCAATAACACCGAAAAGAAAAAAGTATAAAAATCCTAGGTTTAACCTAGGATTTTTTTGTTTCAGAGACTTTCTGGTATACTCTGTTTTATGCAATACACCAAAAAAACTTTAAAAAACGGACTTAGGATTATTACGGTTCCAGTTAAGGGTAATCCAACTGTTACAGTGATGTCTTTTATTGAAACTGGTTCAAACTATGAGACTCAAAAACAAAACGGAATTTCTCACTTTCTGGAACATATGTTTTTCAAAGGAACAGAAAACCGCACTTTGCACCAGATCACTGAAGAGCTTGATGGAGTAGGGGCAGTTTCCAACGCTTTCACTGGCGATGAGTACACCGCTTATTGGGCAAAGGCTCATCATAAGCATTTGCCAAAGCTTATTGATGTTATATCTGATATGTACTCAAATGCTACTTTGCCGAAAGAGGAGATAGAAAAAGAACGTGGAGTGATTATTGAAGAGATAAATATGTATGAAGATCTGCCTCAGAGAAAGGTTTGGGATGTTTTACAAGAGGCAATGTATGGGACAGAGCAGTCTGCCGGACGACCTATAATAGGTTCTAAAGAAAATATTAGGTCTTTCAAAAGGACAGACTTTGTTAATTATCGGAAAAGACACTACGTGGCTGAAAAGACTATTGTGGTTGTTGCTGGAAAAATTAATGAAAAAGAAGTCCAGCAAGAGGTTGAAAAAGTTTTTAAGAATATTCCTTCAGGTAAACGAATAATTGCCCCAGAGGTAAAAGAAGTTCAGAAAGAGCCTAAGATAAAGATTCTAAAAAAGAAAACAGATCAGACTCATTTTGTTCTGGGTTTTAGAGGGTTAAGTGCCAAGGTTAAAGATAAAGAATTAGCTACAGCTGAAGTGCTTTCGGCTATTTTAGGTAAGGGAATGAGCTCAAGGCTTTTCAAAAAAATGCGAGACGAATTGGGTATTTGTTATTACGTTCGGGCCGGACATGATTCCTCAACAAATCATGGAGCTTTCACGGTGAGCGCTGGAGTAGCTAACGATAGATTTGATGAGGCAGTTGGGACGATTATTGAGCTACTCAAAGAAATAAAGCGTGAGATTGTGTCCGACAAGGAAATTAAAAAAGCTAAAGAATATTTGCTTGGATCAACTGCTCTTTCTCTGGAGTCGTCAGATGCTTGGGCTCAGTTTTATGTTTTTCAGGAAGCTTTGAGTGGTAAGATGAAAACTTTGCCAGAAATTACAAAAGACATTAAGGCTGTTACCGCTGAAGATGTCCAGAAAATGGCTAATAAATTGTTTAAGCCAGATAACGTTACCCTGGCAGTAGTTGGGAATGTTAAGCCTTTTAAGCATCTGGGAACATTGTAGGAATTAGAGTTTAGATGTTAGATAGTGGAGAATCTATTTGTTTACTTTGGCGCACAAAGTTGATTTTAAAGCTAAAAGTATATAGCTAGAAGCCAGAAGCTAATTTGTGCTATGATGGGAATACAATGTCCGGAAAAGACGTCTTATTTCGAATAGATATAGCCAGTGTTGTAAAGGTTATTTTGGTACTTCTACTTTTTGCAGTTTTGTTTATTTTACGTGATTTATTACTGGTCTTACTTGCGGCTGTGGTTATCGCCTCTGCTATTGAGCCAATTATTCGCTGGTGTAAACAGTACAAAATAGGGAGGTTGCCTGCTGTTGTAGGGATTTATATGTTCATGGGAATTATCTTGGTGGCAGTGTTTTATTTTCTTTTTATACCGCTTCTGAACGAAACATCATCGCTATTGTCTCAACTGCCCGCATACATAAGTTCGGCTGATCTGTGGACTCCATTGGGAGATGGAACATTTCTGGGCTCACAACAATTTATCCGTGATCTTTCAGCAAATTTTTCTGTTCAAGATATTGTAAATCAGGTTCAGGATTTGACGAGCGCCCTTTCGACTAGCATTTTTGCAGCTTTCAGCTCCGTGTTCGGTGGGGCTTTGTCTTTCTTGCTTATTGTTATCTTATCTTTTTATTTGGCAGTACAAGAAGATGGTATTAAAAACTTTTTGAGCTCTGTAACACCGATTGATAATCGAGATTATGTTATTGGCCTATGGAGGCGAGCACAAAATAAAATTGGTTTGTGGTTTCAGGGGCAGATACTGCTAGTGGTTATTATTGGTGTCTTAACCTATCTTGGCCTAACTCTTATTGGTATTGAGCACTCCTTACTTCTAGCCGTTCTGGCTGGTCTTTTTGAGCTGATACCGCTTTTTGGTCCAATTTTAGCCGCTATTCCGGCAGTTGGTATAGCTTTTCTTGGCGGAGGTATTGGTCCGGCTTTGATTGTTCTGGCTTTCTACATAATCATTCAGCAATTTGAAAATCAGCTTATTTATCCGCTGGTGGTAAAAAAGGTGGTGGGCGTACCGGCTATTATTGTTATTCTGGCCCTTATTGCCGGAGGAACACTGGCTGGGTTTTTGGGAGTGCTCCTGTCTGTCCCAGTAGCCGCCGTGTTGATGGAGTTATTTACTGATATGCAGAAGGGCGTTTTTAGCAAAAGGGTAGCAGAGAAAAATTAAGATACGTGTCTTGTGCTAAATACATAAAAATTAAACATGAGAATGCTTGCCTATATTACAAATTTAAATCAAATAGTGATCGCGCCAACGCGCTGGTTTTCTATTTCACGGTAAGATGGATATCCAAAGACCATTTTATATCACTACTACTTTGCCGTATGTGAATGCTAAGCCTCATGTGGGTCATGCTTTGGAGTTTGTTAGGGTGGATGCTTTAGCACGATACAAGGCCCTAACCGGGGCTGAAGTTTTTTTGAATACTGGTACTGACGAGCATGGCATAAAGATTCATCAAAAAGCTCAAGAGGAAGGAAAAGATACACAAGCCTATGTCGATGAGTATTCTGCTCATATTAAGAAAATGACAGAACGTTTAGGTATGGCTACTGAAGTGTCGGGTATAACTTTTAATTTTGTCCGTACAACAGACCAGAAGCATATACAAGCAGCACAAGAGTTTTGGAAGCTTTGCGATGAGAGAGGCTATATTGAAAAGCGAACATACAAAGGGTTCTATTGTCCTTCGTGTGAGCTCTTTATTTCTGAGAAAGATATGCTTGATGGAGCTTGTCCAGACCACGCGGGGAAGGCATTGCTTGAAATTGAAGAGGAGAATTACTTTTTTAAAGCCAGCGAATTTTCTGAAAAGTTAAAAGAAAATTTTGAAGCTAATCCATATTTTGTGATACCTGAATCTCGAGCCAATGAAATGAAGGCATTATTGGAACGCGGTCTAGAAGACTTTAGTATTTCCAGAGTGAAAGAGAAAATGCCGTGGGGAATCCCTGTGCCAGGTGACGATACTCAGGTTATGTATGTTTGGTTCGACGCTTTGGTTAACTACGTTGATGCTATCGGTTGGCCAGAAAACGTGGAGAGTTTTCAAAAGTGGTGGCCGGTTACTCAATACTGCGGTAAGGACAATACCAGACAACAGTCTGTTATGTGGCAATCTATGCTTTT
>JBGSXG010000003.1:0-5347 GCA_041751485.1 Minisyncoccia bacterium | reverse complement strand
CTACCGCTATATTCAAAATTATTGCTAATAGGATCGATAGTACCTCCAGTGCTTGCTGGCAGCACTTCTTACAACCTTGAATCATTTGACGTAATAGCTTGCAATGCTCTAGAAAATCCATTAATGCTCACGTACTCGTACGGGGTGTCTGCACTTTACTTTTTTGCGATTATTTTTGTGGCGATTAAATCTCACATTACCAAAGGTCAGGCTCAGAAGAAACGCGCATTCTACGCCTCTTTAGGTACAATTTTATTCCTACTCTCTTTCTCAGTTGCAACTTACATTGCCAGCATCTTTAATTTGTTCCAAAGTGACCCAGAAACTTTCGCAATTGAACAATATGGCTATTTTGGGATGACCGTGTTTATTGGTTTCCTAACTTACATTATAGTTAGATTCAGAGCATTTAATATCAAACTCTTTGCGACACAAGCCCTGGTAACCGCTCTAGTAGTCCTTGTTGGATCACAGTTTTTCTTTGTAAAAACACTTGGAAGTAAGATTCTCACTGGTTTTACGCTCATTCTAGCATTAGGTTTTGGTAACCTTTTAATTAAAAGCGTTCTGCGTGAAATTGAGGCTAAGGAAAAAATCCAAAAACTTGCAAACGAACTTAAGCAGGCAAATGAACAACAGGTAACTCTCATCCACTTCATCACCCATCAAGTTAAGGGCTTCTTTACAAAATCTCGAAACATCTTCGCTGGCCTTGCCGAAGGGGACTTTGGTCCAGTACCAAAAGAGCTTGAAGGTGTTATCCACGAAGGTTTTGTCAACGACACAAAGGCTGTTGATACCGTACAAGACATTCTAAAAGCTGCCAATATTCGCAAGGGAACACTAACTTATGAAAACAAGCCTCTTGATCTAAGTGTTCTTATACAAACCGAAGCAGAAAAGTTTGCCAAAGTTGCCACGAACAAAGGCGTAGAGCTTGTTAAAAATATTCAATCAGGCGTTACACTAACCGGCGACCAAGAACAGCTCTCTCATGCTGTCCGAAATCTTATCGACAATTCTCTGAAGTACACACAAAAAGGAAGCATCACCTTGAGCCTAGCGCAAGAAAATGGAAAGATTCGTTTCTCCGTTAAAGATACCGGAGTTGGTATTTCTCAAAAAGATATGAAGAAGCTCTTCACTGAAGGTGGAAAAGGGGAGAACTCAACTAAAGTAAACGTCGACTCAACCGGCTACGGCCTCTACATCGTCCGCAAAATCATCGAAGCCCACAAAGGAAAAGTCTGGGCTGAGTCAGCCGGAGAAGACAAGGGAAGCGAGTTTATTGCGGAGTTTCCTGTTAGATAGTTCTTTTGCTATACTCCTTTTATGCTAGAGATTGAAAAAAAGTTTAGAATTACTAACTCAAACAAGAAAGAGATACTGGCGGTTTGGGATAAGAAAAATCTTACTCCTTGTGAAATTATCCAACAAGATGAGGTATTTCTTTATGGCATTAATTCATTTAGTGAATTCAAGCAAGGAGAACCTGTTTTTAGAATTAGAAGTGTAAATGATCAAAGTATACTTACGCTTAAAAAATTACTAGATAGCAAGGATACTGCCCTAGAACTGGAGTCATTGATATCAAATACTGGTTCGGTTCGAGAAATGCTACTACAAACTGGGTATAATTCTGTTACAACCGTTCGGAAAAAGAGATTGGAAGCAAAAGATGGCGAATTTACAATCGCTGTCGATTTCGTAGAAAAGCTAGGTGACTTTCTTGAGGTAGAGATACTTAGAAAAAAGAATACTCCCCAAGATGACCAACTTATATTCGACAAAGCTTTAGAGTACGGAATTTCAAAAGATCAGGTTGAGGAGAGAAAATACGACCGGCTTTTAAACGAATTGGGGTCATAGCACATACTTAAATATTTCTCGTGCAGCGGTGTTCTGTTTGTTTGAAACATTTTCTATAAAAATAATTTTTTCCTCTCTATTTTTCTCTGAAAGAAATATATCTCGATATTCTTGTGCCTTTATTATCCTATCTGAAATATCGTCCGATAAGCGCCCCCGTTCATTCATTCTGTCCTTTAACATTTTTAGGTAATGTTCCTCATTATCCCGTAAAACATTCTCAGAACATGGGGAAATAAAAAAAAGAAGTATTTTTATACCCTCTTTTGTGCATACCAATCAGCAACAACTCTAGGAGAGAAAATGAAAGCATATAACGACATGGTTACAACACTTGCATCCCAAATAAAACTTTTTACTTATACTGAACCAGTTACGATTTCTCAGTCAGAGGAGATAAATCAAAAAGAAAATTTGGATTTTTGGAATGATCTAAAAAGTTAACATGAAAATTAACACAACATACATAGCTAAGCTGGATAAAAAAGAAATTCGAGCAACTTACTTTGACGAGGAGCACCTCTCCGAACTAAAGGATCAGTCAATTCACAGTGTTCATGCTTTTTGTTTTTACCAAGACAAACTGCTTGTTGTGTATTGTGATACTAAAGGATATTGGCATCCCGTTGGCGGAGGTGTAGAGCCGGGCGAGACATACGAAGAAGCGGTAGTGCGAGAGGTACACGAAGAATCAACTATGAATCTTCTCAAACAACAACTTGTTGCTTTTCAGGAATCTATCCACCCAGACAGACCTAACAAAACAATTACACAAACACGTTCTGTCTGTCTTGTGGAACCATACGGCGAGTTTACAGGCGATCCAGACGGAGATGTCACAGAAATCAAGCTTATTAAGCCAACAGACTACAAAAAGTATTTTGATTGGGGAGAAATTGGCGAGAGACTGATGGGGCAGGTATTGAAAATACACAAAACCCTCTAAAACTGGTATCATAGAAGTATGCGAAAGAAAAAAAGTACTCCTAAAAAACGCCTTCAAAAGAAATCTGGTTCAAGTGAACGAGACCAGTACACTGTAGTGCTTGAAGAACTTCGTTCTGACTTTAGAATATTTGGTGAAGCATTAGCCGGTTTGGATAGCAAGCTCACAAAACGTCTCGATACCCACCAAGAAATGATTGGAGAAATTATGACTGACCTTGCTGAGATCAAATACAACATGCGACAAAAAGTAGATCTAAGCCAATTTGCTCGTCTTGAGAAACGAGTAGTCAGACTAGAGAGGAAAGTCCGTCGTTAAAGATTTCATACACAAAACCCTCTAAAACTGGTATTATTGAGCGCATGTCAAAGAAGATACTAGTTTCAGGAGTAAAACCCACTGGACGGCCGCATATTGGAAACTACTTAGGCGCGATGCGTCAATTTGTTGATCTACAAAACGAGTACGATACTCGTGTCTTTATTGCTGACCTGCATGCTCTGAACACCATTCATGATCGAGATGAGTTGTATAACGCTTCGCTTGATATCGCTATGGATTATCTGGCTATTGGGCTGGATCCAGACAAAGTGATGCTCTACAAACAATCTGATATTCCAGTGGTAACTGAACTTGCTCTGATCTTCAACACCCTAACGACCGTGCCGTACCTCCAACGCGCTCACGCATACAAGGATGCGGAAGCAAAGGGAAGTGAGATCAATGCCGGAACATTTATGTATCCAATCCTGATGGCAGCCGACATCCTCATTCACGATGCAGACATTGTGCCTGTCGGACAAGACCAAAAGCAGCACATTGAAATTGCTCGCGATACTGCCGAGAAGTTTAACAATGCCTACGGGGAGACATTTAAATTGCCAAAAGAGCTTATCCAAGAAAATACAGCAACAGTACCCGGCATTGATGGACAAAAAATGAGCAAAAGCTACAACAACACTATTCCGCTCTTTGCTACAGAAGAAGAAATCAAAAAAGCTGTTATGGGTATCGCCACAGATTCAAAGGCACCGGAAGAACCAAAAGATACAGAGGAGGACACGCTCTACACACTACACACACTCTTTACTACTGGCGATGATTTAGAAAAGGTGAAAGAAGGGTACGAAAAGGGCGGGCTGGGGTATAGAGAATCAAAAGATATCTTAGTGGCACACATTGATGCACTCATCGCACCACTCCGAGAAAAACGATTTGAAATCGCAAAAGATACAGACGCCGTGAAAGCTATGCTTGAAGAAGGGGGAAAGAAGGCAAAGGAAATCGCACAGCAAAAAATGGAGATTGTCAGGAAACAGGTGGGAATTGCCTAAATCTCTCTGTTAGCGATCACAAACAAAACCAGCAAAATTTTTACGTTCTCCTAGAAAATTACCAAAAAGCAGGTTCTTTTTTGTACCGCTGTAATTACTTTTGTTGTTTGTTGACAACATTTCTTAGTATGTAATGATACCTATGGAGTTCAGCGAACCGTTCGCTGGGTCCAATTGTTCATTGTCACGAATGTGACAGAAAAGGAGACCTCGGTCATGAATGAGCAGACGACACAGCGTGTACCTCTCGGCGTTCTACTCTCTGAAGAAAGGAAGAAAGTGTCGGTGAGTGCAGCTTCGGCAACTTCATGTGTCTGGACCGGCGGTCCAGACTCTCAAGTCCCCGACAATGACCAGTGAAAGCTGGTCGACACATCTTCAAGAATGGAGAACTATAAGTTTTCCATTCTTTTTTTATACTCCAGGAATAGCCCCAAGCCCACCGACTTCCTGCGTTCTTCTAAATTATCGAGATCTTCAATGGGATATGGTGTTTGTTTTCCTGTTTTACTACCACGAAATTGGGTTCCGTATTTTTGTTTTAATCCAGACCTCACAAGTATCCTATCTTCAAGATACGCAGCATGCTTTGCTTCTGAATCCCCCTCCTGAATAGACTGCTTAAGTAGACCTAAACACCTTTTCTGAAAATCTTCGTCATGCACGGCATGTTGCACAAGTAACCATGCATAGTTATTTGCCTCAGCACCGACCATTTTTTTTCCAGGCCAACCATATTCCTCTATTATTTTTCTCATCTCTTCAGTATGTCTTTTGTCTAGCTCCTCCATAACACCCCTCATCCTTGATGTCTCTTCAGTATATTTTTTTTCATCAATATCTTTTCCTGTCAAAATACTGAATTGTTGTCGCTGTTCCTCACGAATTTTTTGGTCTTCTTTTGCCATCTGAGTTATCTTTTCTTTTAGGTGCGTGTTTATTGACATTTTAATTTTATATGTTAGAGATAGACATAGAAATTATAACAACGCACCTTAACATCCACAAGAACACAGGAAGGAAGAGAAATGATACTCATTATCACCTCAGAAGCTGATCATCACGCCGATTTTTTCGAGAAAAAGCTCCGCGGAATGGACATACCTTATTTCAGATACAATGCAGACAAATTTGGTGTCGAGCACTCTGTCTCATACGAGATTGAGACAGGTCACGCTCTTTATGCACTAAAAGAGCC
>JBGSXG010000002.1:0-1868 GCA_041751485.1 Minisyncoccia bacterium | reverse complement strand
CGGATCGGTTTAACCCGATCAACACGTTAGCAGTGTGTCCCATTCGACCGCTCTGGCACTCCTCCAAATAACTTATGGAATTTCGGGTTAGAAGAACCTATCAAAGTAAAATATTTTTTAATATCAGACTTCTTTTCAATCCTTACCTCCCGCTTATTCCTGGTGATTCTAGCATTTAGTCCTAGATCTAGCAAAACATCACACACTCTTCTTGTTAAAGAAGGAGAAGCACTTGAAAATGACATTTTGGGATATGAATATTGTCGACCTTTTGAAATATAGGTATGCATAAATATCGATCCATCAGTATCGAAAAGTCCTCTAATACAAGCAACTGTATATCTTTTGTTATTAAGTATCCACATAGGAATATCTAAGCCCTGCTTAAGTTTATTACCCTGCTTAAGCCCTATAGACACACAGAACTCTACCAACAATTTACGGTGCACAACAATATTTATAGCTCTTTCTTTTTTTCTAAAATATTCTTTTGCTTGGACATTGAACAAATCAAAAATTAACTTTTGTACAAAACTCCCATAAGACACATCAGTCTTTGCATCTAGAGTAATAGATATATGGTAATTCGACACACCACCATCTCCCATCATTATGCCCACGAATTCAGATAATTTTTCACCTTCCTCGGGTAAAGATATTTTGTGAGCTTTTGTTATCAAAGTATGTTCAGAATCTTTCCCCTCCCTGTCCCACCACCTCTTCCACGCCTTTTTTCTCTTATCTTCATCAAGAGAAACTTTTCCATATTTTTTTATGCGCTCCTTTCCTCCCTTTGAAGCAATCTCCTTTAAATGTTCTGTCCTACTTCTAACAGAGTACTTAGGAAGAGATATGTTATGAGTATCCGACAACCAAACAGCAACCTCTTGAGGAATAGAATATTTACCTCTCAGCCAATCTCGAGCGGTTCTTTGAGAAACGAAAAATTGTTTGCTCAAATCTTTTGCCGAGATAGCAAACTCACTTTTTTCAAGAAATTCTTTTTTGTCTTTTTGGTTTAAAAATACAACCCTTTTAGATATTAACGATTCATCCATACCTCTTTGGTATCAAAAATCAACCAAGAAAAATAGCCCCTTGCGGGGCTATTTTATAGACACAGACAAAACTACATTTGTGTAGTTTGTTGTGGTCCTTGTTGTACAGAAGCGGGAGAACTGCTCTTTGCTGGAATAAGATACACCACAGCGGCAAGACCGACAAGGATGTATACAATGTTAGCAAGAGGCATTGACCATGAACCGATTAGCAAATCAACGAGATTCAGGTTAGAACCCAAAAAATTACCAATACCAACCAAACCCCAGTTGAGTGCTCCGATGATGACCAAAACAAATGAAACTTTTTTCATATACGAGACAAATTTACTATAATTAAAGTTCGACCTTCATAAATAATGATAACATCCATATCTATTCTTCCGGCATAAGTAATACACAGTCCATGCGGTATACTGTCAAAATGAATCTTAAAGATCCTATTCAAAAACACTTTCGCCTACTGGCACCCCAGCAGAAAGCTCTCAAGAAATTAGGTCTGGAAACTATTGAAGAACTTCTTTTCTATTTCCCTAGAAACTACGGAGAAGTGGCCAAAGCCAATACCATCGACAACACTTCTGTTGGTGAGTATGTAACCCTGTACGGAACTATCGACAAGCTAAAAACCAAGAAGAGTTTCCGCGGAGGTGTGCCTATGGCCGAAGCTAGTTTTAAAGATGATTCCGGAAGTATTAAAATCGTCTGGTTCTCTCAACCCTACATTGCCAAGATGATAAAAGATGGCTCACAAGTAAAAGTCCAAGGGGTTATCAGTAAACGTGGAAAAAGTCTGTCTATGATTAACCC
>JBGSXG010000001.1:0-4239 GCA_041751485.1 Minisyncoccia bacterium | reverse complement strand
CAACTGAAACGATTTGTTGTGAAAACGTTATTGCAGAACATTGTCGGTATCGTGTTTCTTGTCGGAGTTGGGATTGTCGTGTTTATGGGCGTTGCCCACAACCTCGACAAACCAACACCTATCCGTGAAGGAGGAAGGATCGTGGCGTTCGACACCCCGGAGGGGAAGGTCGAGCGTGGCGATCCTCGGTTCGAGGAGCTTGTCTCCTCGTATCAGGAGGATTGAGGTCAAAGACCCAACCCCGGGCCCGGTTTGCACAACGTTGTGCGACCGGGCCTTTTTTCTTATGCAAAAGCCGGAAGCTATTCGCTCCCGGCTCTTTTGTTTGTGCGACCTAGTTTTTAGGAAGCCTCCCGGGCGACCGTAAAAATGGAAGTACTCTTGTGGTGCGCGCGCTAGGGATCGAACCTAGGACCTTTCGAGTATCAGTCGAATGCTCTACCAACTGAGCTACGCGCGCAATAACGGTTACGTTATCAGAAAATCTTCCATAAAACAACTAGCCCCTAATGATGATAATAATCAGGTAGGTAAAATATGTAAGTATCAGTATAAGTCCTTGTGTCTTAGATATGGTGTTAATTTTGCCAATAAACATAAAGGCAAAAAGAAGGATGGACGTGAACAATAAGAAGAGATAGTCAAATAAAAATGCTTCTGGCATTGGAATAGTTGCTATGAGTCCGGCGATTCCAAAAATGCCAATTAGGTCAAATATATTTGATCCAAGTATATTTCCAATTGCTAAGGCTGTGTTTTTCTTTGTGATGGCTCTAATAGAGATAGCAATTTCTGGAATAGACGTTCCTAGCGCTACGATGGTTAATCCAATTAGACCTTCACTCATGCCTGCTAAGCGAGCCACCTTTTGAGCGCCATCAACAATCCATTCGCTACCAACAAAGACACCTACAAGACCAGCTACAATGAGAAGGGCAGAAATATACCACGCAGAAGTATCGGCATATTCAGAGTGGGGTTGCTCAATGTCATCGTCTTTTCGGAGAGCCATAAAGCGTATCCAGACAATGAAAGCCATAAATAATAATAATGCTTCGGGCCTAGTAATACCGTAATAGTTGCCACCAGAGATCGGGAACAATAGAGCAGCACCAGTAAGCATAATCACTCCTATGTTTATAGGTAGATCTCTGCGTATCCATTCAGGACGCATAACTACTGGAGAAATAAAAGCCACCATACCAAGTATTGCCAGCATGTTGAAAAGATTTGATCCAAAGACGGTACCGACTCCAACGCTGGTTCCTTCAAAGGCAGAATTGATATTAATGGCAAGCTCTGGAAGAGAGGTTCCAATTCCAACAATCACTACTCCAATTAGCCACTCAGAAACGCCCAAGTAATGTGCTACAGAGGTTGCGCCGCGGATAACGAAGTCGGCACCTTTGATTAAAATAAAGAAACCAAAAACAAAAAGGATGATTGCTATTATTGTTGAAAACATAAGACTATTCTATCAGATGTCCTTTCACATTGGCACAGAATAAGGTATCATAGGCGCTTCAGGTTAATATAGAAATATCAAATGATTCATCACAAAAAGACAAAGATAGTGGCAACAATTGGTCCGGCAACTGAGAGCGCCGAGATGTTGTTGAAATTAAAAGAAGCGGGCCTAAATGTGTGCCGTTTGAACTTTTCTCATGGAGATCATGCCGAACAGCAAGCCAAGGTAGATAATATTCTAAAAGTTAGAAAAGAAACTGGAAGACCGCTTGCCATCCTGCAAGACCTCTCTGGTCCCAAGATCCGTACCGGAGAGTTTGGTACAGAAAATGGTCGGGTTACTCTAAAGAAAGGTAAGCAATTTACTTTTACTACAAAAGAAATCGTAGGTGATGAGACCAGAGTATATATAAATTATAAGACCCTCCCGCAGGAGTTGCGAAAGGGCAGTATTGTTTTGGTTGATGACGGAAAGAAGAAGCTACAGGTTGTTAAAACTACTTCTACAGACGTTGTGTGTAAAGTGCTTGTTGGAGGAGAGTGCAAGGGACGACGCGGAGTTAATCTTCCAGGCGCTTATTTAAAAGTAAGTTCTCTTACGGCTAAGGATAAAAAAGATTTGGAGTTTGGTGTAAAAAATAAAGTAGATTACATAGCTCTTTCTTTTGTTCGCCGACCTGAGGATATACAAGAATTGAGAGCAATTCTTAAAAACAAGAAATGTAATGCCAGAATCATTGCAAAGATTGAGACACAAGAGGCTGTCGACAATCTTGCAGAGATTATCGAAGTAACAGACGGAGTAATGGTTGCTCGAGGAGACTTGGCCATTGAAGTTCCCGCAGAACAAGTGCCACTTATTCAGAAGGAGATTATTGAAAGATGTAATTTTCTTGGAAAGCCGGTGATCACCGCAACACAAATGTTAGAGTCTATGATTCATTCTCCAGTGCCAACTCGTGCTGAAGTGTCAGACGTGGCTAATGCTATACTTGATGGAACAGATGCAATTATGCTTTCAGAAGAGACAACCTTAGGAGAGTTTCCCGTTGAGGCTGTTGAGGTGATGACAAAAGTTGCGCTTGAAGTTGAGCCAAATATGCCTCTTGATTTTGCGGTGAATTCTGGAGAAGGAGAAGGTGTTGTGTCGGTAGAAGACTCAGTGTCTGCTTCTGTGGTAAATACAGCAAACGATATTGGCGCAGAGCTGATATTTGCACTTACAGAGTCAGATTTCACTGCAAGAATGATCTCTAGATTTAAACCAGATGCTGGAATTATTGCGGCCACTCCTAACGATGAGGCTTTTCACAGATTAGCTCTTGTGGGAGGTTGTTATCCGCTTAAAGTGAAACGAGAAAAAGATATTGAAAATGTGATGAAATTTGTTAGACATCAGTGTTTAAAAGCAAAAATTGCAAAGAAAGGAGATAAGGTGGTGATTGTCGCCGGAGTACCTTTTGGCAAGAAGCAAGAGATTGGTACGAACATGATGCTTGTTGAGGAGGTGTAGTGTGAGAGTTTAAAACCTGGAAAAATAAAAGAAAAAAAATCCCCCGCGGCGCGCAGCGCCGCGGGGTTTCGTATAGGCCTAGTCAAATGCCACGACCCTGCCAGGCGGCATCCAGTAGACTTGTCTCCGGTAGGCTGCCGTTCCAACGCAATGTGTTCCAGCGCAACATGCTGCCTGTCCATCCTCCATAATCACCGAATTGGGTTTTGGTTTCTGTTGCTTGGGCAGCCAGCAAAGAATTAAGCGTTCTTGCGGGTGAAGCGTGTCTCCACACTGGGCACAGACGCCCAAAGACTTGCTCAGGCATTCAGAGCAGTACTGATTGTCCCGAGGCTGTCGCAGGTAGCAGAAACGTGTGCCGTGCTTGTCCTCGACCTTGTATCGTTGTGTCCGGAATGTTTCTTGTTTCTCACACCCTGCGCAGGTAGTTCGCTTTCCGAACAGTCGAGCGAACCAGTATTCCGACCACCACCAGAGTTTTTCCAGTCCCCGACCAATTCCAAGGTTCATGGGTTGTTCCTTTCGTGAACAGAGTTTCTGCATTGCATATTGCAATATTTCTAAATAAAAGCAAGAAAGCCCGTGCTATACTTTTTCTATGAACATCGGACTTTTTATTTTGGTAGCCGGATTCATCATCGGCTTGGGTGCTGTGACGGTTATTGATATACTCGGTTTTTTAGGCAGAAAGTCAGCGTATTGGACTGAAGTTACTATCCGTTCACACAAAGTGACCAAAATTCTTATTTGGCTTGGAATGAGCCTGGCTATAATTGGAGGCATTATCTTTTATTGGGGCCAGAGTTTTTCTGGTATTCCACTTGCTCATGCCACTATTGCACTTGTTCTTGTTGCAAATGGAATCTTTCTTTCTTTTTATGTTTCTCCAAGGCTTTTGAAACAAGAGCGAGAAGGCAGGAGTAGAGAACTATTGCCACAATCTCTTCAGAATAAAATTGTTGTAAGTTTTGTTGTGTCTTTTGTGGGTTGGTGGACGGCCGTGTCTCTTTTGGTTATTTACCTGAGTCCTCTTGCCTAAAGGCCGGCACATGCTAATCTCTGAATAGAGATAGACACTACATTTTAGGAGGAGTAGAGATGATTTCTTGCTGGGTACAGTTAGTTAATGAGAAGATTCAGTGGGAAAGGTGGAAAAGGAGGGTCTCCAAGATTCCTGAAGAAAAAAGAAGAACCTGTTCGATATGCGGCGATTATATATTTCCCGGACAACGTGTATTCATTACAGCGGAAGGGGAGAT